>DASPKC010000139.1:0-8397 GCA_035628295.1 Baekduia sp.
CGCCGCCAGGGCCGCCAAGCAGACCGCGGCGCGCACCAGGCGCGGCGCGCGACCCGCCGCGAGCGCCGCGGCCAGCAGCAACGCGTTGTGGTGGGCGTAGGTCGGCGCGCCGGTGTACGGCTGGACCTCGACGTCGGCGGCCCCGGCCTCCCGCAGCCGGCGGGCGAGCCAGGCGGCGCTGGCCCGCTCCCCCGGCCCCGCGCTGTCGCGCGTCATCCCGGCGAGCGCCGTGACGTCGGCGCGAATCTGCTGCAGATCGGGCTCGCTGGCCACCCCCGCCCTCACCTCCCCGCCGCGTGCTCGGCGAGCTGTGCGAGCTTGGCGAGCCAGCCGCGGTCGTGCGAGTCGCGCTCGGCGCCCGGCAGGTCGTGGTGGCGCAGCGTCACGGTCGTGCCGCCGCGCTCCGCGGCGAGGGCGACTTCGACGCGGCTGCTGCCGGGCGGCAGCTGCTCGGATCCGGCTTGGCCCCAGGTGAAGACGACGCGCTCGGGCGGCTGGACCTCGAGGTAGCGCCCGCGCACGAGGACCTGCCCGAAGTCGACCGCGAAGCGCCCACCCGGTGCGGCGTCGAGCTCGGCGGCGTCGCCGAGCCACCGCGTCAGCCGCTCCGGCTCGCAGAAGAACGGGAACACGCGCTCCGGCGGCGCGTCGATCCACACGCGGTGGACGAGCGGCTCAGTCGCGCTCATCGCGCATCTCCGCCTCGACGGCCGCCTTGAGCCGCTGCAGGCTTGCCGGCCACAGCTCGTCCAGCAGCTCGCGGACCGGCCGCAGGCCCTCGGGCCGCAGCAGGTACAGCCGCTGCCGGCCCTGCGGGCGCACGTCCACGAGACCGGCCTCGTGCAGGACCTTCAGGTGCAGCGACACCGCCTGCTGGGTGATGTCCGGGAACTCCTGCGCGATCTCCGACGCCGCACGGGGCTCCGAGCGCACGAGGCTCAGGATCGCGCGTCGGCGGGGTTCGGCGAGGGCGGTGAACGCGGCGTCCATCACGAGGGCACGATACTAAAGTCTTGACTTGTACAAGTCACGGCTTGTAGGTTGGCCGGCATGCACCGCACCGCAACCCGAGACGAGTGGCGCACCGCGCGCCTGGCCCTGCTGCAGCGCGAGAAGGAGCTCACCCGCCTGGGCGACGAGCTCGCCCGCCAGCGCCAGGACCTGCCGTGGGTCCCCGTCGACAAGGAGTACGTCTTCGACACGCCCGACGGCCCGGCGACCCTCGCCGACCTCTTCGGCGGGCGCTCGCAGCTCATCGTCCAGCACTTCATGCTGGGCCCGGACATGGAGGCGGGCTGCGCCAGCTGCTCCTCCATCGCCGACGGCGTCAACGGCCCGCACGTCCATCTCGAGCATCACGACGTCGCCTTCGTCGCCGTGTCGCGCGCCCCGCTGGAGCGTCTCGAGGACTTCCGCGAGCGCATGGGGTGGTCGTTTCGCTGGGTGTCCTCCCACGACAGCGACTTCAACTTCGACTTCGGCGTCTCGTCGACCGCCGAGCGCCCGCTACGCGAGTACAACTTCGCCCCCGTCGCCGACGGCATGGTGGGCGAGCGCCCCGGCATGAGCGCCTTCGCGCTGCAGGACGGCACGGTGTTCCACACCTACTCCACGTACGGGCCCGGCGTGGACGCGATCTGGGGCGTCTACGCCTGGCTGGACCGCGCGCCGAAGGGCCGCAACGAGGACGGCCCCTGGCACCGCCGCCGCGACGAGTACGTCAGGGCCACCGCATGACCGCCCACATCGGCGCCCTGCCGCTCGAGGAGCTGCTGTACGCGATGCCGGCCCTGCTCGCGTTCCCCGGCTGGCGCGTCGCGCGTCTCGCCATCAGCGGCCGGAGCGGCTCGGCGTCACCACCGTGAACGCCAGCTGGTCGACGAGCGACTCGCCGGCCGGGATCAGGTTGAGCTGCGGGTCGGTGCCCAGGCCGTCCCAGAAGTCGGCCCGCAGCGTCAGGTACTCCGTGACCGTGTGCTCGCCCTTGGGCAGCGGGCGCAGGCGCGGCATCCAGCGCACGAACACGCTGCCGTCCGGCAGCGCGCCGGTCTCGAAGATGAGCTGATCGGCGGTGAACGTGAAGCTCCGCTCGCGCTTGGTGCCCGCATCGACCACGTAGCGCGCGGAGACGAACTTGGCGAAGAAGTCCTCGAGGAGGTCCGGCGCCGAAGGGGTGAAACCCGAGGGGAAGACCGGGTCGGAGCCGGCCATGGCGATCCGCACGATCGGTCGCCAGTGGTCGCCGACGCGGGCGGTGCGGCAGAACGGCGCGATGAACGCGTCGTCCGTGGCGAACGTCTGGTTCAGGTCGTCGCCCGCGGGGGTGACGCACTGGTTGGCCGCGGGCGCGCGGGCGCTGGTGGTCGACGGCCACAGGGCGATCACCGACGCCAGCAGCGCCAGGCCCAGCGTTCCCCTGTCCCTCCATGCCCGCATGGCGCGCAGTGTGGACCCCGGCCGGCGACGGGTCAACGTGACGCTGCGGCGGCCGCTCGGCGGCCGCCGCAGCGGCAGACCTCAGCGCAGCCGGCAGGTGCGCGGAGCGCGCTCGTCGCGGATGACCGCCGCCCGGCGCGGGGCGATGAAGGTGACCGTGAGGACCACCGGGGCGGAGCCCTCGTTGCGGAAGAGCGTCGCCTTGTCGTCCCCCGCCTCGACGAAGGCCTCCCCGGCGGTGAAGGTCCGGGAGGTGCAATCGGTCGCGTAGAGCTTGCCCGTGCCTTGCGCGACCGAGATGACCGCCAGCCCCGGGTGGGTGTGCCAGCCGGTCGAGCCGCCCGGCGCGACGGTGAGCGTGAGGACCGAGACCTCGGTGCGCCGCGTCGTCTGGAACCGGACGCCGTCGGCGTCGACGTCGACCTTCTTGGCCAACCGCGCGCCGGCGACGTGCTCGACGGGCGAGACGCCCGACGGCGCGGTGGCGGACGCGACGCCGATGGCCCCCGTCGGAACCAGGGTGCATGCCGCCAGCGCGGCCAGGGTGCGGAACGTCATGGATGCCTCCTCGTGATGGAACGACGTGGTGCGAGGCTGGCGGCGCCCGCGTGACGCGAGCGCCAATGCCGCGTCAACGTCGCCCGGCCGGTTGGCACGCGGCGGCCCGGCCGGCCGGCTGACGGTTGCTTGACGCGCGCTTGGCGTGGCTGGCGGCACGCTCGCCGTCCGTGGCCATCTTCGTGCTCTCACCGCACCCGGACGACGCCGTGCTGTCCTGCTGGCGGCTGCTCACCGCGCCCGGCGATGTGCGCGTGATCAACGTGTTCACGGCCGCGCCCGATGCGGCCGGGCCGCGACGCGTCGCGTGGTGGGACCAGCTCACGGGCGCCATGGACGGTGGCGTCCGGATGCGCGAGCGCCTGCTCGAGGACCAGGAGGCGCTGGCGCGCGCCGGCCGCCGCGCCCGCAACCTCGGCTTCCTCGACGGCCAGTACCGGCGCGGCCGGCAGCCGGCGGACGAGATCGCCCGGCGCATCGCCCGGGAGGTCGCTGCGGACGCGCTGCTCGTCGCGCCCGCGGGGCTGGGCGCCATCCCCGATCACGAGATCGTGCGCGCCGCGGCGCTGGCGCTGGAGCGCCGGGGCCACGCCGTCGCCTTCTACGCCGACCTGCCGCACGCGATCCGCTTCGGCTGGCCGGCGTCGGTCACCGGCGAGGACCCGGTCGACGGCCTCGACGTGGACGGGTACTGGACCGCGACGCTGGAGCAGGGCATCCCGGACGCGGGGTCGCTCACCCGCGAGCTGCACGTGCTGGACGACGACGCCCTGAGCGCCAAGGCCGCGGCCGTCGCCAGCTACCGCACGCAGCTTCCCGCGCTCGTGGCGCTCAACGGCCGCCTCAGCGATCCGTCCGCGTTGCGCTACGAGGCCACCTGGCGTCGCGCCCGGGCGTGACCGCCGCGGCCTCAGCGCCCGGCGGCGGTCATCTCGTGGAGCTTGGCCTCCGCCTCCCGCGCCACCCAGCCGAGGCCGTCCCCGCGCGCCAGCGTGCGCGCCTCCTCGACCGCCGCGCAGTCTCCGCGCGCGGCACCGCGCAGCAGGGTGGCGTACGCCACCGTCTCCCTCCATCCCGC
Source organism: Baekduia sp. (assembly GCA_035628295.1). Classification (GTDB taxonomy): domain Bacteria; phylum Actinomycetota; class Thermoleophilia; order Solirubrobacterales; family Solirubrobacteraceae; genus Baekduia. The sequence continues at coordinate 4,073 of DASPKC010000139.1, forward strand.
GGCCCGGGCTGCGTCGAGCACGGGCTCCACCAGCGCGATCGCCTCGGGTGCGTCGCCGGCCGCGAGCCGCACGCGCGCGACGGCGAGCGGTGCGTGGGCGCCCAGCAGGAACAGCCGGCCGGGCGGCGTCGTGACCGTCTGCAGGAGGTCCTCGGCCTCCCCGGCCAGCGCGAGAGCACGCTCCGGCTCGCCCAGGTCCCAGGTCGCCCACGACAGCAGCGCCGTGCAGCGCAGCAGCTGCCCCCGTGCCCCCACCTCCGCGGCCGCGGCCAGGGCCGGCTCGAGCTGCCGGGCGGCGCCCTCCGGGTCGCCCGCCTCGAGCATCGCCCAGCCCAGCGACGCGCTCGTCGAGGCGACCCACTCCTGGGTGGCGCGCTCGCGCGCGAGCGCGACGGCCTCGATGCCCTGCGCGACCGCCGCCTCGTGCTCGCCGCGGCTGCGACGGATCCAGGTGCGGGCGTCGAGGACCATCGGCTCGGCGAAGCGGTTGCCCAGCCGCCGGTTGACCTCGAGTGCGCGCGCGACGCCCGCGAGCGCGCCCTCCCAGTCCGCCGTCGCGATGGCCACGAAGGCGCGCTCGAGCAGCACCCAGTCGTCCAGCCAGTGCAGGCTCCAGCCGGCGCCCGCGCGCTCGCGCAGCGCGAGCAGCCGCGACGTCGCCTCGTCCAGCTCGCGCAGGTCGCCCAGCTGCAGCGCGGCCAGCTTGACCGCGTCGAGGGCCAGGGCCAGCGCTTCGTCGTCGCCGCCGCGTTCGGCGACCTCGCGCGCGCGTCCGGCCAGCCGGGTGGCCTCGTCGAGGCGCAGCAGGCTCGCCTGGTCGATCGCCAGCCGCGCCAGGGACGCGACCTGGGCCCGCACGTCGCCGGTGGCCTCGGCCGCCCACAGCGCCTCCTCGTGCCAGGCGACGGCATCCTCGACGCGCTGGAAGCGGCGCATGAACGCCCGCCGGCTGAGCGCGTCGAGCTCGGCGGCGGCGTCCCCCGCCGCGCGGGCGCCCGCGGTCGCCGCCGCGGCGTCCTCGACGGCGCCGGCGACGTCGCCGGCGCGCTGGCGCAGCAGGGCGCGGCGGTGGTGCACGCCGTACACGCGCGCGTCCTCGGGCCCGAGGCCGAGCCGCTCGGCCGCCTCGATGGCGCGCGAGTAGTGGTGCAGCGCATCGTCGGCTCCGTGGATGCGGGCCGCGGCGTCGCCGGCCAGCAGGTGGAACCGCAGCGCGGCCGTCGCGTCGCCGGCGAGCTCGTGATGACGGGCCAGCGCGGGAAGGTGGTCGGCCGCCTCACCGTGGCGCTGCTCGATGGCCCGCCCGACCCGCCCGTGCAGGTCGGCTCTGCGCGTCGCCGAGAGCCGCTGGTACAGCGTCTCGCGCGCGAGCGCGTGAGCGAATGCGAACCGGCCCACCGCCCGGGGCAGCTCGGTGAGCAGCCCGCTGGCGAGGGCGTCGTCCAGGGCGTCGAGCAACGGGTCGCGCCCCATGGCGGTGGCGAGCTCGAGGACGTCGATGTCGAACTCGGTCCCGATCACGGCGGCCGCCTGGAGCACGGTCCTCGCCTCGCCGCCCAGGCGGCCGAGCCGCCGGACGATCAGGTCCTGGACGGTCAGCGGGACGTCGATGTCCTCCAGCCGCAGCGCTCCCGCCGCGGCCAGGTCGCGCAGAACCTCCTCCACGAAGTACGGGTTGCCGTCCGTCCGGGCGAGCACCTCGCCCAGCAGCGCGTCGGGCGTCGCGGACCACGAGGCCCGCGCCAACTCGACGAGCGCCGGCTTGTCGAGGGCGCCGACGCCGAGCGTCCCGGCGAGGCGCTCGCGGCGCAGGCGCGCCAGCGTGGCCCCGAGAGGATCCTCCGCGCGGGTCTCTGTGTCGCGGTACGTCGCCACGACCAGGACGGGCGCCTCCTCGCCGCAGCGCGCCAGGTGCTCCAGGAGGCGCAGTGTCGGCCGGTCGGCCCAGTGCACGTCCTCGAGCGCCAGCACCGCCGCGCCGTCGCCGGCGGCGCCGGCGACGACCGAGACGATCGCGTCGAGCAGCCGCAGGGCCTCGCCGTCGGCGTCGGCGGCGGGCGGCCCCGGCCCGTCACCCGTCCCACCCGGCTCGCCCGCAGGCGCGAGCTGCGGGACGAGCCCCGCCAGCCGGGTCGCCCCCGGACCCGCGTCGGCCGCGACCCGCGACGGGCCGGCCGCCGCCGCGTAGCGGCGCAGGGCCTCGGCGATCGGCGCGTACGGAAACGGCGCGTCCTCGTGGCAGCGGCCGTACAGGACCACGGCGCCCTCCCGGTGCGCCCGCGCGCAGACCTCTGCCAGCAGACGCGTCTTGCCGATGCCCGGCTCGCCCCCGATGACGACGCAGCGCGCCGACCGGTCACGCAGGACCGCGCGCCAGTGGTCGTCGAGCGCCCGCAGCTCGGCCGTCCGGCCGAAGAGGGGCTTGGCCACGGCGCGACCCAGCGGCGCCGGAAGGGCCACGGGCGGGGCGGCGGAGGGCTCGCGCGCAGGGACGTGGTCGGCCCGGATCTCGTCGGCCAGCGCCCGCGTGGCCGCCGACGGGGCCATGCCGAGGTCGGTGCGCAGCCGCTCGCGGTGCCGGTCGTAGGCGGCGAGCGCGGCGGCGCGGTCCTGCGCCGCCGCCAGGCGGCGCATCAGCGCCCGCGCCGGGGCCTCCGCGAGCGGGTCGCCCGCGACCAGACGGCGCGTGTGCTCGATGGCGCCCGCCAGGTCGCCGGCGGCCTCGGCCGCGGCCGCGAGACGCTCGACGACCTGCTCGAAGGCGTAGCGGTGCTCGTCGCGCGCGGCGTAGACCCACTCGTGCTCGAACTGCGGCAGCAGCTCGCCCGCGCCCAGCGCCAGCGCCTCGGTCAGACGCCCCTCCTCGACAGCGTGCGCGAACGCCCGGGCGTCGACCCAGACCTCGCCGGGAGGACCGAGCCCGATCTCGTCGCGCGTGGCCACCAGGTGCCGCTGCCCGGCCGGCCCGAGCTCGCGGCGCAGGTCGAGCAGCGCCGTGCGCAAGCTCCGTCGCGCGCTCTCGTCCAGGACGTCGGGCCAGAGGCGCGCCGCCACCCGGGCGCGGGGCTGCATCCCGTCATGCAGGGCCAGCCACGCCAGCAGGGACCCGCAGCGCCCGGCCGGCGCCGGTGCGGCCCGCCCGTCCACCTCGAGCGTCAGGCCGCCCAGCAGCCGCACCTCCAGCATCCCGGCGCCAGCCTAGTTCCGCGGCCGCCGGCCGCCAACCGGCTTTGACGGGTGGCTGACGACCGGTTGACGGTGCCCGGCGAAGGTGGTCGCCGCATCACAACCCACCACTGAGGAGCGCCAGATGGCCACCACCGACACCCCGCTCGACGAGGCCCGCGTCCAGGAGTTCGTCGGCCGCTTCGCCGGCGACCTGGGCGCAGCCCTGCACCAGACGACCGTGATCATCGGCGACAAGCTCGGCCTGTACGCGGCGATGGGCGACTGCGTCCCGGTGACGCCCGGCGAGCTCGCCGAGCGCACCGGCACCGAGGAGCGCTACGTCCGCGAGTGGCTCTGCGCGCAGGCCGCCAGCGGCTACGTCGAGTACGACGCCGCCGCCGAGCGCTTCCGCTTGACCCCGGAGCAGGCCGCCTGCCTGGCCGACCGCGAGAGCCCCACCTTCCTGCCGGGGGCGTTCTACATCGCCGCGTCGCTGGTCAAGGACGAGCCCGCGCTGACCGAGCGGTTCCGCACCGGCGAGGGCTTCGGCTGGCACGAGCACGACGGGGACCTCTTCTGCGGCACCGAGCTGTTCTTCCGGCCCGGCTACGTGGCCAACCTCGTGCCCTCCTGGCTGCCGGCGCTCGGCGTCGACGACAAGCTGCGCGCCGGCGGCACGGTGGCGGACATCGGCTGCGGCCACGGCGCCTCGACCATCGTCATGGCGCAGGCGTTCCCGAACTCGCGCTTCGTCGGCTTCGACCTCCACGAAGGGTCCGTCGAGGTCGCCCGCCAGGCCGCCGAGCGCGCGGGCGTCGGCGATCGCGTCCGCTTCGAGGTCGCCGGCGCCAAGGACTTCCCGGGCCGGGACTACGACCTCGTCTGCGTCTTCGACGCGCTGCACGACATGGGCGACCCTGTCGGGGCCGCCGCCCACATCCGGTCCGCGCTGACGGCCGACGGCACGCTCCTGATCGTCGAGCCCATGTCGGGTGAGTCCGTTCTCGAGAACTGCAACCCGATCGGCAAGCTCTTCTACTCGGCGGGCACCTTCATCTGCGTGCCCCACGCCCGGTCGCAGGGCGGCGTGCACGAGCTCGGCCCGCAGGTGCCGGAGGCGACGTGGGGGGCGCTGCTCGGCGACGCCGGCTTCACCC
>DASPKC010000140.1:0-7572 GCA_035628295.1 Baekduia sp.
CTCGAGCTGGAACGACGAGCACTCGGCCACCACCACGCCGTCGCGCGGCAGGGTCCCGACCACCTCGGCCAGGGCGGTCCCGACGTTGCCGGCCACCGCGACCGGCACGCCGGCGACGCGGTGCAGGTGGCCCAGCAGCTCGACGGTCGTCGTCTTGCCGTTCGTGCCGGTCACCGCGAGCACGTCGCGGCCCAGCCGCCGCCACGCGAGCTCCAGCTCGCCGACGACCTCGATGCCGCGGCGGCGCGCCTCGGCGACCACCGGCGCCTCACGCGGGACGCCGGGCGACTTGACCACCAGGTCGACGCGATCCAGCAGCGCGACGCCGTCGCTGCCCAGGTGCGTCTCGACGCCGAGGTCCACCTCCGGGGTGCCGGCGTCCACGGCGATGACGTCCGGCGCCAGGAGCCGGACCGCGGCCCGCCCGGAGCGGGCGAGGCCGACCACCAGCGCCGTCACGCGATCGACTGCTGGTAGATCGTGAAGCCGCTGGCGGCGCAGACCGCCGCGAGGATCCAGAAGCGCAGGATGATCTTCGTCTCCGACCACCCCTGGATCTCGAAGTGGTGGTGGATCGGGGCCATCAGGAAGACGCGCTTGCGGAAGGTCTGGAAGGAGAAGACCTGGATCAGGACGCTCAGCGCCTCGACGACGAAGATGCCGCCGAGGAGCACGAGCAGCTCCTCGGTCTTGGTCATCACCGCCAGCCCGGCGATGGCCCCGCCGAGGCCCAGCGACCCCGTGTCGCCCATGAAGATCGTCGCGGGGAACGCGTTGAACCACAGGAAGCCGATGCAGGCGCCCAGGCTGCACGCCGCCAGCAGCGTCAGGTCTTCGTTGCCCTGCGTGATGAACGTGATGCCGCAGTAGGCCAGCAGCACGGTCGAGGCGCAGCCGGCGGCCAGGCCGTCGAGGCCGTCGGTGAGGTTCACCGCGTTCGTCGTCCCGGCCACCACGAGGTAGATGAACAGCGGGTAGAAGACGCCCAGGTCGATCGTGGCGTCTATCGTCCGCAGGCGCAGCGTGTCCGAGAGGTTGGCCTGCTCGGTGGCGACGTACCAGAGCCCGAGCGCCACGATGACCTGCCCGAGCAGCTTCCAGCGACCCGCGAGGCCCAGCGAGCGGCGGCGGAAGATCTTCGTCGCGTCGTCGGCGAAGCCCAGCAGCGCGCAGGCGATCGCCGCGCCGAACACGCCCACCGACCGCCAGTCGTAGTCGCTGAGCAGCAGGAACGGGATCGAGATCGCGGCGAAGATGATGATCCCGCCCATCGTGGGCGTCCCGGCCTTCTCGTGGTGGCGGGCCGGGCCCTCCTCGCGGATGTGCTGGCCGAACTGGCGGACCTGCAGCGCCGCGATGAACTTCGGCGACAGGAAGATGCAGATCAGCAGGGACGCCGTCCCCGCGATGAGGATCTCCCCCATCAGCGACGGCCTCCGGGACCCGGGGCGAGCGCCTCGACGACCGCTTCGAGCCCGACGCCGCGCGAGGCCTTGACCAGCACGGTGTCGCCCTCGCGCACCAGCCCGGGCACCAGCTCCGCCGCCCCGGCCGCGTCGTCGGCGTGGGCGTCGCCGTCCATGGCCGCCGCCCGCGGCCCGACGGTGACCAGCAGCTCGATCCCGGCCGCGCGGGCGTGCGCGCCGATCTCCTCGTGCAGCGCGCGCTCCTGCGGCCCGAGCTCGAGCATGTCGCCGAGCACCGCGATCTTGCGGCCCGGCGCGGTGGCGGCCAGGTCGTCCAGGGCGGCGCGCATCGACATCGGGTTGGCGTTGTAGCAGTCGTCCACGACGGTGATCCCGGTCTGCGTCGTGCGCCGCTGGCCGCGGCGCCCGCTCAGCGCGACCTCCAGCCGGCCGGCGGGCTCGACGCCGACGGCGCGCGCCGCCGCCAGCGCCGCCAGGGCGTTGCGGCGCATGTGCGCGCTCGTGAAGCCGATGTCCAGGCCATCGGGCAGCTCCTCGACGTCGCCGCCGGGGCCGAACGTCAGCCAGGTCACGTCGTCGCGACGGAACGGCTCGAGCAGGGCCTCCCCCGCCGGCACGATCGCGGTGGCGCCGGGGCGCAGCCCCTGCAGCAGCTCGGCCTTGGTGGCGGCGATCGCCTCGATCGAGCCCAGCAGCTCGAGGTGGACGGGTCCCACGTTGACCACGACGCCCACGTCGGGCTCCGCGATGGCCGCCAGCTCCGCGATCTGGCCCGCGCCGCGCATGGCCATCTCCAGGACCAGGACCTCGGTCCCGGCGGGCGCGGCGAGCACCGTGAGCGGCAGGCCGATCTCCGTGTTGAGGTTCTGCGTGGTGGCGACCGTCCGGCGCCCCTGGGCGACCATCGCCGCCAGGAGGTCCTTCGTCGAGGTCTTGCCGGTCGAGCCGGTGATGCCGATCACCTGCGCCCCGAGCTCGCGGCGCCAGGCGGTGGCCAGCGACTGCAGGGTCTCGAGCCCCGTGACGGCCGCGAAGGCCCCCTGCTCCAGCGCCTGGCCGGCGAAGGCGGCGCCGTCGACGTTGGCGCCCGGCAGGCCGACGAACACGTCGCCGGGCCCGGCCTCGCGCGAGTCGATGACGGCCCGCGTCCACGCGCCGTCGCGGCGCGCGGCGAGCAGCTCGTCAGGCGACCAGTCGCGCACGCAGCGCCTCCCGCGCCACCTCGGCGTCGTGGAACGGGACCTTGACCCCGCCGGCGAGCTCCTGGCCCTGCTCGTGGCCCTTGCCGGCGATGACGACGACGTCCCCGTCCTGCGCGAGCCCGACGGCGTGATGGATGGCGTCGCGGCGGTCGGTGATCGTGATGGCGCCCGGCGCGCCCGCCGCGACCTGGGCGATGATCGCCTCCGGATCCTCGCTGCGCGGGTTGTCGCTGGTGACGATCACGACGTCGGCGCCCGCCGCCGCCGCGCGGCCCATGAGCGGCCGCTTGGCGCGGTCGCGGTCGCCGCCCGCGCCGAAGACGACCGCCACGCGGCCCCGGGCGATCTCGCGGGCCGCCCGCAGGACGTTGTCGAGCGCCTCGGGCGTGTGGGCGTAGTCGACCAGCACGGCGAATCCCTGCCCTTCGTCGACCGGCTCGAACCGCCCGGGCGCGACGCGGGCGTGCGGCAGCGCCTCCAGGGCCGCCGCCCGGTCGACGCCGAGCGCCTCCACGGCGGCGATCGCGCACAGGGCGTTGAGGACGTTGAAGCGGCCGGGCAGCGGCGGGCGCAGCTCGGCGCCGTCCAGGCGGCCGTCGACGGGGCGCAGGTCGGCGCGGGCCTCCAGGGCGACGGTCACCGCATCCGGGAACTCGCGGGCCAGCCGGGCGCCCCAGGCGTCGTCGACGTTGACCACCTTCGGGCCGGGCGTCGCCTCGAACAGGCGTCGCTTGGCCGCGAAGTACGCGTCCATGTCGGGATGGAAGTCCAAGTGGTCCTGGCTGAGGTTCGTGAACACCGCGACCGCCCAGTGGATGGCGTCGGCGCGGCCGAGCTCCAGGGCGTGCGAGGAGACCTCCATGGCGCAGCAGCGGTCGCCGGCGTCGAGCATCCGGCGGAAGGTGCGCTGCAGGTCGACCGCCTCGGGCGTCGTGCGCACCGCGGGCTGCTCGTCGCCCCCGATGACCTGGGCCACGGTGCCGAGCAAGCCGGTGGGCTGCCCGGCGGCCTCCAGGAGCGCGCGGACGAGGTACGCGGTGGTCGTCTTGCCGTTGGTGCCGGTGATGCCGGCGACGCGCAGCTGCGCGGTCGGGTCGCCGTGCAGGCGGGCCGCGGCGGGGGCCATGGCCTTGCGCACGTCGCGGACCACGACCTCGGGCACGCCGAGGCTCAGCGGCCGCTGGACGACCAGGGCCGCGGCGCCGCGCGCCACGGCGTCCGGGGCGAAGTCGTGGCCGTCGCGGGTGAATCCGGGCACGGCGAAGAACACCGTCCCCGGGGTGACGGCGCGGTTGTCGTAGGCCAGGGCGGTGACGTCGACCGGGGGCAGGGCCGGATCGTCGAAGAGCGCTCCCAGGAGCACCCCGGGCACGCTACTGAGGCCGGCGGCGGTGCGCGGTGGCGTTGCGCCGGCTCGTCGGCGGCACCCGCGCCCGCGGCGCGGCGCGCCACCCGCCGTGGAGCGCCCCGCGACCCGCCGCGCCGTGCGTCACGGCCGCCGACCACCCGGCGACGAGGAACCAAAGAAGCCGCCGGGCCAGCCGCGCCCGACGCCCGCGGATCGCACCTGTTGGCGGATCGCCGCGGCATCCCAGCGGCGATCCGCCAACAGCCGCGACCACCCGCCGGCCGGCTCCTCCCCGGTTCCAGCCGCTCCCGCGGCCCCCGCTCCCGCGTCGCCGAGCTGTCGACGACCGCCGGCGGCACCCGCGCCGCGGCGCGGCGCGCCACCCGCCGTGGAGCGCCCCGCGACCCGCCGCGCCGTGCGTCACGGCCGCCGACCACCCGGCGACGACGAACCAGAGAAGCCGCCGGGCGAGCCGCGCCCGGTGCCCGCGAACAGCCGCCCGCCCCCGCCGCGGTGCCGTTGCGCACCGCATTCGTGCGCAACTGCACCCGGGGCCGCGCATCGCACCTGGTGGCAGACACTGCGGCATCCCCGCAGCGATCCGGTCCCGCCCCTAGACGGTATGGGGCGGCGTCGGTGGCGCCGGTGTGAGAAGTAAGTGTCGCCGCTCCTGTGCTTCGTATCGCGCGGGCTGGTTACCGCATCGAAGGGTGAAGGGAGCGTCGACGTGTCGGAAGGTATCTGCTTCGCGGACCTGGATGTGCATGCCCGCAAGACCGCCGCAGCGGCGGTGCAGTTGGGGTCCGGTGAGGTCTTTCGAGCCAAGTTCGCCGGGTCGCCGGAAGCGGCGATCGAGTGGTTGCAGTCGTTGCCGGGGCCGGTGCGGGCGGTTTATGAGGCCGGGCCGACGGGGTTTGGGTTGGCCAGGGCGGCGAGGTCGGCGGGGATCGAGATGGTGGTCTGCTCGCCTGGCGCGATTCCGCGTCAGCCCGGCGATCACACCAAGACCGATCAGCGCGACGCGTTGAAGCTCGCGAGGTTGCTGGCGGCCGGACACCTGCGCCATGTGACGGTGCCGAGCCCGCAGCTCGAGTCGCTGCGGGATCTGGTTCGGGCGCGCGAGGACCTCCGCGGCGATCTGATGGGAGCACGGCATCGGATCAGCAAGATGCTGCTGCGTCGCGGCTTGGTCTACCAAGGCCCGGGACACCCTTGGGAGTCCCAGCGTCACGGCGCGTGGCTGAGATCGATCCAGCTGCCCGACGCGTTGGCGCAGACCGTGCTCGGTGAGTACCTGGCCTGCCACGAGGTGTTGCTTGTGCGTCGTGGTCGGCTTGATGCACTGATCGCCGAGCAAGCAGCCGATCCGCAATGGGCGGCCGTGGTCGGCCGGTTGCGCTGCATGCGCGGCATCGACACGCTCACCGCCGTCGGGCTGATCGCGGAGATCGGTGACTTCACCGCGTTTGCCCGTCCGCGTCAGCTTGCGAGCTTCCTCGGGTTGGTGCCCGGCGAGTACTCCACCGGCGACAAACGCCGCCAAGGCTCGATCACCAAAGCCGGCTCAAGCCATGCCCGCCGTCTGCTGATCGAAGCCGCCTGGCACTACCGCCGCAAGCCCGCCGTTTCGCTCACGCTACGCCGCCGCCAAGCCGGTCAACCGCCGGCAGCGATCGAGGCCGCCTGGCGCGCACAGCTGCGTCTCTCGGGTCGCTGGGCGCATCTCGACGCACGTCGCGGCAAGCGCCGCACGACCGTCGCGGTCGCCGTCGCTCGTGAGCTGGCGTGCTTTGTCTGGGAGATCGCCCGACAGCCCGACTGACCCGACCACCACAACCCGCTCGAGGTGGGGGCGGCGGTCGGCGCGCGCCACACGGGAACCGCGATCGCGTTATGAGCACCAGCCCCGGCTGGCGCGCTCGGTACTAGAACGCGGCCCAGGCGCGACGAACAGCCGTCCCTGAGGTAGCCAGCCCTCGCATATCAGCCTGAAGCGCCCTCGCCGCTCCGGCCGCCACCCGCACCCCGAGCCACAGCGACCCTCACGTCGGCAACGGCACAATCACCGCTGCCGACTTGACAAACCTCACCCCATATCAACGCGGCTCGATGCCCAGGTAGGGCAGCGCGAACGCGGCGATGCGGCCGAACGCCGGGGCGGCCACCTGCCCGCCGTAGATGGCGGTCTGCGGCTCGTCGACCATGATCGAGATCAGCAGCCGCGGGTCGTTGGTGGGCGCGAAGCCGACGAACGACGCGACGTAGCGGCTCTCGGAGTACTCGCCGGTCTGCTCGTCGACCTTGTTGGCGGTGCCCGTCTTGCCCGCGAGGTCGTAGCCGGGGATCTGGACCTCCGACGCGGTGCCGCCCGGCTTGAAGACGCCGCGCAGCATGCCGCGCAGGGCGGTCGCGGTCCGCTCGCTCAGGACGCGCCTGCCGGTGGGCGGCGCGACGCGCGAGCCGCCGACGGCCCGGACGATCTGCGGCGTGCGCAGGACGCCGCCGTTGGCGATGGCCGCGTAGGCCTGCGCCATCTGCATCGAGGTGACGGCCTGGCCCTGGCCGATCGGCAGGTTGCCCATCGTCGAGCCGGAGTACTTGTCGAGGTCGAGCAGCAGGCCGCGCTCCTCGCCGGGCAGCGCGATGCCCGTGGGCCTGCCGAAGCCGAAGCGCCGCATCCAGCGGTCGAAGCGCTTGGCGCCCAGCTGCATGCCGATCTTGATCGCGCCCACGTTGCTGGACTGCGCCAGGATCCCCGCGGTGCTCATCGTCTCGGTGCCGCGCGGGTGCGATTCGCCGATGGTGCGGTCGGCCACGACGATCTGCGGCGGCAGCGTGAACTGCGTCGTCGGCGTGACGACACCCTCCTCGAGGGCCCCGGCGACGGTGATCGCCTTGAAGGTCGAGCCGGGCTCGAAGATGGAGCCGACGGCGCGGTTCTGGCTGGCGTAGCCGGGCGCGCCCGCGGGGTCGTTGGCGTCGACGCGCGGCCAGTTGGCCAGCGCCAGCACCTCGCTGCTCTGCGGGTTCATGACGACGGCCGTGGCGCCCTTGGGCCGGTAGGTCGCCCCGAGGCCCGCCAGGACCTCCTCCACCTTGTCCTGGATCGCGGCGTCGATCGTCAGGCGGACCTGCTTGCCGGCGCGCGTCGGGACCGTGTCGCGCACCGAGACCGCGTCGCCCACGCCGTCGCGCACGCGCCGGCGCTTGCCGTCGCGGCCGCGCAGGTCGTCCTCGAAGCGGTACTCGAGGCCGCTGAGGCCCTTGCCCTCCGTGCCGACGTGGCCCAGGACCTGCGACGCCAGGTGGTCGTGCGGGTAGGAGCGCTTCTGGCCCGGGCTGAGGTCGATGCCCTCGATGTTGAGCTCGCGGATGCGGTCGGCGCGCCGGGCGGGCACCTGGCGGGCCAGGTAGACGAAGCCGGTGTCCTCCTGGGAGAGCGCGCGCAGCACCTCGGACTCCGGGCGGCGCAGCAGCGGCGCGAGCCTACGGGCCGCGGTCGCCTTGCCGCGCACCAGGTACGGGGTGGCGGAGACGTCGTCGGCCGCCTGCGAGACCGCGAGCTCGACGCCCTTGCGGTCCACGATCGTCCCCC
>DASPKC010000141.1:0-8789 GCA_035628295.1 Baekduia sp.
AGTACGGTCAGGCATGGGGCTGGTCCTCCCAGCAGGTCGTATGCGGCTCTGGCCTTGAGGCCTCATCACCGCAAGTGTCAACCCGCGAGAGATGCGACCGGCGAGGGCCAGCCCTCAACCGGCCGCGTCCATGCTGACTAGAAGACGCTCATGCCCGGCGCGACGTCGACCTCGATGAGGCGCGGCCCGTCGGAGGCGTCGAGGTCGGCCGCGAGCGCCTCGCGCAGCTCCTCGCGCGAGCGCACCCGGCCCGACGGGACGCCGTAGGCCTGGGCGATGGCCGCGGTCTCGAGCGCCGGGAGGTCGAGGCCGGGAGCGCCGGTGACCTGCTCGAGCTCGGCGAACCACTTGAGGATCCCGTACTCGTTGTTGCGCAGGACCAGGAACGTGACCGGCACGCGGTAGGCGGCGGCCGTCCAGAACCCGGACACGGCGTACTGCGCCGAGCCCTCGCCGAGCACGCACACGACCGGGCGGCCGGGCTGGGCGAGCTGCACGCCGATGCCGGCCGCCAGGCCGTAGCCCAGCCCGCCGCCGGCGCTGAAGAAGTAGCACCCGGGCTGCGAGATGCGCATGCGGTTGCGCAACGCGCTGGTGCTCGTGGGCGACTCGAGGACCACGATGCCGTCGTCGGGCAGGACGTCGCGCAGGGTGGCGTGGACGGTCGCCGACGGCAGCGGATCGCCGTCCTCGGGCTCCGGCGGCGGGCCGGCGCCCTCGGGCACTGGGCGGTCCGGCTCGGAGACCGCGTCGAGCAGCGCCGCGAGCGTGAGCGCCACGTCGGCCACGATCGCGTCGCCCATCGGGGCGCGGGCCGCCTCGTCCGGGTCGCTCGTGATGGCCACGAGGCGGGCGCCGGCCGGCAGCAGCGGCCCGGGCAGGTACGGGTAGTAGGGGAAGACGCTGGAGCCGGCGACGACGATCAGGTCGTGGTCCTCGAGCACCGCCGAGATGGGCGCGACGGCCGGGGGCAGGACGCCGCGGAACTGCGGGTGGCCCTCGGGGAAGCCGAGCCGGCCGCCGCCGGTCGCCGGCGAGGCCCACACGGGCAGGCGCGCCTTCTCCGCCAACGCCACGGCGGTGTCCCAGCCGCCCGACGCGTCGATGTCCGGCCCTGCCACGAAGACGGGGTTGCGGGCGTGGTCGACGGCCCGTGCCAGCGCCCGGACCTGCTCGGGGTCGGCGGCGGCCCGGCCGCTGGTCACGCGCGCGGCGGCCAGCTCGGCATCCTGGGCCGGCGCCTCCTGGTTCCAGTCGTCCATCGGGACCGACAGGAAGGCCGGGCCCTTGGGCGGCAGGCACGCCCGGTGGATCGCCTGCGCGAGCGCGGCCGGGACGTCCTGCGCGCGAGGCGGCTCGAAGGCCCACTTCACGTACGGGTGGACCACGCGCGTCGCGTCGCGGTTGGTGAGATTGGCCTGCATCGTGATGTGCGCGCGCACCTGCTGGCCGGCCGTCACCACGAGCGGAGACTTGTTGGCCTGCGCCGTGAACAGCGCGCCCATGGCGTTGCCCACGCCCGGCGCGGTGTGCAGGTTGACGTGCGCCGGTGCCCGCGACGCCTGGGCGAACCCGTCGGCCATGCCCACCACGACCGCCTCCTGCAGCCCGAGGACGTAGCGGAAGTCGTCGGGGAGGTCGGCGAGCATCGGCAGCTCCGTCGAGCCGGGGTTGCCGAAGATCGTCGTGATGCCATGGCGGCGCAGCACCTCGAGGCTGGCCTCGCGGACCGTGGTCATGCGGTCACCCTCTCACGCCCTCGGTGCGTGCGCGCTGTCGCGGCGCTCAACGGCCGTAGGGGCGCTCGGTGACCTTCGGGAAGCGGTCGGTGCGGCCGTCGAAGGGGTAGGGGCCCTGGACGCGGCAGGCGGGGGAGCCTTCGTTGTCCTTCTCGCCGCCCGCGTTGGCGCAGTCCCAGTTGGCGATGATCTTCGTCCGCGCGCCCTCCGGGCCGGCCAGCGACAGCGGGTTGATGTAGGCGTTGCCGCGGTTGGTCGCCAGGCGCCTGGGCCAGAACGAGATCGTCTCGGTGCCCGTCGGGCCGATCTGGCGCAGGTAGTGGCCCGGCGCCCCCGGCACGCCCGGCTTCGTGCGCGCCGCGGTCGCCACGCCCAGGTTGGCCATGACGTCGGTCAGCGTGTGCTGGTGCTGGGCGACCCAGTCGAGCGTCGGGTTGAGCTGGCTGAGCCAGGGCCCCAGCGACTGCAGGACCGGGCGCAGCCCGTCGAGGACCTCCGCGGTCGCCGGCAGCGAGCGCCGCGAAACGGTGATCAGCGGGTCCAGGCGCTGGAAGAAGCGCCGCAGGTCGGGCGCGAGGTCGCCGACCGACTCGAGCGTCGGGCCGAGATCGCGGATGGCCGGCTCGAGGTCCACCAGCAGCGGCTCGGTGTCGGCGGCGAAGCGCTCCAGCCGGGTGAACGTCGCCCGCGACTCGTCGAGGAAGGTCGGCAGGATGCGGAAGGTCTGCGCCCAGTCGTCACGCTGGCGCTGGATCGCGGTGAAGACCGTGTCGCCGTTGCGCACCAGGTCCTGCAGGCGGTCCTCGCGGCGCGTCAGCGCCTCGAACACGACGCCCGTGTTGCGCACCAGGCCCCGCAGCGCCGCGCGCTGGCGGTCGAGCACCTCGAGCAGGTCGCCGCCCTCCTGCACGAACCCCGGGAGGTTGCCCAGCGCCGCGTTGACGTCGCCGCCGCGGCGGTGGATCGCGTCGCCGGCGCTGCGCTGCCAGGTGCGGAACGCCTGGCGCGTGTACGGGTCCAGGGTGTTCAGGATCTCGTCGAGCTGCACGCGGTCGCCCACGGCGCGGTTGGGCAGCCGGGCGCCCTCCGCCAGCGGCGCCCCGTCACCACGCCCGAAGGCGAGCTCGACGTAGGTCTCGCCCAGCAGCGTCTTCTGGCGCAGCGTGGCGCGCGAGTCACGCGGGACCGGCGCGTACCTCGGCTCGACCTCGAGGGTCGCGATCGTCAGGTTGCCATTGCGGTCGTCGCGGCGCTTGGCCCGGACCTTGCCGACCGCCACGCCGGCCACCCGGACGTCGGCCTCCACGCCGAGCTGCGCGGCCTCGGGGAACGCCACCTCGAAGCGATAGCCCTTGGGCTTGAGCGGCGTGGTGCCGCCGAAGGAGATCCACAGGAACAGCAGCAGCCCGAAGCACGACAGCGCGAAGAGCACCATCGCGGCGAGCTTGCCCGGGGTCGGCGCCTGCTTGGGCACTAGCGCCCCGCCTCCTTGGCCCGCAGGGCCCGCAGCTTCGCCGCGGCCCGGCGCTCCGTCGCGTCGATCCGGCGGTCCAGCCGCGCGTTGGCGGCCGCCCCGCTCGGCCCGCCGCAGATGCGCGGGTCGGTCAGCAGCCCGGAGAGACCGAAGAGCTGCTCGGCCTGCGGCTGGCCGGCCAGCGTGGCGCGCAGCGTCGTGCAGGTGGCGCTGAGCGTCAGTGACCGCATCGGCCCGTGCGCGTCGGCGTTGGAGAAGAGGTTGGTCGACAGGTGGCCCAGCCAGGCCAGCGAGAACAGGAAGCCCTCGTCGCGCCCGGCCTTGCCCGCCGCCTCGGCGCCGCGCGGGTTGTGGCCCAGCATGTTGAAGAAGTGGTTGAGCACGGTGAGCGACCGTGTGAGCACCGGCTCGGCCTCGTGCAGGTCGTCGGCGACCGGCGCCAGGCGGCGCACGGTGGGCCGGGCGGTCTGCACGAACGGGCGGACCTGCGTGCGCAGGATCGGCGCCGCCTCGCGCGCGAACGGCGTGACGGCCTCGTTGGTCCGCTTCAGCGCGCGGGCAACCGGGCGCAGGTCGTCGGCCGCCGGGCGCAGCACGCGCGCGTAGTCCCGGACGTTGGCCAGCGCATCGCGGGTGCGCTGCAACGCGCCCGGCAGCTCGCGGGCGAGCGCCTCGACGCTGTCGCGCTCGGTGGCGAACTGCCGGAAGACCCGCGAGGAGACCTGGATGAGCTCGGAGACATCGCCGCGGTTGTCGGCCAGCTCGGAGTTGAGGAGGTTCAGCGACCGCACGAGGCGCCGCAGCTCCACCCGTCGCTTGCCCGTCTCGCGCGTCACCGCCGCCAGGTCGTGGTACGTGGGCTCGAAGCGCTTGAGCACGTCGCGCAGGTCCTCGCCGCGGCCGTCCAGGCCCTTGCCGGCGCCGCTGATCAGCAGCTTGAGGTAGTCGCGCGTGTCCGCGTCCAGCGCGCCGAGGATCTCGTCGGGGTTGACGTCCGGCAGCGTCGAGGAGATCGGCAGCGTGAAGCCCTCGGGCGCGACCGGCGCGTCCTTCGTGCCCGGGTTGAGCTCGACGAACATGTCCTTGAGGCCGGTCTTGGGCCGCAGGAACGCCGTGGCGTTCGTCCGCACCAGGTCGTCGAACTCCCGGTCGAGCTCCATCTCGATCACGGCCCGCCCGTCGACGAGCTCGGTCGAGCGGATGTCGCCGACGCGGACGCCCGCCACGCGGATGGTCTGGCCCTGCCCGGGCACGACCGCCTGCGCGGTGGAGAACTCGGCCTTGACGACGAACGGCGACTCCTCCAGCACCGGGATGCGCAGCCGCTGCTCCTGCAGGATGTAGAAGCCGATGCCGCAGGCCAGCGCGACCAGGACGGCGACGGCCGTCAGGTCCTTGGCGCTCTTGCGCAGCACGCGCTGCATCAGCGGCCCCGCCCCTTCTTCGCGCCGTCCACGCGGCCCAGCAGCGCCTTGGTGAGCGGCTGGGCCGAGACGCGCAGGCGGTCGGCGAGGCCCTCGGCGCGCAGCTGCGAGCGCAGCCAGTCCAGCGACCGGTCGAGCGCCTCGCGGCTGCGGGCGCGTGCCGCGGCGCTGCCGTGGTCGACCTTGATCGCCGTCGGCGGCGCCGCCGGGACCGTGCGCAGCTCGGGGCGCTCCTGCGTCTCGCACGGCACGTCGGGCCGCAGCGGCGAGAGCTGCTGCTGCTTGGGCGGGTTGGCGCCCAGCAGCGGCGTGCCGGTGAAGGTGAAGCGCCCCTCGCCCAGCGAGTAGGCGTAGTTCGCGGTCTGGGCCAGGGTCTTGATGTACTGGCCGTTGGCGTCGAACGAGCGGCTCTCCGCGGCGATGCCGGGCAGCCAGCGCACGTTCTCCTGGAAGACCTTGCCCTTGGCGGGGATGAAGGGATCGGGCAGCTCGGACTCGGTCGTGGGCAGCACGACCTCGTTCTGGCAGGAGCCCAGCAGGCGGGCCTGCTCCTGCAGCGGCACGCCGCCCTCGTTGAGCGCCACGAGGTCCGGCACGACGGGGCGCAGGTCGCGGACCAGGCCGCGCATCTCGCGGTCGCTGACGAGGAGGCGCAGCTGGCGCACGAGCGGCAGCTGCGCGTCGAGCGCCGGGCGGGCGGCGCGGGCGGCCGGCCGGAGCTCGGCCACGAGCCGGCGCAGCGGCGGCAGCGCCCCGTTGAGCTCGCCGAGCGCCACCCGGCCGGTGGCCAGCGTGTCGTCGAGCAGGCCGATGCCGCGCTGCAGGTTCTGCTCCTGGTCGGCGAGCGCGTCCGCGGTCGTGGCGAAGTCGGTGACCAGGCCCTTCAGGGCCGCGGGGTCGCGGTCCAGTGCCTGCGCCACCGCGCCGGCGCTGGCGACGTAGCCGGACAGGTCGCGCGGCCGCTCGCCCAGCGTCGCCTCGTTGACGATCGCCGAGCCGCGGAACGCGTCACGCCAGTGGCGGATCGAGCGGTTGTAGCCCTCCGCGCCGCCCCCGGCGTAGCCGCGCCCGAGCTCCTGCAGCAGCAGCCGCAGGTCCTCGCGCGTGTCGCGCTGCAGCGTGTCGAGCACCTGGCCGAACGACACCGGCGCCGCCGTCTGCGTCGCCGGCAGCGTGGCGCCGTCGTCGAGCGCCGGCTGCGACGGCGAGCCGGGCTGCAGGTCGACGAAGTAGTTGCCCTCCAGGAAGATGCGCGGCCGCACCTTCGCGCTCGCGTCGCGGTGCAGCGGCAGCCCGGAGTCCTGGATGGCCATGACCACCGTGGCGCCGCCGCCCGGCCCGCGCTCGACGGCGGTGACCTTGCCCACGTCCACGCCCGCGATCCGGACCTTCGCGTTCTTCTTGACGTTGGCCGCGTCGGTGAACGCGGCACGCAGCTCGAACGGGTCGGCGAACGGGTTGGACTTCGTGAAGCCCAGCCACGTGGCCAGCGCGACGATCGCGACGGTCAGCGCCCCGGCGGCGACCTTCGACATGCCGCGCTCCTGCACCCGCCTCATGGCCGCAGCTCCGCCGACAGGCGCGGACCGGACTGCGGCACGTGCGTGAACGTCTGGCCGGCCGGCACCTTGGGCAGGCCGGTGAACGTCGGGCCCTGCAGGCCGGGCGTGGCCGGGTCGAGGACGATCTTCTTCGACGGCTCGGCGTAGCGCGCGACGCGCTCCAGATAGCCGCGCTGGCCCGACTCGCAGTCGGCGTTGCCCTGGCCGTCGACCGCGGCGGAGTAGATGTTGGAATGCAGGAAGTACGGCTCGCCGGTCAGGACGCGCTCGCCGTTGGCCGGCTCCCTGGCCCCGATCGAGCCGAGCTGGGGATCCTGCGGGTTGACCGTCCGCGGCGCCTGCATGAGCAGGACGCGCTGGGCGGTCCCGATCGGGTCGACCTCGGAGACGTGCTCGCTGAGGTGCGTCGCCGCGTAGTTGAAGTAGTTGCAGACCGTCACGTACGGCCCCACGAAGCGCAACAGCGGGTTGAGGATGTCCGCCGTGTCGGTCAGGCCGAGCGCGGCCACGCGCGTGGCCGGGTCGGTCGCCAGGCGGTTGAGCGCGGCGAGCGTCCCGCGCAGCGGCCGGTTGAGCTGCGGCGCGCGGCGCTGCACCCGGCGGCCCGTGTCCAGTGCCGGGATGATGCGCGGCAGCGTGCGCGGCAGCGTCGCGGCGGCGTCCTCCAGTGCGCCCGAGAACCCGGCCAGCCGCCGCAGGAACGGCCGCTGGCGCTGCAGCGAGCGCACACCGGTCGCGTAGGTGGGGCCGGCCTTGTCGATCGCCGCGCCCAGGCGGTCCGGGTAGCGCGACCACGCCTCGAAGACGTCGGCCCCGGCCTCGAACTGGTGGCGGTAGCGGTCGGCCACGGGGGCGACCGTCCGGGTGGCGTCGCCGAGCTCCTCGAACAGCCGGCCCAGCCGGGTCTCCGGCGCCGCCAGCGAGCGGGCCACCGGCTCCAGGCCGCGCAGGAAGCGGGGGGCCTCCTCGATCGTCCGGTTGAGGCTCGCGCCACGGCCGCTCAGCGCGTCGCCGAACCCGGTGAGCCCGCGCTGCGAGCCCTTGCGCGTGCGCTCGTCGTAGATGTTGTAGAGGTCGGCCAGTTCGACGGGGAAGCGCGCCTGCTCGGCCGGGACCACGTCGCCGTCGGCGAACGTCCGCCGGCTGCGGCCGCGGGTGAGCTCGACGTACTTCAGGCCGAGCACCGACCGGGGGCGCAGGTCGAAGGTCGAGTCGCGCGGCACGTCGCCCGCGCCCTTGTCGAGCTTGATCGTGACCTCGGCCCCGATCGAGCCGTCGGGCAGCCGCGCCGGGACCATGTCCTGCACGAGGCCGATGCGGTAGCCGCCCTCGCGGACCTCGTTGCCGGGCAGCAGGTTCGCGCCGTTGTCGACGAGGAACCGCAGCTCGGTCGTCGGGACGAACGGCAGGCCCTTGTTGGCGTTGTAGGACAGGAACACCGCGACGATGACGACGAGCGTCGTGACCGCCCCGACCAGGACGGGGTTGGCGACGATGGAGCTTCCGGGCCGCCGGCTCATGGCGCCAGGAGGAAGTCGAGGAGGCGGTCGTCGGTGCGCCCGCCGCCGGTGGCGCCCGAGAGCGCGCCACCGAGCACGCCGGCGGGGCCCTTGCCGGGCGTGAGCAGGTCGTCGAGCAGGCGCTGGACCTCGGGCAGCAGCTGCTGCGGCGCCCCCGGGGCGGTGGGCCGCTCGCCGGCACGCGGGGCCTCGGCCGGCGGCGCCGGGGTGGCCGGGCGCTCGCGCGCGTCGCGCCGCGGCGCGCGGGCGGCGGAACGCCGCCGGGCCGGCGCGGGCGCGCTCGCCGTCGGGTCGGGCTGGTTGATGCCCGGGCGGTTCGGGCCGAGGATCGCCGCGCAGCGGTCGTTCTTCGGGTCCTTGGCCTGCTTGGCATTGATGACGAACGCGCAGCTCGGGTCCACGAACCCGGCGATCTTCAGCAGGTAGTTGCGCCCGTCGAAGAGGTTGACCGCCTGGACCTGGTTGTGGACGTAGCGCAGCAGCGCCTCGAGCCCTGTGAAGCCCTGGCCGCCCGGGCTGGCCGGGTCCTTCTCGATGGCGAACCGCCGGTCGTCGAGGCGCTCGAGGATCAGCGCGAGGTTCGTGCCGATCTCCGGCAGCTGCCGGGCGGGCGCGCGCAGCTCGCGCAGCCGCGGCTCGAGGTTGCGCATCGCCGTGCGGCCTTGCACCGCGGCGCGGCCGAGCGTGCGGACCGCCTCGCGCGAGTCCTCCGCGAACGGCCCGAGCGTGTCCAGGAAGCGCCGCAGCAGCGGGGCGTTGGCCTGCAGCCGGCGCATCGCGCCCTCCTGGCGCTGCGCCGCGGCGCCGAGCAGCGGCATCGTCTCGCGCGCCTGCGCCAGGAAGCGGGGCAGCTGGCGCAGCTGCGCGCGCAGCGCGGCCGGCCGGCCGGCGCTGACCTTGGCGGTGTCGCGGGCCTCGCCCACGAACCGCGAGACGTCCTTGCGCCCGGCCGCCAGCTCCGCGAGGACCGTGTCGGCGTCGCGGTACAGGTCGCGGATCGTGCGGCGCTGCTCGCGCAGGATCGCCAGCACCCGGTCGGTCTCGCGCAGCGCCGGGCTGGCGCGGCGGAT
>DASPKC010000142.1:0-3686 GCA_035628295.1 Baekduia sp.
GTCGCGGCGCGGGGCGGCCGGCTGGCGCTCGGCCGCGGCACCCGGCTGTCGCGCCGCGCGGCGCTGCGC
Source organism: Baekduia sp. (assembly GCA_035628295.1). Classification (GTDB taxonomy): domain Bacteria; phylum Actinomycetota; class Thermoleophilia; order Solirubrobacterales; family Solirubrobacteraceae; genus Baekduia. Next base: position 70 of record DASPKC010000142.1, read on the forward strand.
CGCGGCGCGCTGCGCCTCGCGGTCTCCGGTGGCGGCGCGCGCCTGCCGGTCCGGATCCGGGTCGTGCGCCGGACCCGTCGCGCCACGGTGCTCGTCGCCGCGCGCCGGCTGACGACCACCGCGGGGCCCGCCAGACCGGTCACCGTGCCGCTGACCGCGGCCGGCCGCCGGCTGCTGCGCCGCCACGCCGTCCTGCGGCTGGTGGTGACGGCGCGCAGCGGATCCTCCGTGGTGCGGCGGACGATCACGGTCCGGCGCTGAGCGCCCCGACCCCGGGCACGCCGGCCGCAGGGGGCGCATCCAGGGGCGCGATCCGCCCGAGGCCGTCGACGCCGAAGAGCCGCCCGTCGGCGGCAAAGGCCCCCTCGACGTCCTGACCGGCGGCGACCGCGGCCAGCGCCGCCCCCGCGAGCCGGTACACGTCGCGCACGGCGCCGACGTGGAAGAGCGAGCGGCTGTCGCTCGTGAGGCGTCCGTCCCCGGCGCGGAACGTCAGGTGCAGATCGGCGCGCACGCTGCGGGCGGCGACCGCGACCGCGATGTTCTCGATCTCGTCGGAGGTGACGGCCGCCAGCGCGCGGGCGCGCTGCACCGAGAGCCGCCGCAGCAGGCGCCGGCTGCTGCCGCTGCCGATGACCACCGGGATGCGCTGGTCCTTGGCGCGTGGCACGTTCTTGGCCTCGGCGTTCTGCTCGACGGCGACGACCGGGATGCCGAGGTCGCGCAACAGGCTGCACAGGCGCAGGCCGACCTGTCCGAGGCCGACGACGATGACGTGCCCGCGGCGCGGCACCGCCGAGCGCCCCACGATCCCGGTGAGACGGGCGTCGAGCAGGCGCTCGACCAGTCCGGCGGTCACGAGCGCGATGAACGCGACGGTGAGGAGCATCGCAGCCGCGGACACGAGCTTGTACCAGCCGGCCGCCTCGTCGGCCACGGAGCTCGGTCCCACCGTGACGGTCACCTTCGCCACCGCGTAGACCGCCTCGGCGAAGGCCTGGTCCTTGACGACGGTCGCCAGGAGGACCTCGGCCGCGAAGACGGCCGCGAGGGCCATCAGCCCCCACACCAGGATCCGTGCGCTGGGCTCGAACGGCCGCAGCAGCGCCTCGCCGACGGCGAGCCCCCGCCGGTGCCGTCCGGGTGTCGACCACGTCGCCGCCACGCAGGTGGGCCGGCCGTCGACGAGCCGCACGCCCTGGACGCCGCCGCGGGTCCGCACGACCGACAGCAGCTGCGGATCGAGACATGAGGCGGCGAACGCCGGCGCCACGACGTCGGCCATCGACAACACGTGCACGCGGCTGGACGCGCGCTCGAGCTCGGCGGCGACGTCGCGGTCGAAGATCGTCACGAGGACCGGGAGGTCGGGCCGCAGGTGCACGACGAGCAGCGCCTGGCGCAGGGAGACGTGGTCGAAGCGCGAGACCACCACGACCCGTGCGACCGGACCGTCGAGCGCCTGGCGCAGCTCCGGGTCGCCCGGCTCCCCCAGCCGCAGGACGACGTGGCCGGCGGCCTCGAGCGCCTCGCCCGTCGCGTCGGCCAGGCGCCCCAGGCCGATGAGCAGCGTGCGGGAGGCGCAGTCGGGCATGCAGTATTGTGGCAATCCGCACGAGCCGCCGCAACCGGTGAGCGCCGACGCGCCAACCGGAGGCCGGTCGCATGGCCGGCGTGCCCGGCGGGCAGCCCAAGTGCAGCCGCGCGGTGCTCCCGCTCAGCGGTTGTCCCCGTATCCGCAGGAGCCGCCCGTGCCCGAGACCGTCACCGTCCGCCGACCGAACGACCCCGAGACGTTGCTGCGCGCCTACCACGAGGACGGCGACGTCCGGGCGCGCGACACCGCGATCGAGCTGTTCGCGCCCCTGGCCCGTCGCCTCGCCCGCCGCTACGCCACGCCGACGGGCGAGCCGGTCGAGGACCTCGAGCAGGTGGCGTTCCTGGGGCTCGTCAAGGCGGTCGACCGCTACGACCCCGCGCGCGGCTTCGCCTTCTCGACCTTCGCCACGCCCACCATCCTCGGCGAGCTGCGCCGCTACTTCCGCGACGCGACCTGGCGGGTGCACGTCCCGCGCGGGCTGCAGGAGCAGATCCAGTCCGTGGAGAAGGCCATCACCGACGTGCAGGAGCGCCTCGGCCGCGCCCCGAGCCCCGTGGAGGTCGCCGAGCACAGCGGCCTGGCCGAAGAGGTGGTCCTCGAGGCGCTGGCCGCGCTGCACCGCACGAAGGTCGGGTCGCTGGACCGCCCCGCCGACGACGACACCGACGACGGCGGCACGGTCGGCGACCGGCTCGCCAGCACCGAGCAGGGCTACGAGCTGGTCGAGTACGGCGCCAGCGCCGCCCCCGCGCTGGCCCGGCTGAGCGAGCGCGACCGCCTGATCGTGCACCTGCGTTTCACCGAGGACCTCCTGCAGTCGGAGATCGCCCAGCGCGTCGGGCTGTCCCAGATGCAGGTGTCGCGGATCCTCGCGCGCAGCGTCCGGCTGCTGCGCGAGGCCGCCGGCGAGCCGGCCTGAGCGCCGCACGGGTCGGCCGCCGCCCCATCGGGCAGGCTTCTGCGCATGCCGCGAGCCGTCCCGTCCGCCGAGCCCCCCGAGGGCCTCCTGCGCCACATCGGGCCCCACGCCGACGCGATCGTGCCGCTCGCCAACGGCGAGCCGGTCGGGCTCATCGACACGCTCGAGGCCAACGCCGACCGGCTCGACGGCGTCCGGGTGCACCAGATGCACGCGCTGCACGAGCGGCCGTACATCCACGGCGCCTACGGCGACCGGCTGCGCCACGTCTCCTACTTCCTGTCGGCCGCCACGCGCGGGGCGTTCGCGGACGGGTGCTGCGACCTCGTGCCCAACCACTTCTCCGAGATGCCCCAGCTGCTCCTGGAGAGCACGCGGCACCCCATCGTCCTGGCCGCCGCGAGCCCGCCGGATGCGCACGGCTACTTCACGCTGGGGACCAACGCCGACTACGCCGCCTCGCTGATCGGCCGCGTGCCGTTCTTCCTCGAGGTCAACCACCGGATGCCGCGGACCTTCGGCCTCAACCAGATCCACGGCTCGCAGATCCTCGGCTGGAGCGAGGCGGACCGCCCGCTCGTGGAGGTGGCTCCCGCGCCGTCGGACGAGCGCGACCGGGCGATCGCGGCGCAGATCGCCGAGCGGGTGCCCGACCGCGCGACGGTCCAGGTGGGCATCGGCAGCATCCCCAACGCGCTGCTCGAGGCCCTGCGCGACCACCAGGACCTCGGCGTCCACACCGAGTTGCTCGCCGACGGCATCGTGGACCTCGTCGAGCGCGGCGTGGTGACGGGCGTCCACAAGCAGCTGCGCCGCAACAAGCTCGAGGCGACGTTCTGCCTGGGCACCAACGCGCTCTATCGCTGGCTGCACGACAACGGGTCGGTCGAGCTGCTGCCGGTCGACCAGGTCAACGACCCGCGGCGCATCGCCACGGAGCACTGCTTCATCTCGATCAACGCCACCACGGAGGTCGACCTCTACGGCCAGTGCGCGTCGGAGACGATCGCGGGCCGCTACCGGTCCTCCAGCGGCGGCCAGGCCGACTTCGCCCGCGGCGCGCTCTACTCCCCCAACGGCCAGGCGTTCATCGTCCTG
>DASPKC010000143.1:0-3139 GCA_035628295.1 Baekduia sp.
CGGGCCGGCGTGCCGGCCGCCGGCACGGCCGCGGACGCCGGCGCCGGCCGCGCCACGCCGTCGCCGTCGGCGGCGAGGTGGCCGGCGGCGGCCAGTGCGACGACGGCCCCGAACGCCGCGGCGGCGAGCAGCGCGACGGCAGCCGCGCCCCGCTCCCGTCCGCGCGATCGCACCTCCGGCGGTGCCGCGGCGAGCACGTCGGGTCCCGCGCCGCCCGGGTCGGGCGGCGGCGGCCGGCGCGCCGGCCGGCGGTACGCCTCCAGGGTCGACGACCGCACGATGAGCCGGTCCTCGCCCGCGGCGTCGCGGTGTCCCCCACCCCGCTGCATGGCCTGATGATGCCCCTTCGACGCGGGGTCTGCCGGTTCCTCCCCGCGCTATGCGGGCGTCCGCAGCTGGTCGCGCAGCCAGGCGACCGTCTCGTCGATGCCCGTGCGCAGGTCGATCCGGGACTCCCAGCCCAGCAGCCTGCGCGCCTTCTCGACGCTGGGCCAGCGGCGCACGACGTCCACCTCGTAGGTCGGGAGGTGCTCGAGCGCGAAGCGCTCCGGGTCGTGGCCGCAGGCCTCCCAGATCACGCGCGCCAGCTCTGCGACGGTGCGCTCGTCGGCCGCGGAGATGTTGAAGTCCTCGTTGAGCGCCGCCGGTGACGAGGTCGCGGCCACGATGCCGTCCGCGATGTCGGCGATGTGCGTGAGCGTGCGCGTCTGGGTGCCGTCGCCGAAGATCGGCAGCGGCGCGCCGTCGGGGAGCGCCAGGCACTTCTTGATCACGTCGGGGACCATGTGCGCGATGCCGGGCTCGTCCTCGGGCATCTCGCCCGGCCCGTAGGCGTTGAACGGCCGGCAGATCGTGTACGGGAGGCCGAACTCGTCGTGCGCCGCGCGCACCACGACCTCGCCGGTCAGCTTGGAGAACCCGTACGCGCTGCGCGGCATCGGGCACTCCCAGATGTGGTCCTCGGTCGTCGGGTACTGCGTGGCGCGCTCGAAGACCATCGACGACGACACGTACGTGAAGCGCTGCACCGAGTGGTCGAGCGCGGCCCGGACGACGGCGTTGTACAGCGCGCTGTTGACCTCGGTCAGCGTGTAGGGCAGCTTGTGGAAGTTGCCGATGCCGCCGACGATCGCGGCGAGGTGGATGACGTGCGTGCAGCCCTGGGTGGCCTTGCGCGCCTCGTCGAGCGACCGCAGGTCGCCGCGGTGCACCTCGCACCCCTCGCGCATCCAGTGGGGCGCCTCGCGCTGGTCGGACACCCGGACCTCGAAGTCGGGGTCGCTCAGCAGGCGGCGGACGACCGCTGCGCCGATGGTGCCGGCGCCGCCGGTGACGAGGACGCGGTTCATGCGGCGCGAGAGGCTAGCGGGCCGCCCTAGCGGGCGGCGACGAGCGCCAGCAGCTCGTCGGCGTGCGCGAACACCTGGCCGGCGCCCCAGGCGTTCCACGGATCGACGACGAGGACCTCGCGGCGGGCGCCGTCGGCGATCAGCCGCAGGCTGTCCGGGGTGCAGAACTCCGGGTGGTTCGTGGCGACGACGATCGCGTCGGCGTCCAGCACGGCGTCCTCGAACGGGGACGTCGGCGTGTCGACCCACGGGTCGTGGACCGCGACGTCGGCCAGCTCGCGCTCGAGCAGGCGGATCAGCTTGTGCGAGAGCGAGTCGCGCTCGTCGTCGGTGCCCGCCTTGAAGGCCAGGCCGAGCACGGCGACCTTCTTGTCGCGCAGCGTGCCCAGGCGGCGCTTCATGCCCTGCACGAGGAACAGCGGCACGCCCTCGTTGACGCGCGAGACGGCCAACAGCATCCCCGGGGCGTTGGAGCGCTCCTCGCTGAACGTGAAGTCCTTGCGCAGGCAGGTGCCCGCGGTGAAGCCCGGCAGCGCGATGCCGCCCCGCGGGTAGTCGCGGTTGATCAGGTCGATGACCTCGAAGACGTTCGCGTCGTACTGCTCGCAGTCCATCATCAGGAGGTTGGGCAGCGCGAACGTGGCGTAGCGCAGGATGTTCGTCCAGATCTTCGCCAGCTCGGCCTGCACCGGGGTGGTCTGGACGATCGGTGCGCCGAGCCTGGCGAACAGGTCGGCGGCCACCTCGCCGCTGCCCTCGCCGACGCCGCCGATGATGCACGGCAGCGTCTCGATCTCCTCGAAGAACCGGCCGGCGGCGATGCGCTCGGGCACGTGGGCCACGAAGATGTCGGCGCCCACCTGCAGGTCGCGGTGCTTGGCGAGGTAGCCGGCGACGAACTCGGTGGTCCCGGGGGCGATCGTCGAGCGCAGGTGCAGCGCATGGCCTTCGCGCAGGTGCGGCAACAGGTCGTCGAGGACCGAGCGGATGTCGCTGAGGTCGATCTCGATGTGGCTGAAGGACGGGGTGCCGAGCGTGATGACCACGTGCTCGGCGCGGTGGGCGTCGGCTGCGCGCTCGGACAGGTCGAGCGTTCCGGCGGCCTGCACGCGCGCGAGCGCCTCGTCGGCGCCCGGCTCGCGGAACGGCATCCGGCCGTCGCGGATCGCGCCCATGCGCTCGCCGTCGTTGTCGATGCCCAGGACGCGCAGGCCGCGCTCCGCGAAGGCCAGCGCCAGGGGCAGGCCGACGCGGCCCAGCCCGATGACAGAGACGTCGTAGCTCATCTGCGGCCGATCACGGTAGCGCCGACCCGCCGGTGCTGTTGCGCGCTCAACCAGTCGGAACGGTGCGCCGGTGGCGCCCGTACTGCTTGGCGAATCCCGCGATGAACCGCGGGTTGTACTCCGCGTAGCGCCGCCACAGGCGCCGCGGCTCGTGCGCCAGGCGGTAGGCCCACTCCAAGCCGCTGGCCTGCACCCAGTGCGGCGCCTGCGGGACCAGGCCGGCGTGGAAGTCGAACGCTGCGCCGACGCCCACGAGGACGGGGGCCTCGAGGCGGTCGCGCATCGCGGCCATCCACTTCTCCTGCTTGGGCACGCCGATGCCGACCCACACCACGTCCGCGCCGGAGCGGTTGATCTCGTCGACGATCGCGTCCTGCTCCTCGTCGTCGAGCGCGCGGAACGGCGGCGAGTAGCCGCCGACGATCTTCAGGCCCGGGTAGCGGCGGCGGAGCTTGAGGGCCAGCTCGACGAGCGCGCCCTGGTTGCGCCCGCCGTAGAGGTACA
>DASPKC010000144.1:0-15275 GCA_035628295.1 Baekduia sp.
GCCGCGGGGTTCGTGGCGGCCGCCGACGTCGGCGAGGGGGACGCAGGACCCGCGGCGTCGCGCCCCGCGCCGGCGGGCGCCCCCTGCACCGCCGCCTCGGGTCGCGCCGCCGGTCGCGCCCCGCGCCGCACCGTCGCCGGCCGGCCCGCCGCCGCCGCCGGAGCGCCGCACTCGGCCGCGGGAGTTCGTGCCCTTCGGCTGAGCGTCCTCCGGTCGCGACGTCGCACTTCAGGGTGCAGGACGCCCCGAAGTGCGACCTCGTCGCAGCCGCTACGCCTCGACGCCGGCCTTGGAGCGGATGTCGGCCAGCTGGTCGTCGATCCAGTGGCCGGGGTCGCGCTCGGTGACGATGCGGGTCAGGCCCTCGGCCCGGCGGCGACGCTCGCGCGCATCCATCGTCAGGGCCGCGTGGATGGAGTCCGCCAGCTCCTGCACGTCGAAGGGGTTCACCGACAGGGCGTAGTCGCCGAGCTCCTCGTGGGCGCCGGTGTTCTCGCTGAGGATGGAGACGCCGTCGCGCTCGTTGATGAGCGGCCCCTCCTTCGCCACGAGGTTCATGCCGTCGAACATCGCGTTGACGAGCAGGACGTCGTAGTGCTTGTAGGCGGCGACGGCCTCCTCGAGGTCGTCGCGGAGCTTGAGCTGGATGGGCATCCAGTCCGGGGTGCCGTGGCGGTGGTTGACCACGGCCACGATGGCCTCGATGCGCTCCAGGTACTCGGCGTACTCGGGCACGTCGGTCCGCGACGGCATGAGCTGCGCCACGAACGTCACCTTCTCGGCGAACTCCGGGTGCTGCTCGAGGAACAGGTCGAAGGCGGTGAAGCCGCGCAGCACGTTCTTCGACAGGTCGGCGCGGTCCACGCGCAGGATGAGGTGCTCGCGCCGGCGGCGCACCAGCTCCTCCTCGAACTCGGCGACCCGCGGCAGCCGCGCGGTCGCCTTGATCGCCTTGGAGTCGATCGGCAGCGGGTAGGCGCGCACCCAGACCTCGCGGTCGCCGTAGACGACCAGGCCACGGTCGAAGTCGACCGGCAGGCCGAGGAGGTCGCGGCAGCACTGCAGGAAGTTCCACCGGTAGGACCGGGTGTGGAAGCCGATGATGTCGTTCGCCAGCAGGCCCTCGTACAGCTCGTCGCGGATGCGGTTGGGCAGCACCCGCCACGCGTCGGGCTGGGTCCACGGGATGTGGACGAAGTGGTGCAGGACGACGTCCGGCCGCGCGCGGCGCACGAGCGCCGGCAGCGTGTAGAGGTGGTAGTCGTGGACCATCACCACCGGCTCCTCGACGTCCTCGATCTCCTCGACGACGGCGCGGGCCAGGTCCTCGTTGACGACGTTGTAGCCGAACTCGAAGGCCTCGACCTCGTGGCGGCGGACGTCCGGCGCGTTGCTGAGGTCCCAGAGGTAGTGCTGGATGAACCACAGCATCGGGTTGGCGAAGATGTTGTAGAAGCGGTCGTAGGCGTCGGGGTCGCTCTCGACCAGCTTGACCTGGTACTCGCCGCCCGCCGGCGACTGCACCGAGAACGGCCGGCCGCCGGCCTCGCGCGCCTTGTCCGCGTCGGCGTCGGTCATCGTCGAGCAGACCCACACGGCGTCGCGGTGCGACGCCAGGCCGGTGAGGGCGGTGACCAGCCCCCCGGTGCCGCGCTTGACGTTGCCGTCGTCCTCGAAGGTCACCGGCCCGCGGTTGGACACCAGGACCAGCGGCCGCTGCTGCTCGTCGGTCATCGGAGGTCCCTCCTACCCCCTCGGGGCCGCGACCGGGCGCTCGCCGAGCGTCACCTGCACCTGGCGTGGCTCGCCGTCGCGGACGATCTCCAGCGTGATGCGTTGCCCCGGCCGGAACCCGCCGATGATCCGACCCAGATCGGTGTCGCGCTTGAGCTTGCGCCCGGCCACCGCCGTGATCACGTCGCCGTCCGGCACCCAGGCGACCTCCTGGAAGCGCTTGGCGTCGTCCTCGTCTCCCGCCTCGAGCCCAGCCTTGTCGCCGGGGCCGCCCTCAGCGACCTCCTGGACCCACGCGCCACGGTCGGTGCCGAGGTCGAAGTGCTCGGCCAGCTGCGGGTAGACGCCGCGCGTCGACACGCCGAGGTACGCGTAGCGGACCTTGCCGTCGCGGCGCAGCTGGGCGATCGACCGCCGGACCGTCTCGACGGGGACGGCGAAGCCCACCCCGCTGCCGTCGCCCGAGCGCGTGCGGATCTGGGAGTTGATGCCCAGGACCTCGCCGCGCGCGTTGAGCAGCGGCCCGCCGGAGTTGCCGGAGTTGATCGCCGCGTCGGTCTGGATCGCGCCGCCGGTGCGAAAGCCGGTCAGCGACTCGATGTCGCGGTCGGTCGCGCTCACGACGCCGATGGACAGCGAGCGCTCCTCGCCGAACGGCGAGCCGATCGCCGCCACGGGCTCGCCGACGTCCGGCGTGCGCGAGGCGGCCAGCCGCAGCGGCCGCAGGCGCAGGCCCTTCGGGTCGACCTTCAGCAGCGCGACGTCGGCGAACGGGTCGATGCCGACGATGCGCGCCGAGACCTGGTCGCCGGACGAGAAGCGCACGTACACGCGCTCGGCGCGCTCCAGCTTGGCGCCCTCGCCGCTGGTCACCACGTGGGCGTTCGTGGCGACCTCGCCGCGCTCGGACACGACGAAGCCGGAGCCCAGGCCGCTGCCCTCGCCGCGCGCGCTCTCCAGCCCGGCGGCGATCACCGTCACCACGCCCGGCCCGTCGCGGTCGTAGATCGCCTCGGGGTCGAAGCTCTCGTCGCCGATCTCGCGGATGACCTCGATCCGCGTGCTGCGCTTGACGGTCTCGGTCCGCGTCGAGGCCTGCTCGTCGCCCCCGCCGTCGTCCTTGCCGCAGGCGCCGAGCGCCAGCCCGGCTGCGGCCACCGCCGCCGCGAGCGCGGCTCGCAGGACCGTCATGCCGGCAGCTCCAGCGTGAACGTGGTGCGGCCCGGCTGGCTCTCCACCACCAAGCGGCCGTCCATGCGCTCGGCCAGCTCGTGCGCGATCGCCAGGCCCAGCCCGGATCCCTGCGCGTCGTCGGATGTCACGAAGGGCTCGAAGATGCGAGGGAGCATCGCACGTGGGATGCCCGGCCCGAAGTCCCCCACGCCCAGGCGCACCAACGCGTCGCGCCGCGAGGCGGAGACGACGAGGTCCGTGCCGGGCGGCGTGTGGGTGATCGCGTTGTCGAGCAGGATCCGCATGACCTGGGCGACGCGGTCGGGATCGCACAGGACCCGGACGGGGTGGGGGGGCAGGCGGACCTCCACCGTCGAGTCGTGGGTGTCGAGCGCCGGGCGGAACTCCGCGGTGACCGCCTGCGCCAGCGCGCGCAGGTCCGTCGGCTCCCGGCGCAGCTCGACCGAGCCGGCCTCCAGGCGCGAGAGGTCCAGGAGGTCGGTGGCCAGCCGGCTGAGGCGGCCGACCTGCAGCCGCAGCTGCGCGATGAACTCCCGCCGGTCCTCCTCCGGCACGTCCTCGTCCTCCAGGAGCTCGACGAACCCGCCCAGCGAGAACAGCGGCGTGCGCAGCTCGTGCGAGGCGGTCGCGATGAACCGCTTGCGGGCGTCGTCGAGCTCGGCGAGCTGCCGGCGCATGTCGTCCAGCGCCCGCGCGAGCTGCCCGAGCTCGTCGTCGTCGCGGACCGGGAACCGGGCCTCGAAGTCCCCGTGCGCCACCCGGCCGGCCACCTGCTCGAGCTCCTTGACGCGCCGGGCCGTCGGGCGCGCCGCCAGCCACGCCGCCGCGGCGGCCAGCGCCAGCGCGACGAACCCCACGAGGATGATGCGGTTGCGGATGACCGCCACGTCGCCCTCGACGTCGTCCAGCGGCTCGGAGAAGACCATGACCGCCCCGACGACGTCCTCCCCGGAGTCGGCGTCGCGGAACGACAGCGGCAGCGCCGCTTGGCCGATGCGCCCACCCGCCTCGGTCGCCGTCTGCACGCGGCCGGTGCGCGCGGCGTCGACGGCGATGTCGAAGCGCAGCTGCGTCTGGACCTCGCGGGTGGAGTCCGACTTGAGGTACGTCGTGAGGCCGAGGTCGCCCGCGTTGACGCCGAGCACGGTGACCCGCACGCCGGCGGCGTCGGCCGTGTCGCGCACGAGCGCGTCGACCTTCGGCGCCGAGGCGCTGTCGTCGATCGCCGCCTGCAGCGCCGGTCCGTAGGACCGCACCTGCTCGTCGAGGGTGCGCAGCTTCTCGTCGCGCAGCGAGGACTCGAGCTGGGGCACCACGCCGACATAGACGACAGCGAGCGCCAGCAGCACCACGGCCAGCACCAGCAGCGCGAGCCGCGTGCGCAGGGACCGCAACACCACGGACGCCCCCACCGCGGACGCTCAGCGCTCGTCGCGGAAGCGGTAGCCGACGCCGCGCACGGTGAAGAGGTACTCGGGTTCCTTGGCGTCGCGCTCGAGCTTCTCGCGCAGGTGCCGGATGTGGACGTCGATGGTGCGCGGGTCGCGGTAGGCGCTGTCGCCCCAGATCCGCGTCAGGAGGTTGTCGCGCGTGAACACGCGGCCCGGATCGCGCGCGAGCGCGTCGAGGATCTCGAACTCCACGAAGGTCAGCTGGACCGCCGCTCCGCGCACCCGGACACTGCGCTTGGCGGAGTCGATCTCGAGCTCGTGCACGCGCAGCGGGCCCTCGCCGCCGCCCTCCGCACCGTCCTCGGGCCGCGCCATGCCGGCCCGCCGCAGCGCGGCCTTGACCCGCGAGCGGAACTCCCGCAGCGAGAACGGCTTGGTGATGTAGTCGTCGGCACCGAGCTCGAGGCCGAGCACCTTGTCGATCTCCTCGGCCTTCGCGGTGAGCATGATGATCGGCACCGTGGAGCGCGCGCGCATGCGCCGGCAGACCTCGAGGCCGTCCATGCGGGGCATCATCACGTCGAGCACCACGAGGTCGAACGTGCCCTCCTGGAAGCGGGCCAGCGCCTCGCGCCCGTCGGTCGCCTGCACGACCTCGTAGCCGTCCTTGCGCAGCGGGTAGCTGAGCAGCGTCTGGATGGACTGCTCGTCGTCGGCCAGCAGGATGCGCGGGGCGCGGTCCGGCACCGGCCGTACAACACCACAGGAACCGTATGGTGGCGGTCAGGGATGCTCGACCCGCGCCTCTACCGCGCCGCGCTGGTGCCCGTGCTGATCGCCGTGCTGATCGCCGCGTTCTCCCTCGAGGACCGGCCGCGGCCGGTCGGCACCACGCTCGCGCCCGACGCCTTCCAAGGCCCGCGCACCACCCAGCTGCTCGACCAGCTCGCGACCGCCTACCCGCGCCGGGCGCCCGGGAGCAGCGGCGACGAGGCGCTCGGGCGCCGCATCGCGCAGGAGCTCCGCCGGCTGCTCGAGGGCGGCTCGGTGGTGGTGGAGCGCGCGGGCGGGCGCACGAGCGAGGGCCGCGAGCAGCTGACGACCGTCCTGGCCACCCGCCCCGGCCGCCCGGGACCGGGCCTCGTCGTGCTCGCCCACCGCGACGCGCAGGGGCCGCAGGCGCGCGCGGAGCTCAGCGGCACCGCCGCGATGCTCGAGCTGGCCCGGATCACCGGCGAGGGCCGCACGAACCGCACGACCACCTTCGTCTCGACCTCCGGCGGCAGCGACGGCGCCGCGGGGGCCATCCGCGCCGCCGAGCGCCTCCAGGGCGAGCCGGTGTCCGCGGTCCTCGTCCTCGGGGACCTGGCGTCGACGCGCATCCGCAAGCCGTTCGTCAGCGGCTGGTCGACCGCGCGCGGACAGGCGTCGCTGCGGCTGCGGCGCACGGTCGAGGCGGCGGTCCGCGCGGAGACGTCCAGCGACCCCGGCGCCCCGCGGCTGACAGAGCAGTGGGCCCGGCTGGCGCTGCCGGTGACCACGGGCGAGCAGGGACCGCTGCTCGAGCGCGGCCTGCCGGCCGTCCTGATGTCCGTCAGCGGCGAGCTCGGCCCGCGGTCCGACGAGCCGCTGGCGCCGGGCCGGCTGGAGGTCTTCGGCCGCGCCGCGCTGCGGGCCTTCACCGCGCTGGACAACGGCCCGACGGTGCCGCGAGCCACGACCGCCGCGGTGGTCACCCAGCGCAAGGTGCTGCCGGCATGGGCGGTCCGGCTGCTCGTCGGCGCGCTGCTGCTGCCGCCGCTGCTGGCGGCCGTGGACGGCTTCGCACGCGTGCGCCGGCGCCGCGAGCCGGTCGGGCGCTGGGTCGGCGCCGTCGCCGTGACCGCCGTCCCGTTCGTCCTGGTGGCGTGCGTGGCGCTGGGCCTCATGGCCACGGGCCTGGGTGGCGGTGCCCCGCCCTCGGCTCCCGGTCCCGAGGCGCTGGACGTCGACGGCACGGCGCTCGGGACGATGGCGGCGCTCGCGCTGGTCCTCGCCCTCGCCGTGCTGGGGCTGCGCCCCGTGCTGCTGCGGTTCGCCGGTGCCCGCGGGCCCGGGCGCGGCACGGGCGGCGCGGCCATCGGGGTGCTGCTCGTGCTCTGCCTGACGGCCATCGCCGTCTGGGTGGTCAACCCGCACGCCGCGATGCTGCTCGTCCCCGCGCTGCACGTCTGGCTGTTGGCCCTCGCGCCGGGGACGATCCTGCGCGGGCGCGTCGCCGCGGCCCTCGTGCTGGTCTCGCTGCTGCCCGTGCTCGCCCTCTGGGCGGTGCACGCCGAGGCGCTCGAGCTCGGGCCGCTGGAGACGGCGTGGCTCGGTGTGCTGCTGGTCGGCGGCGGGCAGATCTCGCTGGTGACCTGCCTGGTGTGGAGCATCCTCGCCGCCTGCGCCGTCCGGGCCTTCGACGTCGCGATCCGCCGCCCCGCGGACGACCTGCCCCCCGCCGGCGAGGTGACGGTCCGGGGGCCGCTGAGCTACGCGGGCCCGGGGTCCCTGGGCGGCACCGAATCCGCCCTGCGGCGATGACGTCCGAGCGGCGCCGCCGCCGGCTGCGGGCGCTCTCGACCGTGCTCATCGTGGCCGGCTCGCTCGTGATGGCCGATGCCACCGCGACGGTCGTGTGGCAGGAGCCGATCACGGCGCTCATCACCCAGGTGCGCCAGAACGCGCTCGAGGACGAGCTGGAGCGGCTCCAGGCAGCCGGACCCTCCGCCCTGGAGCTCGAGGCGCTCGCCGGGCTGCGCACCAGCACCCGGCGGATGGCGTTCCTGGGGCGCTCGCTGCGCCGCCGCACCGAGGCCGGTGATGCGCTCGGCCGCCTGCGCATGCCGGCGATCGGGGTGGACGAGGTCGTCGTCGACGGCACGGCGGCCGGCGACCTGCGCCAGGGCCCGGGCTTCTACGAGCAGCAGCCGCTGCCCGGCATGCGCGGGACGACGGCGATCGCCGGCCACCGCACCACGTACGGCGCGCCCTTCCGGCGCCTGGACGACCTGGACCGTGGCGATCGCGTCGAGGTGGAGATGCCCTACGGCCGCTTCACCTACCGCGTGCTCGGCCACCGGATCGTGGCGCCGACCGCGCTGGAGGTGCTCGACGAGCGCCCGTACGACCAGCTCGTGCTCTCCGCGTGCCACCCGCTGTTCAGCGCGGCGAAGCGGATCGTGGTGTTCGCGCGGCTGGAGCGCACCCTGCCACTGGGGAGGGCGGCGCTGGGACGTGCGTCCACGGCACCGGTTTCGAGGGTCAACCCGTTCGGGTAGGAGACCGATCAGCCTTCCGACGGATGGTGGTGCATGGACGTGCATGAGATCAAGCTCCTCGTCGCCCGCGACGACTACGACATCGACCCGCACCGGGTCGCCGAGGCCCTGCTCGACCGCCTGAGCGGGTTCCCCGACGTGCGGCGCGACGAGCGCGTCATCCGACGCGGTGCTCGTGGCCCTGCAGGCCCGGCACCGCTAGGCCCGCGCCATCCGTCAGCCTGAGGCCGGCCGCGCCGGCTGCCACGCCGCCGACCACGGTGGCCAGCCCGTCCAGCCCCGCCACGGCGGCCGGCGGCACGCAGGCCAGCAGCTCGTAGTCCTCGCCCGCCGTGGCCGCCAGGCGCCCGGGGTCCTCGCCGAGCTGGGCGGCCACCTCGGCCACGCCGGGCGCCAGCGGCAGCCCGTCCAAGGCGATCTCGACGGTCACCCCGGAGGCCCGCGCGACGTGCGCCGCGTCGGTCGCCACGCCGTCGGAGAGGTCGATCAGGGCCGTCGCGCCCAGCGCGGCCAGCGCGCGACCCGCGTCGAGGCGCGGCTCGGGACGCAGATGCGCCACCACCAGCTCTTCGGGGCCGGTGGCGCGGCCGTCGAGGATCGCGAGCCCGGCGCCGGCGGCGCCCAGCCCGCCCGTCACGACGACCGCGTCACCGGGGCGCGCGCCGTCGCGACCGACGAGCTCGCCGGGGTCATCGGCCCAGCCGACCACGGTGACGCCGACGGTCAGGACGGGGGCGCGCGTCACGTCGCCGCCGCAGACGGTCGTGCCCGTGCGCCGGGCCAGCTCCTCCATGCCGCGCGCGAGCTCCAGGACCTCCGGCGTGCCGAAGCCCGGCGGCAGGCCGAGGGCGACGTAGGCCTCGCCGGGGTCGGCGGCCATGGCCGCGAGGTCGCTCAGCGCGGTGGCCAGCGCCCGGTGGCCCACGTCGGCCGGCGTGGTGCGGCCGTCGTCGAGGCGGAAGTGGACCCCGTCGACCACCTGGTCGACGCTGACCGCCTGCACGGGGCGGGCACGGACGACCGCGCAGTCGTCGCCCGACCAGCGCACGACACGGTCCGAGCGACGGCCGAGCAGCCGCTGCAGCGCGGCGATGAGCTCGCGCTCGGCCACGGCGGCCTAGGGCGGAGGCGCGGCGCCGCCGGCGCCGACCCCGTTGCCCCCGCCGTTGCCGTTGCCGTTGCCGTTGCCCACGCCGTTGCCGGCGGTCGGGGGGGCGGTGGGCGCCTCGGTGCCGGGGGACGGCTCGGGTTCGGGCGCCGGGGCGGGCGTGCTCTGCGGCTCGCGCGGGCGCTCGTAGAACTCGTCGTCGGGGGGCGTGCCGCCCGTGCCGCGCTCGAAGTCGCGGGCGCCCGACTGGTCGACGCTGTAGTCCTGGTCGACCTTGTTGCCCTTCACGCCGGTCCGGGCGTACTTGCCGAAGAACGGCCGGGCCTGGAAGGGCTCCTTGGGCGGCGGGAAGTCGCCGCAGAACCCGCCCTTGGCCTGCTTCATGTAGGAGCCCCAGATCGGCGCGGCCACGGTGCCGCCTGCCGAGCCCGGGCCCAGCGTGCGCTTGCCCTCCGCGTGCCCCACCCAGACCGCGGTCGACATGCGCGGCGTGTAGCCGACGAACCAGGCGTCGGTGAAGTCGTCGGTGGTGCCCGTCTTGCCGGCGGCGGGGCAGCCGATGAGGGCCGCGCGGCCCGTCCCGCCGGTCATGTTCTTCTCGAGGATGTCGGTGACCTTGGCGGTCACGCCGTCGCGGAAGGCCTTGTGACGGCGCGGCTTGCGCGACTCGCAGTCGAACTTCTGGCCGCCGAGCGGCAAGCACACCTTCGTGATGGCCGTGACGCGGTTGCGGAAGCCGCCGGAGGCGATCGTCGCGTACGCGTTGGCCATCTCCAGTGGCGAGACGCCGCGCGTGAGGCCGCCGAGGATCTCGCTGGGGTAGCCGTCGAGCTTGGTCTTGACGCCCATGTCCTTCGCGGCGCGGACGACCTCGTCGGGGCCGACGTCGAGCGCGAGCTGCTGGTAGATCGAGTTGTCCGACGTCAGGGTGGCCTTGACCAGGTTGGCGCGGCCGATGTACGTCCGGGAGTACGTCGACACGTCGATGGGGCCGTACTCGGGGTCGTTGAACTTCAGCGGCATCGACGTGTAGCTCGTCGAGTCCGGGTCGACCCCGCGGCGGACGGCCGCCATCAGGCCCATGATCTTGAACGTCGAGCCGGGCTGGTACTTGCCCTGGGCGGCGAGGTTGAACTTGAAGTCGCCGTACTTGGCGGAGGTCGCCATGGCCAGGATGCGGCCGTTGCGCGGGTCGACCGAGACGATCGCCGCCTCGCGGTCACGGCCGGCCGTGGCGTCCTGCAGCGCCTTGCGGGCCTTGCGCTGCAGGTCGCGGTCGACCGTCGTGTAGACGCGCAGCCCGCCCTGGCGGACCTTGTCGAGCCCGTACTCCTTGACGAGCTCGGCGCGGACGTAGTCGAAGAAGTACTGCTCCTCGCGGGTGGTGTAGAAGCGCGAGCGCTTGACGCCCAGCTCGCGGCCGATGGCCTCGACCGCCTGGTCGCGGCTGATGTAGCCCTCGTCGGCCATCCGGCGCAGCACGTCGTCGCGGCGGGCGCGGGCACGCTCGGGGTTCTGGAACGGGTTGTACAGCGACGGGGCCTGCGGCAGGCCCGCCAGCAGGGCCGCCTCGTGGAGCTCGAGCTTGCTGGCGGACTTGTCGAAGAACGTGCGCGCGGCCGCCGAGACGCCGATCGCCTCCTGGCCGCCGACGGTGCCGTACGGGACGCTGTTGATGTACTTGGTGAGGATCCAGCGCTTGCCGCCGGCGCCGGGGTGCAGGTCCTCGAGGTCACGCGCCAGCCGCGCCTCGCGGATCTTGCGCTTGTAGCCCTCGATGCCCGAGCGGCCGTACTCGCCCGTGTAGAGGTTGCGCACGAGCTGCATCGTCAGCGTCGAGCCGCCCTGGACGTTGTCCCCGCCGGACTCGACGTTCTTGATCGCCGCGCGGACGATGCCCTCGAGGTCGACGCCCTTGTGCTCGAAGAAGCGGCGGTCCTCGATGGCGACGGTCGCGTCCTTCATGACCTGTGGGATCGCCTTGGAGGGGATCTCCGTGCGCAGCACGTCGGCCTGGATGGCGCCGAGCCGCTTGCCGTCGGCGTCGAAGACGATCGACGTGCCGCCCTTGTCCTGCGGCTGCAGGGACGCGAGGTCCGGCCCGGAGTTGGCGACGCTGAGGATCCAGCCGACGAACCCGATCGCGGCGATCGCGAGGGCGCCGGCCACGACGCCCAGCGAGATGAAGGTGATGCGGGCCGCGCCGCCCTGGTGGCGGCGCCGGCGCCGCTGTCGCTCGCGACGGGACATGCGGGGGCAGGGAGGGCGGGCACGCCGATGTGCCCGGGCTCCGGATACCCCGATTCTAGCTCGCCATCGCGCATCCTCCCGCTACCGTCGACGCGTGGCCGAGGTCATCGCGCTGCTGCCCCCTTGCCCGATGCTCGAGGCGACGGGTGTCCCGTGCCCGCTGTGCGGGGCCACCCGCGCGTTCGCGGCCGCGGGCCGCGGCGACCTGCCGGCGCTCCTGGACGCCAACGCGGTCTGGGTCGCCTACGCCGTCCTGGCGGCCGTCGTCGTCGCGCTGCCGCGCCTGCGCCGGCGGGTGGCGCCCCTGCTCGCGATGGCCACCCCGCGCAGCGCGCTGGCGCTGCTGGCGGTCGTGGCCGCGCCCGCGTGGGCCTGGGCGCTCGCGCACCAGAGGACGATCGCGGGGTGAACGCCGGCGCCTGGCGGCCGGACCTGGCCGTGGCGTGGCGCGCCCTCTGTGTCTCGCGCCTGCTGGTCTGGGTGGCCGGCGTCGTGGCGGTCGTCGCGTTCGGCCTGTCCGACCGCGCGCCCGACTTCGACCCGGCGGGGCTGACCGAGCCGTTCGGCGAACCGTGGGACACGCTGCTGGCGCCGGCGGCCCGCTGGGACACCGTGTGGTTCGTGAACATCGCCGACGGCGGCTACGACGGGACGCGGGCGGCGTTCTTCCCGCTCTACCCGCTGCTGGCGCGCGTGGCCGGCGCGCCGCTCGGCTCGTCGCTGCTGGGTGGCCTGGTGGTCTCGTGGGCCGCCGCGCTCGCTGCGCTCGCGGTCGTGCACCGGCTCGCGCTGCTGGAGCTCGGCGACGGGCGGGCGGCGCGCCTGGCCGTGTGGGCGCTCGCGCTGTTCCCGGGCTCGATCTTCCTGACCGCCGTCTACAGCGAGGCGGTGTTCCTGCTGCTGGTTGCCGGGGCGCTGCTGGCCGCGCGCACCGAGCACTGGGCGTGGGCGGGTGTGCTCGGCGCGCTGGCGGCCGCGACGCGCAGCGCCGGGCTCGTCGTCGCTGTGGCGCTGGCGCTGCTGTGGTGGGAGGCGCGGCCGCGCGCGGGCGCGCGCGAGCTCGCGCTGTCCTGCGGGCTCGTCCCGCTCGGGCTCGGCGCGTTCTGTCTCTTCCTCTGGCTCGACGGCGGCGACGCGGGCGCGCCGTTCGCCGCGCAGGAGACCTGGATGCGCGCGTTCGCCGGCCCGTTCGCCGGGGCCTGGGACGGCGCGGTCGCCGCCTGGGACGGCGCCCGCCAGCTGCTGAGCGGCTCGCGCACGCCCGTCTACTTCGAGCAGGCCGGCGGCGACCCGTTCGCGGTCGCGGGCCACAACCTCAAGAACCTCGCCGCGCTCGTGCTCGTGGCGGTGCCGGCGACGCTCGGCGCCCTGCGACGCCTGCCGCCGGCCTACGGCGCCTACGCCGTGGCGGCCCTGGCGCTGCCGCTGTCCTGGCCCGTGGGCCCCCAGCCGCTGATGTCGATGCCGCGCTTCGTGGCGGTCCTGGTGCCGATCTTCCTGTGGCTGGGGTGGTGGCTGGCGCGCGGTGCGGCGTGGCGGGTGCACGGGGTGCTCGGCGCGTTCGCCGCGGGCTCGGCGCTGTTCGCAGGGCAGTTCGCGACCTGGCACTTCGTCGCATGAAGGCGGTGCTGCTCGACGCGATGGGGACGCTCGTGGGCCTGGAGCCCCCGGTCCCGGCCCTGCGCGCGCAGCTCGCCGCGCGCGGCGTGGAAGTCGGCGAGCACGAAGCGCGAGCGGCGCTGCAGGCGGAGATCGCGTTCTACCGCGCCGAGCACCACGTCGCGGGCGACCGCGCGGCGCTCGAGGACCTGCGCGACCGCTGCACGGCGGTGCTCGCGAGCGCGCTGCCGCCGGCCGCGGCGGCGCTGCCCGACCTGCGCGACGCGCTGCTCGCGTCGCTGCGCTTCACCGCCTTCCCCGAGGTCCCCGCGGCGCTGGCCGAGCTGCGGGACCTGGGGCTCGTCCTCGTGGTCGCGTCCAACTGGGACGTCTCGCTGCACGACGTCCTGTGCGACACGGGGCTGCACGGGCTCGTCGACGGGGTGGTGACCTCGGCGGAGGTCGGGGTCGCCAAGCCCGACGGCCGGCTGTTCGCCGCGGCCCTGGAGGTCGCGGGGGTGCCTCCCGGCGAGGCCTTGCACGTCGGCGACGACCCCGAGGCCGACGCGGCCGGGGCGCTGGCGGCGGGGCTCGCCGCGGTGCTCCTGGCCCGTGACGGGACCGTGCGCGCGCCGGCGGGCGCGGCCGTCGTGCACCACCTGGGCGCGGTCGCGGACCTGGTGCGCCCTACCATCGGGCCGCAACGATGACGCTCGTCCCCGATCCGCCCCGGCACCCGGAGCCGCCCGTCCTGCCCGAGGTGCCGGAGGGCGTCACGCCCGCGCCCCGCGACACGGCGCCCGCCTGGCACCCCCTCGTCGCGTTCTCGGCGTTCATCGCCGCGTTCCTGGCGGCGGGCGTCTTCGGCTCCATCGTCCTGGTCGCCTCGGGCGACACCGACGATCCGCCCGCCTGGGCCAACATCGCCGCAACCCTGCTGCAGGACGTCGCGCTGATCGGCGCGGCCCTCGGCTTCGCGGCGCTCGCCGCCCGCCCGCGCGCCTGGCACTTCGGCCTGCGCCCGGTACGCCGGCTGCGGGCAGCTGTCGGGTGGACGGTGCTCGCCTACGTGGCGTTCATCGCCTTCAGCGCGCTGTTCCTCACGGCGGTCGGCGCCGACCAGACCGACGACCTCCCGCAGGACCTCGGCGTCGACGAGAGCACCGCCGCGGCGATCGGGATCGGGGTGCTCGTGTGCGTGGGCGCGCCGCTGGTGGAGGAGTTCTTCTTCCGCGGCTACCTCTACGGGGCGTTCCGGCGCTGGCGCGGGCCGTGGGTCGGCGCGATCCTCGTCGGGGTGCTGTTCGGCGCGGTGCACGCCGGGGGGTCGGACGCCGCGTACCTCGTCCCGCTCGCAGCGCTCGGCGTGGGCTTCTGCCTGCTGTACGAGCGCACGGGCTCGCTCTACCCGCCGATCGTGCTGCACGCCGTCAACAACTCGGTCGCCTTCAGCGTCTCCATGGACTTCAGCTGGCAGGTCCCGCTCGTGATGGTCGGGTCGCTGGCGGTCATCGCGGCGATCCTCGCGCTCGTCCGCCAGGCCACCGGTCCCGCCCCGCGGCCGGCCTGAGCGCCGTAGGCTGGCGCTGTGCACGCCTTCCGCCAGGCCGTCGAGGCCCGCGACCACGACGCGATGGTCGCCCTGCTGGCCGACGACGTCCTCTTCCACAGCCCGTTCGCCCATCGCCCGTTCGCGGGCAAGGACGCCACCGCCGCCGTCCTGCGGGCGGTCTTCGGGATCTTCGAGGACTTCACGTACACCGACGAGCTCGACGGCCCCGAGGCCAGCGGTCTGATCTTCACCGCCCGCGTCGGCGACAAGCGCGTCCAGGGGCTGGACCTCCTGCGCTGCGGGCCGGACGGGCGCATCACCGAGTTCACCGTCATGGTCCGCCCGGCCAACGCGCTCATGGCGCTGGGCGAGGCAATGGCGCCGCACGTGGCCGAGTTGCCGAAGGCCCAGGCGCCGGCCTGAACCGCGGGCCCTGCGGGTACGGTGCGGGCCCACATGGCCCGTCTCGCGCTGTCGCTCGCCCTTCCCGCCCTGCTCCTGACTGCTGCCCCGGCCGGCGCGCAGGAGCCCCCCGCCGCGCCGCCCGCGCCGGCCCCGACCACGGCGCCTGCGCCGACCCTCGCGATCACCCCCGAACGCGTCGGCGGGTCGCGGGCGGTGGTCCTGGCCGGCACGCGCTTCCGCGTCCGCGGCGTGGTGACCCCGGCAGTGGCCGGCGAGCAGGTGACGGTCCGCTTCTACCGCGGCACGCGGCGCATCGCGCGGCGCACGGTCACGCTGCTGGCGTCGCCCACGGGGCGCAGCTCGTACTTCGTGCTCGGGTTCCGCAGCACGGTCCCCGGCCGGATCCGCATCGAGGCCACCAAGCCCGCCGGCCCGCAGGCGCCGACACTGAAGGCTGCGCCCCGCGGCGTCACCGTGCTGCCGCTCCGCGTCCGGCCGGGCAGCCGCGGGCCCGCCGTGCGCGAGCTCCAGCGGATGCTGCGCGCGAAGGGCTACGTCACCGGGGCGCCCGGGCTGTTCGACGCGCGCACGGCGCGGGCCGTGCTCGCGTTCCGCAAGGTCACCGGGATGGCGCGCACCTACGAGGCGGGCCCCTCGGTGTTCCGGCGCCTGGCGCGCGGGGGTGGCACGTTCCGGGTGCGCTTTCCGCAGCACGGCCGCCACGTCGAGGCCGACATCTC
>DASPKC010000145.1:0-3037 GCA_035628295.1 Baekduia sp.
CCCACCGACAGCATCGCCACGGCCGCGAAGGGCCGCGGCGCGTTCGGCTGAACCCCCTGCATCCCGAAGGACACCCCATGCTGACCGCCCACGACCGGGCCCACCACGTCTACGCCGGCGAGCTGATCCGCGGCTCGGGCGACGCCATGAACGTCGAGAGCAAGGCCGCCAGCCACCGCCTGGCCGAACGCACCATGGCGGCGGAGCTGGAGCGCGACCAGGAGCGCCGCGCCGGCACCCGCAACGACGGACGCCCCATCCTGACCGCCAACCAGGTGCAGGACTGCGAGGCCCGGCGCATCGCGCACAAGGCCGAGGCCGACCGGCTCGAGAAGGCCCTGCGCCGCTTCCGCGAGGGGCAGCCCGATGGCCTCTGAGGCGCGGCGCGAGGCGATGGGCCAGCGCGCCATCGCCTACCTCAAGGAGCACAAGGCCGAGGCGGAGCGACGCCTGCGCGCGCTCGCCGGCGACGAGCTGGCGCAGCAGGCCTTCGTGAACGCCTGGCGCGCCACCTTCGACCGCGAGCTGGCGGCGCTGCTGCTGGCCGAGCTGACCCCGGAGGAGGCGATCGGCTACGCCTTCCGCATGGGCGTCAGCTCGACCACGCCCGAGCTGATCCACGAGCTGCTGCACCGCACCGCGCAGCTCGCCCAGCGCATGGCCGAGGACAAGGACTCGCCCGAGGCGCCCGAGCGCGCGGAGGAGGTGGCCGGCGTCGTGCTCGCCGTCGTCGGCATGGTCGCCATGGACATGAAGAAGAGCCGGCTCGACACCGCGGCGTGGGTGCGCGGCGGCGGCGCGGCGAGCAACTGATGGACGGCCTGCTCGTCATCGACGTGCCGCGCGCGATCCCCAGCGGCAACGACTTCCACAAGCGCCACTGGAGCGGCTACGCGAAGGAGAAGGGCGTCTGGATGGTGCTCATCCGCCGCGCCACCGCGCGTCGCGCGAACCCGCCGGACGTTGCGATGCGTGCGCGCATCATCACGTACCGGCCCCGTGCGCTCGATCATGGGAACCTGGTGGCTGGCGCGAAGCCGATCCCGGATGTACTGATCGCCCTCAACTACCTGCGCGACGACTCGCCAGCGTGGTTCGACTGCGACTACAGGCAGGTGATCGTTCCTCATGGGAACAGAACCGTGATCCAGCTCTGGCGCAGGCCCCCCGACTGACCACCCCCTGACGCCAGGAGCCACGGATGGCACCCCGACGTTCACCGACCCCGCCCACCCCCAGCGACACCGAGCCCGAAGTGCTCGATGCCGCGAGCATCGCCGGCGACGACGCGGCCGCCGCCGCGCCCGCGCCGCGACCGCCGCGCCGCAACGGCCCGCGCCGCCCGGCCGCCGAGATCATCGACCACGCGCACCGCCTCGTCACCGCGGCGAAGAAGCCGCTGGAGCTGGACGAGCTGCTGGCCGCGATCCCCGGCGCGGGCTCCGACCGCCGCGCGCTGATGAAGCTGCTCGCCAAGGACGCGCGCTTCGGCGTCTACGCCGAGGAGGGCCGCGTGGAGGTGCGCCTGGTGCTCGCCCCCTCGGGCGCCGCCGCCAGCTCGCCCGCCTTCCGCGCCGGCCGCACCGCGCACGCCGCGGGCGCCGACATGCTCGACAACCCGCACGCCGCCGGCACGGCCGAGGCCGCCGCGTGGGAGGACGGGTGGATCGCCGCCGAGAACGCCCGGCCCGGCGCCCGGCGCTGGACCGAGGGCCCCGACAACAAGCCCGCCGGCCCCGCCACCGAGGAGGAGCCCGCGAACGTCGGCACGCTGGAGATCGACGGCGCCGAGGTGGACGAGCTCGAGCCCGGAGTCGCCGGCGACGGCGACGACGGCCAGGACGAGCCCCCGACCGATCCCGAGGTGGACGAGGACGATGGGGACGACCCGTTCCCCGAGAACGCTGCATCGGATGAAGCGTTCCACCGCAGCTCGCCCGAGGAGGACGGCCGCGGGATCCTGGAGCCCATCGACCCGAAGGCCGAGACGGAGGCCCTGGTCCGCATGGAGCCGGGCGCGAGCGCGCGCATCGAGGTGCACCCCTGGCTGCTGCGCCAGCACGAGCTGGTGAAGGAGCTGGCGCAGGCGACCGCGCTGGAGCTGGAGGCCGGGAACCAGCAGGCCCTCGCCCGCGTCGCGCGCGAGAACGCGACCATGAAGCTGCTCGAGCACGCCCGCCACGCCCCCGAGGGCTTCCGGGATGCCGTGGTCGTGCTGCCGGACCTCGCCCGCGTGCAGCAGGCGGTCGCGAAGGCCCCTGCCGAGCCCGCCAAGGCCACGAGCGTCCCCGCGGCGTCCGATGAGCCGGCGACGCTGCCGCGTGGCTCCGTGGACCGCCGCCGCGCCGACAACGCCCGCGCCCAGGCGATGCTCCCGGCCGAACTCCAGCTCGACCCGGCCGCGATCATGGTCGGCGCCGTCCGCGGCGTCGCCCGCCCGACCATCGCCCGGCCGGTCTACCTGAGCGGCGCCCCCTTCGCGCTCATGGCCGACGGGCTGCCCGAGGGATACGCGGAGTTACGGCCGCTCTACCCGCGCGAGGAGTGGGCCCAGCTCTACGGCCAGGCGTACGGCACCCCGCAGGACGACGCGAAGCCGCAGCCGCCGCGGCTCTCGAAGGGCGGCCCGCGCTGCGGCCAGGTGCTCCGCGCCGAGCGCGGCGGCGAGCACGTCATCGGCCCCCAGGACGAGGGCTTCTTCGTCCGCCTCGACTGACCGCGGCCCCGCCGGTTCCACGTAGCACGTTCCCAGGACTCCACATGCGTCGCAATCGAGTCGAACTGTCCATCCCGGTCGTACGCGCGGCTGGACTGCTGGCCGGGCCGCCCGCCACGCTGGCCGCGTACGTGAAGCTGCTGGTGTACTGCGCCGAGCACCTGACCGGCGGACGCATCCCCGCGTGCATCGGTTGGAACGATACGCGGTGGCTGATGGAGGTGGGGATCCGGCGCCGCGACCTCGGGTTCGTGCTCGCGACGGGGATGGCGGTCGAAGAGGGAACCGACGTGGTAGTGAAGGGTTACGACCACAAGGGGG
>DASPKC010000146.1:0-11508 GCA_035628295.1 Baekduia sp.
AGGCGCCGCCCGTGGCCCCGCCGGCCGCGCCCGCGCCGCCCCCGGCGCCCGCCCCCGCGCCGCGCGAGCGCGCCGAGCCGCCGCCGCTCGTCGACCAGCCGACGCGCGGGTTCTCCGCCGACGATGTGGCCGAGGCGATCGGCGATCCGGCGCCGGACCCCGACCTGGTGCCCGCCGACGACGCCGAGGCGCACGACGAGCTGGAGGAGACGCCGGACTTCCTGCAGGAGACGCCCGAGCACGACCGGCTCTGGTTCGAGCAGAAGCCGCCGAAGGACTTCGACTTCTGAACGCTCCCGGGCGGGCCGGGCGCCGGCTCACCTGGCTGGACGTCTTCACCGCGACGCCGTGCGCGGGCAACGGCCTGGCCGTCGTCCACGACGCCGACGGGATGGCCGACGAGGCGATGCTCGCCTTCGCGCGCGAGACGCGCCTGAGCGAGACGACCTTCGTGCAGGCCGGCGGCGACGGCGCCGACTACCGCAACCGGATCTTCACGACGCTGCGCGAGATCCCGTTCGCGGGGCACCCGTCGCTCGGGACGGCGGTCGCGGTGGCACGCGCGGCCGGTCACGACCGGGCGCGGTTCGTGCAACGCACCGGCGCGGGCCTGCAGCCGGTCGACGTCGCGCGCGTCGAGGGGGAGCGCTGGCGGGCGTCGATGCTCCAGGAGCCGCCCGAGCACGGCCCGGAGCTGGACCCGGCGGAGGGCATGGCGGCGCTCGGCCTCCCGGCGTCCGAGGCGCACCCGGCCTGGCCGCCGCAGGTCGTCTCGACGGGCATCCCGCACGTGATGCTGCCGCTGGCCCGCGCCGAGGCGCTGGAGCACTGCCGCCCGGACCTCGGCCGCCTGCAGGCCATCACCGCCGCCACCGGCGCCGTGGTCCTCTACGCGTTCGCGCTGGACGAGGACGGCCATCCGCTGATCCGCGGGTTCTTCGAGGATCCCATGGGCGTCATCGAGGACCCGGCCACCGGCAGCGCCGTCGGCCCGCTGTGCGCGTACCTCGCCGAGCGCGCGGGCCTGCGCGCCATCCGCGCGCGCCAGGGCGTCCACATGGGCCGCCCGGCGCTGCTCGAGGCCGAGCTGGCGGCCGACCGCGTCCGCGTCAGCGGCGACGTCGTCGTGATGTTCGACGGCGTGCTGGCCGGCTGAGAGCGCCTACAATCGGCGGGCGCGGGCCCTTAGCTCAGCTGGGAGAGCGCCGCCTTTGCAAGGCGGAGGCCGCCGGTTCGATCCCGGCAGGGTCCACTCGCGCGCCAGGGTGCAGTTGCGCACCGGCACGGTGCGCACCTGCACCCGTGCCACCGCCGGCGCTGCCACGTGCCAGGTCCGGCGCCGCCGGGCAGACTGCCCCGCATGGCGCTTCCCGCTCCCTCGCCCGACACCGTCGTCGCCGTCACCGGCGCCAGCTCCGGCATCGGCCGCGAGCTCGCGCGCGAGCTGGCGCGCCGCGGCCATGGCCTGGTGCTCGTCGCCCGCCGGCGCGACCGTCTCGAGGAGCAGGCCGACGAGCTGCGGCGCTCCGCCGGCGTGGCGGTCCACGTGGTGCCGGCCGACCTCGGCGACGACACGCAGCGGCGCGAGGCCATCGCCGCCATCGAGGCGCTCGAGCCGGCGGTCGTGGGTCTGTGCAACAACGCGGGGATCGGGTCCTTCGGGCTCTTCCAGGAGCTCGAGCCCGACAACGAGGTGGCGATCGTGCGCCTCAACGTCCTGGCGCTGCACGAGATGACCGCGCGGCTGTTGCCGGCGATGCTGCGCCGCGGCGAGGGCGCGATCCTCAACCTCTCCTCGCTGGCGTCGTTCCAGCCGCTGCCGCGCAACGTCACCTACGCGGCGACGAAGGCGTTCGTGCACTCCTTCTCCGAGGGCCTGGCCACCGACCTCAAGGGCACCGGGGTGTCCGTGACGGCCCTGGCGCCGGGGCCGGTGCACACGGAGTTCGGCGAGAAGGCGCAGGTCGGCGAGCAGGAGGCGAACCTCCCCGAGGTGATGTTCGTCGACAAGGGCGTCGTGGCGCGGGCGGCGGTCGACGGCATGGAGCGCGGCCGGCGGACGGTGGTCCCGTCGCTGAAGTGGCAGGCTGCCGGGGTGGGCGGGCGCCTGGCGCCGCGCACCGTCTTCCTGCCCGCGATGCGGCGCATCATGGGCACGCAGTTCCGCTGAGCCCGGAGGTGGGCCCGCGCGGCGGGCGCACCTCCGGGGTCGTGCTCAGGCGGCGTCGGCGGCGCGCAGCAGCTCTCCGGCGAGGCGGTCCGTCGCGTCGCCGTGGCCGCCCACGAGGCGGCGCGTCAGCTGCGCGCGGCGGAAGAACAGCGGCGCGTCGTGCTCCCACGTCGCGCCGATGCCGCCGTGCACGTTGATGCAGGCCCGCGCGGCGAAGTCGAGGGCGTTGCCCGCCGACGTCCGCGCCGCGCTCGCCGCGACCGCCCACTCCTCCGGCTTGCTCTCGCGCGCCCAGCCCGCGTAGTACTGCAGCGAGCGGGCGTTCTCGAGCTGGCGCAGCACCTCGACGATCTCGTGCTTGACCGCCTGGTAGGAGCCGATCGGGCGGCCGAACGTGAAGCGCTCCTTGGCGTAGGCGACGCTCATCTCGAGCGTCGTCTGCACCGTGCCGACCGCCTCGGCGGCGATCAGCGCGTGCGCGAGGTACCACGCGTCGGCCAGCGGCTCGGCACCGCAGTCGATGCGCCGGCCGCGCGCACCCTCCAGCGTGACGTGGCCGAGGCGGCGCGTCGCGTCGTAGCGCTGCACCTGCTCGATCGTCACGCCGTCGGCGCCCGCGTCCAGGGCCACGGCGGCCGGGTGCCCGCCGTCGTCGACGCCGACGACGACCAGCAGGCCGGCACCCGGCGCGTCCGGGACGTACGCGGCGCGGCCGTCGAGCACCACGGCCTCCCCGTCCTGGCGGACGCGGAACACGGGCGCGCGCTCGCTGCCGCGGCCGTCGAGGGTCCAGCCGTCGTCCCCGAGGTCCGACGGGGGCCGGGCCGGCACGTAGCACGGGCGCAGCTCGCCGGAGGCGACCACGCCGAGGGCCTCGTCGCCCGCCGCCTCGAGGATCGCGGTGGCCGGGACGACGCCCAGGAACGGCACCGAGGCCAGCACGCGGCCGAGCTCC
Organism: Baekduia sp.; assembly: GCA_035628295.1. Taxonomy (GTDB): domain Bacteria; phylum Actinomycetota; class Thermoleophilia; order Solirubrobacterales; family Solirubrobacteraceae; genus Baekduia. The sequence goes on from DASPKC010000146.1 coordinate 3,126, forward strand.
TCGGCGACGAGCATGGCGTCGAAGGCGCCGAGACCGGCGCCGCCGTGGTCCTCGCCGATCAGCAGGCCCGGCCAGCCGGCCTCGACCGCCGTCGGCCACAGGTCGGGCAGCTTCGACGGATCCTCCAGCGCGTCGCGGGCGGCCTCCAGCGTCTTGGTGCGCGCGAGCGCCCCGCGGGCGGCCTCGCGCAGGAACTCCTGCTCGTCGGACAGCGCGAGGTTCATGACGCGACCGCCTCCTTCTCCTTGGCCCGCAGCTCGCTGAACGGGACGCCCTTGTCCAGGCGCGGCTCGGGCGGCAGGCCCAGCACGCGCTCGCCGATCGTGTTGCGCAGGATCTGCTCGGTGCCGCCGGCGGACTTCAGGCCGGGCAGGAACGAGATCATGTACGCCCACTCGTCGTGCTCGTCGAGGCCGTCGGGGCCGAGGACGTCGGCGATCAGCTCGCCGGCCGCGATCGCGGCGTTGACGGTGGTGACCTTGGCCAGGCCCGCCTCGGGACCGGGGATCTGGCCGCGCTGCAGCGCGGTGAGCGTGCGGTAGCCGTTGAAGCGGACCGCGAGGAGTTCCGCGCTGAGCTGACCGAGGCGCTTGCGCACCTCCTTGTCGCTGCGGGCGCTCGGGATGGCCGCGATCGCGCGGGCGAAGCGGTCGGAGCGGTAGCCGAAGCCCTCCGAGCCGAGGCCGATCGTCACGCGCTCGTACATCAGCACGGTCAGGGCGGTCATCCAGCCGTTGTCGACGCCGCCGACCACGTTCTCGGCCGGCACCCGCACGTCGTCGAAGAAGACCTCGTTGAACTCGGCCTCGCCGGAGATCTGGCGCAGACCGCGCACCGTGACGCCCTCGGCGTCCATCGGCACGAGGAACATGGTGAGGCCCTTGTGCTTGTGCTTGTCCGGGTCGGTCCGCGCCAGCAGCAGGCCGTAGGCCGAGAACTGCGCGTTGGTCGTCCACACCTTCTGGCCGTTGAGCACGAAGGACCCGTCGTCCTCCTGGCGCGCGCGCGTCTGCACCGCCGCGAGGTCCGAGCCGGCGGCGGGCTCGGAGAACAGCTGGCACCACACCTCGTCGCCGTGGAGCATGGGGGCCAGGTAGCGGCTCTTCTGTTCCTCGGTGCCGTGGGCGATGATGCACGGCCCGAGCATCCCGATGCCGATGACGTCCAGGATCCCGGGCACGCCGGCCTTGTTGATCTCCTGGTTGACGATCACCTGTTCGATCGGGCCGAGGCCCTGGCCGCCGGCCTCCTTCGGCCACGTCACGCCGGCCAGGCCGGCCTCGGCGAGCTTGCGCTGCCACGCGCGTCGCGCGTCGACGTAGGCGGTGTCGTCCATCTCACCGCGCGGCGGCGGCGCCTCGCTGCGGTGCTCCTCGAGCCAGGCCGCCACGCGCTCGCGGTAGGCGCCCTGCTCCGGGGTGTCGTTCAGGTCCAACGTCTTCCTCCTGGGTTGGCTGACCGGCCAGTCGGTGGCCGACCCTACGTCATCGCGCGGAAGCCGCGCGTGAGCAGCGTGCGCGCATGGCGCTCGGGATCGGCCGAGTCCAGCAGCACCACGCCCAGGCGCCGGCCGTTGCGCTCGGCCGCCCCCACGAAGCAGCGCCCGGCCGCGTCGGTGTAGCCGGTCTTGACGCCGATCACGCCGGGGAAGCCGCGCCGCAGCAGCGGGTTGGTGTTGTGCAGCTCCAGGCGCCCGCCCTTGATGGGGAACGGGAGGCGGGCGCGGCGGCGGCCGACGATCCGCGCCAGGCGGGGGACGTCGAGCACCGCCCGCGCCATGGCCGCCAGGTCGGCGGCGCAGGAGTGGTTGCCCTCGTCGACGATCCCGCTCGGCGAGGCGAAGCGCGTGCACGCCATGCCCAGGTCCTGCGCGCGCTCGTTCATGCGCGCGACGAACGCGCGCTGGGAGCCGGCGGCACGGATGGCCAGGGCGATCGCCGCGTCGTTGCCGGAGGCCAGCAGCAGTCCGTGCAGGAGCGTCTCGACCTTGACCCGCTTGCCCCGCGGCAGCACGCCGACGCCCGAGCCGTGGTAGCGCAGGACCTCCGGGGTGATGCGCGCCATCGCGTCGGGCGCCAGGCGCTCGGCGACCAGCACCGCCGTCATCATCTTCGTGAGGCTGGCGATCGGCAGTACGCGCGTGGGGTTCTGGCGCCACAGGACCTCGCCGGTGTCGAGGTCGAAGAGCAGGCCGGACCGCGGCGGTCGGCGGAACCGCTGGCGGATCGGGTCGCGCAGGTCGGACAGCTTGACGGCGAGCGGCCGCGTGACCGGGTCGACGTAGAGCGGCCCGTTGGCGGCCTGCAGCGGCCCGCGGGGCGGCTGCGGGACCGGCTCGACCGCCGCCGGCGCCTGCGTGCCCGGCGCGTCGACCCGCGCAGCGCTGCCGCACCCCCCGAGCGCCGCGGCGCCCAGGACCGCGGCGAGCAGCGCGCGGGCCCCCCTCACGCAGGCGGCTCCCGGAGGGCGCCGAGGATGCCGAAGCCGAACAGCCCGAGGACGACCGCGCTCACGAAGGTGAGGACGTCCGGGCCGGTGTCCACCGCGACGTAGACCGTCAGGCCGAACAGCAGGGCGGTGAAGACGAGGGCGGCGACCAGGATCGGCCGGTGCTCGGGAGCCACCCCGTCAGTACACCGGATCGGGCCGACGGGCCGCGCCACCTCGGCGGGCGAACGCCCGGACGAGCAGCAGGCCGAACACGAACCCCCCGACGTGCGCGAAGTACGCGACGCCGCCGCCCTCGCCGGTCGGGTTCGTCAGGTCGAAGTAGCCGAAGAGCAGCTGCTGCAGGAACCAGATCCCGAGGAAGAACATCGCGGGGATCTCGATGATCGTGAAGAAGAGGATGATGAAGACCAGCGTGACCACCCGGGCGCGGGGGTGCAGCAGCAGGTAGCCGCCGAGCACCGCCGCCACCGCTCCGGACGCCCCGATCAGCGGCACCGGATCGCCGCCCGAGACCAGCAGCTGGCCGAGGATCGCCGCGAGCCCGCCGCCGAGGTAGAAGGCGATGAACCGCAGCCGGCCCATGCCGTCCTCGACGTTGTTGCCGAAGACCCACAGGAACAGCATGTTGCCCCCGAAGTGCAGCAGGCCGCCGTGCAGGAACATCGAGGTGAACGCGGTGACGACGAGCGACGGCTGCCCGTCGATGTCGCCGCAGACCACCTGGTCGCCGCGCGGCACGCACTGCTCGCCGGGGTGCTGGGCCTCATAGGGCACGAAGCCCCAGTCGAACACGAAGCCCGCGGCCGGGCCGCTCAGGAGGTCGCCGCCGTCGCCGAGCGACCACAGGAACGCGACGATGTTCGCCACGATCAAGGTCACCGTGACGATCGGGAAGCGCTCGGTCGGCAGGTTGTCCTTGAGGGGGAACACGGGCGCCCCGGACCGTACCCGCCATCATCCCGGCCATGTCCGACGCCCCCCTGCTCAACGAGCTGCGCCGCCTGCTGGCCGAGGCGCTGCCCGGCCTGGCCGACCCGCTGCCCCTGCAGGCCGAGCGCGTGGCCTGCCTGGCCGGCGTGCCGCTCGTCGAGGACCCGGACATGCACGAGGTCGTGGTGGGCGAGCTCGCGGCGAAGGGCTCGCCGGAGGCGGGCGCCGTGCTGCGGGCGCTGTCGCGCCTGTTCCCCGACCCGGAGGGCCGCGCAGCCGCCGCCGCGGACGCGCTGGGCGCCGGCCCGGCGCCCGCCTTCGAGGTCCGCCGGGCGGTCCGCCTCGAGGCGCCGGACCTGGCGCTCGTGGGCGCCGAGGTCCACGCGGGCGGCGCGGTCTTCGCCCCCCGGGTCATCTGGGACGAGACGGGCCTGCGCGGCTACTTCGGTCCCGACGCGCCGGCCGAGGAGGTCCAGGCGGCGCTCGACGAGGTCGTCGAGGACGGGGCCGAGGCGGTGCATCCCAGCGTGGCCGCCGCCGCGCTCAAGGACTTGCTGCGCGAGGCGCTGGAGGCCGAGGTCCCGGCCGACGAGATGCTCACGATCGAAGGCCCGCTCGTCGTGCACGCCCTCGGCCTCGAGCCGGAGGCCTGGCCGGATCTGCCGATGCTGCCCGACCCCGAGCCGGAGGCCACCCCGAAGGCCCCGCCCCGGCCCCCGGCCGACCCGCGCACGAAGAAGGCCAAGCGCCGCAGTCAGAAGGCCGCGCGCAAGCGCAACCGCTAGCCCGCCGCGGCGGCCAGCGGCCCGACGCCCGGGCGGTCCTGGCGGACGTGCTCGTCGGCGTGGTAGCTCGAGCGCACGAGCGGTCCGGCGGCCACGTGCGTGAAGCCGAGGCGCTCGCCCTCGCGCGCGAGGGCGTCGAACTCGTCGGGGTGCCAGTAGCGGACGATGGGCAGGTGGCGCTCGGTCGGGCGCAGGTACTGGCCGATCGTGAGGACCTCGACGTGGTTGGCGCGCAGCGTGCCCATCGCGTCGACCACCTCGTCGAAGGTCTCGCCGAGGCCGACCATCATGCCCGACTTCGTCACGACCTCGTCACCGCCGAGGTCCTTGGCGTTGCGCAGGACGCGGTTGGAGCGCTCCCACGTCGACCCGCGGCGGGCGACGGGGTACAGGCGCGGCACGACCTCGACGTTGTGGTTGAAGACGTCGGGGCGCTCGGCGATGACCTTGGCCAGCGGCATCTCCTGGCCCTGGAAGTCGGGCGTGAGGATCTCGACCTTGCACGCGGGCGCCTGGCGGCGGATCTGCCGCAGGACGCCGACGAACGCGCTCGCGCCCTTGTCCGGCAGGTCGTCGCGGTCGACGCTGGTGATCACCGCGTGGCGCAGCCCCATGCGGGCGACCTGGCGGGCGACGCGCGCCGGCTCGAGCGGATCGTTCCACGTCGGCTTGCCCGTCTTGACGTTGCAGAACCCGCACCGGCGCGTGCACGTGTCGCCGAGGATCATGAACGTGGCGGTGCCGCGCTCCCAGCACTCGCCGATGTTCGGGCACGCGGCCTCGGCGCAGACGGTGTGCAGGTCGTCGCCCTCGATCGCGGCGCGCAGCTGCCGGTAGCGCTCCCCGCCGGGCGCGGGGACCTTGAACCACGACGGCTTGCGCGTGCGCAGTGGCAGGACGTCCGGCCCCAGCACCTGCAGCACGTCCATCCCGCCCGGGTTGGCGCGGGACCGGGTGCGGTGCTCACGCGGCTGCGACATCCGCCTGCACGGTAGCGCGCAGCCGCGCCGCCGAGACGAGCCGCTGGCGGCGCCCCATGCGCTGCGCCAGGGCGTGGGCGGCACGGCGGCGCACGCACCGGGCGTCGACGGCGGTGCCCCGCTCGGCCGCGATGGACGTCATCGGCACCTGCAGGCCGCAGGGCACGACCCAGGCGAACGGCTCGAGGTCGAGATCGGCGTTGAGGGCGAAGCCGTGGGTGGTCACGCCGCGCGTCACGTGAAGGCCGATCGAGCCGATCTTGCGGTCCTCGACCCACACGCCGGTCACGTCGCGCCCCTCGGCCGAGCGCCCGCGCGCCGTCACGCCCTCCTGCGCCAGGACGTCGGCCATCGCCTCCTCCAGCAGCGCGACGAAGCCCAGGACGTCGTCGATGCGGACGATGGGGTAGCCGACCAGCTGCCCGGGGCCGTGGTAGGTCACCTTGCCGCCGCGGTCGACGTCGACGATCTCGATGCCCCGCTGCGCGTACCAGGCCTCGCCCATCGGCAGTTCGCCGGGGCCGGTGCGGCGGCCGCGCGTGTACACGGGCGGGTGCTCGAGCAGCAGCAGCACGTCGGGGACGTCGCCGCGCAGACGCGCGTCGCGCACGGCGTGCTGGAGCGCCAGGGCGTCCCGGTACGGGACGGTCCCGGCGTCGACGACCCACAACTCGGGCTGCTCGGCCACGGAGCCGATGCTAGAACGGGCGGACATGGCGGGCGACGCCGACCCCGAGGTCCCGGAGCGCCTGTGGCTCAGACGGCTGCGCTGGCGCCTGCGCGGCGCGTGGCAGTGGCCGACGTTCGCCCTGGTGACCGTCGGCGATGCGATCGTCCTCTCCCGCCTGCCGTTCGCAGGCGAGGGAGGCGGCTTCGTGCCGGCGTTCCTGGCCGCCGGCTTCGCCAACCTCGTGGTCGTCGCGGCGCTCGCCCCGGCGGTGGCCGCGCTCGTGCGCCGGCGCCGCCCGGCGCTGCCGGTCTTCCTGGCGCGCGACCGCGCCGGCACGGCGCTCCTGGTCGCGCTGCTCGCCGTGCTCGTCGCCGGTGGGCTGGCGCACCGGCCCGCCGTCCAGGAGGCCGACCGCGACTTCGAGGCCCAGGCCGACGCCGTGCGGCGTCACCTCGCGACGGCGGCGCCGCCGCAGGCGCGAGCGGGCGCCGGCGCGGCGGACACGGTCAAGCAGGGCGACGACCTCTTCCGCACCTGCGTGCCGACCGCCGATCCCGACCGCGCCTACTGCCTGATCGTGGACACGGACCGATCGCCTCCGCAGGTCATCCGCGACCCCGACCAACGGCCCAACGCGGTCGTCAGCGGCCCGCTGAGTCCCGGCAGCCGGCCGTAGCGGCGGCGCGCCGAGGTCCTCAGGACGACCGCCGGGCCTCAAGGAGCGCGCGCCGGCTGCCGATGCACGCCGCAGATGCGCTTCACGCGCGGATTCCTGGCCGGTCTCGGCGCTGCCACCTCCTTGGTCCTGGCGGGGTCCTTGTCGCTGCTGGCGCTCAGCACCGTCATCGCTTTCCGCGGGTGGCCCGACGTGCGCGACGCGCAGGCCGGGACACGCGGCGCGCCGCTGGAGCTCGCCCAGGCCCTGCCGGCCTCCACGGTGGCCGCCCGCCCGCCCGGAGCCGTCACCATGGCCCGGCGGTCGAAGGCCGCCGTGCGCCGCCCGGCAGCCGGGTCGGGCAGCACCACGGGGGCCGCGCAGGCGCGCGCCCGCGTCCAGGGCCCGGGGGACGCCGCTCCGGCCCAGCGCCGCGTCGTCGTCCGCACCGACGACGCCGGCGGCGGCCATGCCCAGCGCGACGAGACGAGCGGCGCGCGGCGCCGGCCGGCCGACGGCGTCCGCGACACGACCGTCCCGCTCGCCGGCGGCGTGCAGGACGCCACCGGTGGCCTCGGTGACGCGCTCCAGCCCGTCTCGCCGTCGCTCGGGGAGACCGTGACCGGCGTCGGAGAGACCGTCGGCACCACCGTGCACGGGGTGGGCGAGGTCGCCGCGAACGTGGTCGACGGCCTCGTGGGCCGCGGCCCGCGCCAGCCCTGAGCCCGAGGGCGGGCTCAGCCGCCGAGTTCGTCGCGCACGCGTGCGAGCAGCGCGCCCGCCGACCACGCGTCGAGCACCCGATGGTCGAACGTCAGCGTCAGCGCGATCGCCCGGTCGCGCACCGCGCCGGCGGAGAGCGCCACGGCCTGCCCGGGCGTCACGATGGCGCCGCCCGAGGCCACGCCGCTGATCCCCAGGTCCCACAGCGTCGCCGTCGCGCCGGCCTGCGCCGGGGCGGCGAGCGTGCCCGCCCGCGCGGCGTCGCCGAGTTCCGCCAGCTGCGTCTCGATGTCCTTCGCGCTGCACTGGTCGGCGTCGGCGACGGTCGGGGTGACCAGCCCGCGCTCGGTCGGCAGCACGACGCCGATGTTGATGCGCGAGTACTGCTCGAGCCGGCCGTCGCGCCAGGCACCGTTGGCGGCGGGATGCGCCGCCAGCCCAGCGGCGAACGCGCGCACGAGCTGTGCGGTCGACGGCGCGTCGGCGCTGCGCACGTGATCGGCGACCCACAGATCCGGGATCGTCGCGCGCGACTCGGCCACGCGGCGCACGTACGCCTGCTCCTCGCGCGTCGCGTCGCGGACCGACACGTCGCCCTTCGCCCTGCCGGTCGCGGCCACGGACGGAGGATACGGTCCGCCACGCGATGGCGACTCAAGCGCGGACCGCGGCCTGCCGACGAATGGTGGAGCATGACCACCGTCGCGCCGCTGCAGCCGAGGGTCCTCGTCGTCGCCGGCGGCGCGCTGGCGGCGGCGATCGAGGGTCCCCTGCGCTGCTCGGGCGCCGATGTGCTGCGGTGCGCCGACCTGCCGTCGGCGGTCCGCACGCTGCGCCGCGGGCCCTGCGCCGTGGTCGTCGCCGACCTCGACCTGCCTGGAGCCGGTGGGGTCCCGGCTGTCCACCGGCTCGTCGCCGAGGCCCCCGCCACCGATGTCGTGGCCGTCACGGCCTCGCCCGACGCGTCGCTGCACGAGCGCGTCCGCCGCGCCGGCGCGCTCGACGTCCTCGTCAAGGGCCCCGCGCTCGCCGACCGGCTCCAGCGCGTCCTCACGGCGGCCCGCCGGCGGTGCGCGGCGACCACGCTGCCCGACGGTCCCGCCGCGCCGGCGGAGCCCAGCCGCATCGCCGAGGTCGTGACCGTCGGCGGCGTCACGGCCCTGGCGGTGGCGATCGGGACGCAGGACCT
>DASPKC010000147.1:0-2362 GCA_035628295.1 Baekduia sp.
CGTCTTGCCCGGCACCCGCGACGCCAGGTGGCAGGCAGCGCCGATGCCCGAGATGCCGGCGCCGATGATCAGCACGTCGTAGTCCATGTCCCCAGTCCTCTCCTCGAAAGCCATGCCGTCAGGCTAGGTCGCGCCACGCAGAGATGCATGTGCTGTCGCCCGGAGTTGCGCCACAGAGGTGTGCAACGGCACACTGGTCGGCATGGACGCCACCGAGGTCCTCCGGGAGATCGCCGACCGCGTCGAGGCCGAGCTCGACGACGTCATCGCCGAGATGGACCGTGACATGGCCGGCGCCATCTCCGCCTTCGCCGCCGATCCCTCCTTCGCCGCGGAGGCCAGCGCGAGCAGCCGGGCCAACATCCGCCGCTACCTCACCGTCGCCCGGCGCGCGGACGACCCGCCGCCACCGGACGTCCCGCCCGAGGCCTACGACTTCGCCCGCACCGTGGTGCGCCGCGGGATCGACACCGGCGTCATCTACGAGGGCTACCGGCTCGGCCAGCAGACGTTCTGGCGGCGGTGGATGCGCGTCGCCCGCGAGGTGGCGCCCGGACCCGAGCTCGCGGACGTCCTGGAGGACTCCCTCGACCTGCTGTCGCGCTACGTCGGCGGGGTGCTCGGCGGCGTCCTGGCCGAGATCGACCGCGAGCGCGAGCAGGTCCTCGGGGGTGCCCTGGCCCGTCGGGCCGAGACGATCCGCCTGATCCTCGACGGCGCGCCGCTCGATGCGGCGTCGGCGACGACCCGGCTCGGCCACGCCCTCGATGGCCACCACACTGCGCTGGTGCTGTGGATCGACGCCACGGAGCCGCGGCCGGGCGCGCTCGAGGACGCGGCGCTGGCGGTCGCCCGCGCGGTCGGCGCGCGACGGCCCCTCACGCTCGCCGCCGGCGCCACGACGCTGTGGGCGTGGCTGGGCAGCCGCGGGCCGCTCGACGCCGGCGGCCTGACCGCGGGCGCGGGCGACACGGACCCGGCGGTGCGGATCGCCGTGGGACCCACGCTGCCCGGCGTCACGGGGTTCCGCCGCAGCCACGCGGCCGCCGTGGCCATCCAGCGCCTGCTCGCCCGCAACGCCGACTGCGACCGCATCGCCACGTACGCCGAGCTGGAGATCACCACGCTCGCCGCGCAGGACGAGCAGCGGGCCGCCGAGTTCGTCGCCGCGACGCTCGGACCCCTGGCCGACGAGACCCCCGCGGCCGTCCGCCTGCGCGACACGCTGCGCGTCTACCTCGACGAGGCCGAGAACGCACCGCGCGCCGCGGCCCGCCTGCACACGCACCGCAACACGGTGCTCCAGCGCGTTGCCCGCGCCACCGAGCTGCTGGGCCACGCCCCCGGCGAGCGCCGGCTGGCGGTCGAGCTGGCCCTCGAGCTGCGGCGCTGGGTCAGGCCACCGGCTTGACCGGCACCCAATAGTTATGGTTCAATAACTGTTATGAGCGAACAAGGATCTCCTCTCAGCCGCAACCGCCGCGTGGGGATCCTGCTCATCTGCTGCACCAGCCTCTTCATCGTCGGGCTCGACGTCACCGCCGTGAACGTCGCGCTGCCGGCCATGGGTCGCGATCTCGGGACCGGCATCTCCGGCCTGCAGTGGGCGATCGACGCCTACACGGTGGTGATGGCCAGTTTGCTGCTCTTCGCGGGGTCGATGGCCGACCGCCTGGGGCGCCGGCGCACGTTCGTCACGGGGCTCGGCGTCTTCGCGGTGGCCTCGCTGCTGTGCAGTCTGGCGCCGACCATGGAACTGCTGATCGCGTTCCGCGTCCTGCAGGGCGTCGGCGCCGCCATGCTCAACCCGGTAGCCATGTCGATCATCACCAACACGTTCACCGACCCCCGTGAGCGCGCCCAGGCCGTGGGTGTCTGGGGCGCCGTCTTCGGGATCTCCATGGCACTGGGACCGGTCGTCGGAGGAGCGCTCGTCTCCACGGTCGGCTGGCGGCCGATCTTCTGGATGAACGTGCCGCTGGGGCTCGCAGCCATCGTCCTGGCCCTGCGCTTCGTCCCCGAGTCGAAGGCCCTCCGCCCCCGCCGCTTCGACCCGGCCGGCCAGGTCCTCGTGATGGTCCTGCTGACGAGCCTGACGTTCGGCATCATCGAGGCCCCGCTCGAGGGGTGGACCTCACCGGCGATCCTCGCGTCGTTCGCGGCGTCGGCCGCGGCGCTGGCGGGCCTGCTCGTCCACGAGCCTCGCCGGGAGGAGCCGCTCATCGACCTGCGCTTCTTCCGCTCGGTCCCGTTCGCCTCCTCGATCGCCATCTCCGTCGCGGCGTTCGCCGCGTTCGGCGGCTTCCTGTTCCTCAACACGCTGTACCTGCAGCAGGACCGGGGCTTCTCGCCCGTCGAGGCC
>DASPKC010000148.1:0-4560 GCA_035628295.1 Baekduia sp.
CCACGCGCGTCACTTCGTCCGCGAACGTCCGGAGCTTCTCCACCATCGAGTTGATGGTCTCCTTGAGCTCCAGCATCTCGCCCCGCACGTCCACCGTGATCTTCTGCGACAGATCACCGTTCGCGACCGCCGTCGTCACGAGGGCGATGTTGCGCACCTGATTCGTCAGGTTCGCGGCCATGAAGTTCACGTTGTCGGTCAGATCCTTCCACGTGCCGGCGACGCCCTTCACCTCGGCCTGGCCGCCGAGCTTGCCCTCGGTGCCGACCTCGCGGGCCACGCGCGTGACCTCGTCGGCGAACGTCGACAGTGTGTCGGTCAGCGCGTTGATCGTGTCGGCGAGCGCCGCGACCTCGCCCTTGGCGTCGACGGTGATCTTCTGCGAGAGGTCGCCCTTGGCGATGGCGGTGGACACCTGCGCGATGCCGCGGACCTGGTCGGTCAGGTTCGTGGCCATCAGGTTGACGTTCTCGGTCAGGTCGCGCCACGTGCCCGAGACGCCCTTCACCTCCGCCTGGCCGCCGAGCTTGCCCTCCGTGCCGACCTCGCGGGCCACGCGCGTGACCTCGTCGGCGAAGGAGCCGAGCTGGTCGACCATCGTGTTGATCGTGTTCTTGAGCTCGAGGAGCTCGCCGCCGGCGTCGACGGTGATCTTCTGGGTCAGGTCGCCCTGGGCGATGGCGGTGGAGACGGACGCGATGTTGCGCACCTGGTCGGTCAGGTTGCGCGCCATGAAGTTGACGTTGTCGGTGAGGTCCTTCCAGGTGCCGGCGACGCCGGGCACCTCGGCCTGGCCGCCGAGCTTGCCCTCGGTGCCGACCTCGCGCGCGACGCGGGTCACCTCGGCGGCGAACGAGCCGAGCTGGTCGACCATGGTGTTCACCGTGGTGCCGATGCGGGCGTACTCGCCCTTGACCGGCTGGCCGTCGATGGTCAGCGCCATCTTCTGGGTCAGGTCGCCCTCGGCCACGGCGACCAGCACGCGGGCCACCTCGGTCGACGGCCGGACGAGGTCGTCGATGAGCGTGTTGACCGATTCCAGGCGCTCGAGGTCCTGCGCGGCCGCCCCGTCCAGGCTCGCCCGTTCGGTCATCCGGCCCTCGCGCCCGATCACCCGCGCGACGCGCTGCAACTCGGCAGTCAGCTTCTCCTGCCGGTCGGCCATGCGGTTGAACGCCGCTTCGATCTGGCCGAGCTCGCCTTTGCGGCGCGCGGGTAGGCGGACCGAGAAGTCCCCCACGGCGGCGGCTTCCAGTGCCTTGCCGAGGCGCTCGAGCGCCGCGTCGGTCCCACCGCCGTCGCCCGAGGGCTTCGACGACACCAGGGTTCCGGCCATCCGTCCTCCTCACACACGCGAACCCGCGCGAGCGCGCGGCACACCGGGTCACCGGCGTACCCAGTCTGCCGCGCGCGCTAACCGAACGGGGGGAGTCGGCGTCCGACCATTCGTCCAGGGAGGAGTCCGGCGGGCTACACGAGCTGCGCCACCGGCCTGCGCTCGTCCTCCTTGGCCTCGGTGGAGACCAGGATGGCGCCCTCGCCGGTGATGTAGGCCTCTTCGCCGTGATGGACGATGTCCATGCCGATCGCCTCCTCGCGGGCCGTGCCGCGCAGCGGGGAGAAGACGTTGATGAGCTTCAGCAGGGCGAAGGTCATCACGAACGCGTAGACCGGAGCGACCAGCGCGGCCAGCGCCTGCTCGCCGAGCTGCGCCGCATCCCCGTAGAACAGGCCGTCGGAGACGCCGTTCCAGTCGATGTTGGCGGCCAGGCCGATGAACAGGATGCCCGTGAAGCCCGCGATGCCGTGGGCGGCCAGCACGTCGAGCGTCTCGTCGACCCGGGTGCGCGGCCGCCACTGGATGACCAGCCAGCACGGGACCGCCGCCAGGGCGCCGAGCACCATCGCCCAGGCCGGACTGATGAAGCCCCCGGCCGGGGTGATCGCCACGCAGCCGACGATGATCGCCGTCGCGGCGCCGATCGCGGTGATCTGCCGGCCTCGGACGAGGTCGAGCAGGAACCACACCGCCAGCGTGCAGGCCGGCGTCAGCAGCGTGTTGACGAACGCCAGGACACTCGCGTTGCCGGTCGAGAAGCCGCTGCCGCCGTTGAAGCCGAACCAGCCGAACCACAGCAGGCCCGCGCCCACGAGCACGTACATCGCGTTGTGCGGCAGCAGCGCCTGGCGGCCGTAGTCCTTGCGGGCGCCCACCACCAGGGCCGCGGCCAGCGCCGAGAAGCCCGAGCCCATCTCCACCGGCACGCCGCCGGCGAAGTCCAGCGTGCCCTGCGCCTGGAGCCAGCCGCCGCCGAACGCCCAGTGGGCCAGCACGGCGTAGACGAGCACGGACCACAGGGCCGCGAAGATCACGAACGGCAGGAAGCGCATGCGCTCCACGACCGCGCCGGAGACCAGCGCCGTGGTGATGATGCAGAAGGTCGCCTGGAAGGCGAAGAAGACGAGGTGCGGGATGGTCGTCCCGTCACGCGGCTCGAAGGCGACGCCGTCGAGCAGCGCGTGGCCGAGGCCGCCGAGGATCTTGCCGTCGCCGTCGAAGGCCAGCGAGTAGCCGATGAGCGCCCACGTGATGGTGGCCACGGCGAGCGCCGCGACGCACATCATGAACGTGTTCAGCGTGTTCTTGGAGCGGACGAGGCCCGCGTAGAAGAGGCCGAGCGCCGGCGTCATCAGCAGGACGAGCGCCGTGCAGACCAGCATGAAGGCGGTGTCGCCCGTGTCGATCCCGGCCGGCATCAGGCGGCCCCCACCGGGGTGACGGCGCCGTGGTCGGTCTCGCCGGTGCGGATGCGCACCGCGCGCTCGAGCGCGACGACGAAGATCTTGCCGTCGCCGACCTCGCCGGTGCGCCCGCCCTCGCAGAGCGCCTCGACCGTCGGCTCGACGAACTCGTCGGACACGGCGACCTCGAAGCGCACCTTGTCCGAGAGCCCCATCTGCACGCGGGTGCCGCGGTACGTCTCGACACGTTCGAGCTCCCCGCCGTGGCCCTGGATGCGGCTCATCGACACCCCGCGGACCTCCGCGCGGTAGAGCGCCTCGAGCACGTCGTTGGCCTTCTCGGGCCGCACGATGCCGATCACGAGCTTCATGGGCTCGATCGTCGACCGCGCGGGCCGCGGTGCCGTTGGCCCGGTGGACAAGATCTGCCCTGGACCGGTTGTACAACCGTGACAGGACCGGCGGGCCGGAAACGGTCTGGCATCGGCCGGCGCGCCGCCGCGGTTGAGGGGGGAGTCCGGTCGCGGACGGATGTCCGAGCGACCCGCGCGGCCGTTCTGCCGATGTCGGGGCGACGGCCCATCCGCGGAGGAGCAGTGACCACCATCCGGACGGAGCCGGGCGACCACCCGACCCCGCACATCGCCAAGCTGTTCGAGCTCGCCGCAGACCTCCTTGCGGTCGTGAGCGCCGAGGGGCGCTTCACGCTCGTGAGCCCGTCGTGGACGAGGCTGCTGGGCTGGCGTGAGGACGAGCTCCTCGCCATGGAGGTCCTCGACCTCATCCATCCCGACGACCACCGCGCCGCGGTCACGGCGATGCAGGAGCCGGCGGACGGGGCCGCGCACCGCGACCTCCTCGTGCGCTGCGGGACGGCCGACGGCGACTGGCGGCGGATCGCCTGGCACGTGCGCTGGACCGGCGACGGCTGGTACGCGGCCGGGCGCGACGTCACCGAGCACCAGGTGCTCGCCCACCGCGCCCTGCACGACCCGCTCACGGGCCTGCCGAACCGCCTGGCGCTCGGGGACCGGCTGTCGGTCGCGCTGGCGCGCCAGACCCGCGCGGGTACCGTGGTGGCGGTCCTCTTCGTCGACCTCGACCACTTCAAGCTGATCAACGACGCGCACGGCCACGCCGTCGGCGACGAGGTCCTGCGGGCGTCGGCCGACCGCATCGGCGCCGCGCTGCGCGCCGCGGACACCGTGGCGCGCCTCGGCGGCGACGAGTTCGTCGTCCTGGCCGAGGGCCTCGCCGGCGAGGACGAGGCCGTGGCGCTGGCCGAGCGGCTCATCGCCGGCTTCGCGGCGCCGCTGGAGGTCGCCGGCGAGCAGCTGCCGATGACCCCGAGCGTCGGCATCGCCGTGGCCCGCGCCGGCACGGGCCGCGGCCCCGAGGACCTGCTGCGCGAGGCCGACATCGCGATGTACCGGGCCAAGAGCGCCGGCCGCGGCCGTGCCGCGCTGTACGACGCGCGCATGAGCGCCGCCGTCGCCGAGCAGCAGCTGATCGCCGGCGAGCTGCGCCACGCGCTCGATCGCGGCGAGCTGTGGGTGGCCTACCAGCCGATCGTCGCGCTGCGCGACGGCACCGTCACCGGCGTCGAGGCGCTGCTGCACTGGGACCACCCGACGCGCGGGGCGGTCGAGCCGACCCGGTTCATCCCGCTGGCCGAGGAGAACGGCCTGGTCGCCGACATCGGCGCATGGGTGCTCGACCAGGCCGTGCAGCAGGCCGCGCGCTGGCGGGCCGCAGGGCGCAACCTGACGGTGGCGGTCAACGTCTCGACGCACCAGCTGCTCGACCCGCGCTTCCCCG
>DASPKC010000149.1:0-4641 GCA_035628295.1 Baekduia sp.
AGCGCGTGGCAGGCGGCGACCTGGAGACCCGCATCGAGCCGCAGGGGCCCGAGGAGCTGCGGGAGGTGGCCAGCGCCTTCAACGCCATGGCCGGCGAGCTCGAGCTGGCCCGCCAGCGCCTGGACGCCGAGCGCCGGCGCCTGGCCACGACGGTGCAGTCCCTGGGCGACGGCCTCATCATGGTCGGCGCGGACGGGGCGGTGACGATGTGCAACCCGCGGGCGTGCCAGCTCGTGAGCGACCTGCGGCCCGGGGTCGCGCCCGCCGTCGTCGGCCTCGCGCTGCCCCCGGTCGACCAGGCGCTGCGCGAGGAACTGCTCATCCAGCACGGCGAGCGCACCCTGGCGCTCACGGCGGCGGTCCTCGAGGACGGCGAGCCCGGCGTGGTGTGGACGATGCGCGACGCGACGGAGCGCGCGCGCCTGGAGCGCCTGAAGTCGGAGTTCGTCGCCACCGCCAGCCATGAGCTGCGCAGCCCGCTGACGTCGATCAAGGGGTTCGTGGAGCTCCTGGCGGCATCGCCCGACCTCACGCCGCGCCACCGCGAGTTCGTCGACATCATCCAGCTCTCGACGAACCGGCTCGTCGACCTCGTCAACGACCTGCTCGACGTGGCGCGGCTGGAGGCCGGCGCCGTCGAGGTGCACCGGCGCCCGACCGACCTCACCGAGGTCGTCGACGAGGTCACCCGCCTGCTGCGCCCGCGGCTGACCGACAAGCGCCAGGACCTGCACGTCGAGATCGCGCCCGACGTCCCGCGCGCGCTGGCCGACCCCAGCCGCATGCGGCAGGTCCTGACGAACCTGCTCACCAACGCCCACCTCTACACGCCCGAGGCCGGCGAGGTGACGGTGCGCCTGCGCGCCACGGACGACACGGTGGTCCTGGAGGTGGCCGACACGGGCCGCGGCATGAGCGCGGAGGAGCTCGAGCACGTCTTCGACCGCTTCGCGCGCGGGGCGGCCGAGCACGGACGCACGCGCGGCACCGGGCTCGGGCTGTCAATCGTGCGCTCGCTCGTGGACCTGCACGACGGCCGCATCGACGTCGACAGCACCCCGGGGCAGGGCACGACGTTCCGCGTCGGCCTGCAGCGCGCGGCGCCCGCGGGCCCGGGCGACGCTCGGCGCGAGGCGCTGCGCGGGCGGCGTGTGCTGGTGGTCGACGACGAGCCGGAGACCGCCGCGCTGATCGCCCAGCGCCTCGCGCCGTTCGGGGTCGAGACGGAAATCGAGCATCGCGGCGACGTCGCCCTTGCGCGCCTGCGCCGCGAGCGCTTCGACGCCGTGACCGTCGACATCCTCATGCCGGGGATGAGCGGCTTCGAGGTCCTGCGGGCCATGCGGTCCGATCCGGCCCTGGCCGGCACCCCCGCCGTGGTGGTGTCGGTCTTCTCCGGCCGCGAGGCGCTGTCGGGCGAGTGGGTGGTGTCCAAGCCGATCGACGCCGAGGAGCTGGCCGACGCCCTCGGCTCGGCCGTGCTCGCCGGCCGCGTGCGCGTCCTGGCCTGCAGCCGGCCCGAGCAGCGCGAGGCGCTGCGGGCGGTGCTCGACCGGCTCGAGATCACGCACGAGTGGGCGCCATCGCCGGAGAGCGCGGCCGCCGCCTGCGCCCGGCATCGCTTCGAGGTCGCGCTGATCGACGCGGGCCTGCCGGACGCCGACGCGGTCGTGCGGGCCCTCGACCTGCGCGGGCGCCGACTGCACCGGTCGGTGGTGGTCTTCGGCGACAGCAACGGCCGGCAGGGCTTCGCCCGCCTGGACGCCGAGCCGCTCGGGCTCGACGACGCGGGCGACACCGTGCTGGGCCTCCTGCGCGCCGCTGACAGCGTGACGACTGGGTAGGGTCAGCCGCGATGGCCGAAGGCTCCGCGGACGTCTCGTCGCTGGAAGAGCGTCTCCAGCGCGTCGAGCGCGAGGCGGCGAGCAAGGAACGCCAGCTCGAGCGCTACGCCGCCGACCTGCGGGAGACGTTCAAGCAGGAGCGCGCCGCCGCCCAGCGGCTGCGGGAGTCCTACATGGCGACGGTCCGGGCGCTGTCCAATGCGGTGGAGGCGCGCGACGCCTACACGGGCAAGCACGCCGAGCGCGTCGCGGCGTACGGGCTGGCGCTCGCCCGGGCCACGGGCACGCGGCTGGCCGACGACCCGGCGATCGAGTTCGGCTTCCTGCTGCACGACGTGGGCAAGGTGGCCGTCCCCGACGCGATCCTCTTCAAGCCCGACCTCCTCAGCGTCGAAGAGCGCAAGGTGATGGAGCGCCACACGGTCATCGGCTGGGAGATCGTCAAGGACATCGACTTCCTCGGCGAGGCGCGGCTCGTGGTGCGCCACCACCACGAGCGGTGGGACGGCATGGGCTATCCGGACCGGCTCGCCGGCGAGGAGATCCCGCTCGCGGCTCGGGTCTTCTGCGTCGCCGACGTGCTCGACGCACTGACCACCGACCGTCCGTACCGCCGGCGGTCGTCGCTGGCCGAGGCGCAGGGGATCATCCGCGAGAACGCCGGGACCCAGTTCGACCCCGCGGTCGTCGAGGCGTTCGCCACGCTCGACGACGACGAGCTGCACCACATCAGGACGACGATCGCATGAGCGCCCGCGCCGTCCTGGTCGTGGACGACGATCCGTTCATCCGCAAGCTCGTCTCGACGACGCTCGAGGACGTCGCGAACTTCGACCTGCACCAGGCCGCCGACGGGATCGAGGCGATAGAGGCCGCGGAGCGCGTGCAGCCGGCCGTCGTCTTCCTCGACATCGACATGCCGCGCATGGACGGCATCACGTGCTGCCGCGAGCTGCGGGCCCGCCTCGGGCCCGCCTCTGAGCCGACCATCGTGATGCTCACGGCCGCCGGCGGCGACGACGTGGAGGCCGAGGCGCGCGCCGCGGGCGCCGACCTGTTCCTCACCAAGCCGTTCAGCCCGCTCGACCTGCTGCGGCTCGTCGATGAGCTCGGCGGGCGCTGAGCGCCGGCCGCGGCCGCGGGCCGAGCGACTGGCCGGCTGGTCGCTCGTCGCCGTGGGTGCGCTGCTCGCTGCCGACGGCGCGGTGACGCTCGCCTGGCAGGAGCCGCTGGGCGCGGTGCGCCAGGACGCGGCCCAGGCGCGGCTGGCGGCCGAGCTCGCCGGCGCCGAGCGCGAGGCGGCCGCGGCGCTGGTCGGGCCCGCGCCGGCAGCGCCGGTGCTGACGGCGATCCCGGCGATCCAGCCGCGCCCCGCGCCGCTGACGCGCACGCCGTCGCCCCCGCGGCTCGAGCCGCTGCCGTCGCGCGCCGTCCTGCGGGCGCAGGCGCGGCGCTTCGCCGCACGGCTGTCGCCCGGCGCGGCGGTCGGGCGCCTGCAGGTCCCGCGCCTCGGGCTCGACGACGTCGTGGTGCAGGGCACGGGCGCCGCGCAGCTGCGCGAGGGGCCGGCCCACTACGAGGCGACAGCCTTGCCCGGCCAGGGCGCCACGGTGGCGATCGCCGGCCACCGGACGACGCACGGGGCCCCGTTGCGCGACGCCGACCGCCTGCGCGGCGGTGACCTCGTGATCGTGCGGATGCCGTACGGGACGTACCGCTACCGCGTCACCGCGACGCGGGTCGTCGCACCGGGCGCGGTCGAGGTGCTGCGCTCGCGGCCGGGGCGCGAGCGGCTGGTCCTGACGACCTGCCACCCGCGCACCAGCAGCAGCCGGCGCCTCGTCGTGTTCGCCGCGCCGGAACGCGGCAGCGCGCCTCTGCGGGGGCCGTCCCCGCAGAGGCGGCTGATGCTCTAGTCGCGGCCGCCGCGGCCGTACAGGAAGCGGAACACCTTGCCCAGCAGCTTCGTGACCCGCGCGTTGTACGGGTACATGTAGAGCTCCTTCTTCATGGCGAACCGCGTGACCAGCAGCGACTGCTGCTGGCAGTACTTGCGGATGCCGCCCGCGCCGTGGCGCGTGCCCATGCCCGACGCCTTCGCGCCGCCCATCGGCAGCTCGAGCGCGGTGTAGTTGATGATCGCGTCGTTGACGCAGACCGCACCGGCCTCGAGCCGGCGGGCGACCGCCTCGCCGCGCTTGACGTCCTTGGTGAACACCGAGGCGCCGAGGCCGTACTCGGAGTCGTTGGCCAGCCGGATGGCCTCCTCGGCGTCGCGCACCTTCATGATCGGCAGCGTCGGGCCGAACGTCTCCTCGGTCATGCACGCCATCGAGTGGTCGACGTCGACCAGGACGGTCGGCTCGAACCAGTAGCCCTTGTCCTTGCCGCGCTGCCCGCCGACGAGGACCTTGGCGCCCTTGTCGACCGCGTCCTTGACGTGGCGCTCGACGATGTCGACCTGCGGCGGGAACGTCATCGAGCCGACGTCCGCGGTGCCGGGCCCACCGTCGCCCTGGCGCAGGGAGCGCGCCTTCTCGGTGACCTTGGCGACGAACTCGTCGTAGACCGGCTCCTCGACGTAGGCGCGCTCGACCGAGATGCACGTCTGGCCGCCGTTCTGCATCCCGTAGTAGGTGGCGGCGTTGGCGGCGCGCTCGAGGTTGGCGTCGGCGAGCACGATCATCGGATCCTTGCCGCCGAGCTCCAGCGACACGGGGATGAGGCGGCGCGCCGCCCGCTCGTACACGCGCCGGCCGGTCTCCGTGGAGCCGGTGAACATCACCATGTCGACGTG
>DASPKC010000150.1:0-5701 GCA_035628295.1 Baekduia sp.
ACCGCTCCGGCCGCGGCCGCGCCGGCGCCTGTGGCGTCGCCGCCCGCGGCGACCCCCGCCCCGGTCCCCCGTCGGGTGGCGCCCGCGCCGCGTCCGACGCCGCGCCCCGCTCCGGCCCCCCGGGCCCCCAGGCCCCAGCGGCCCGCCCCCGCCCCCTCCGTGCCGTCGGCGCCCTCGGGCTCCACGGACGCCCCCAACCCCACCGCGCCGAGCTCCGAGCCCGGTCGCCAGCCCACCGGATGACCGCACCTTCCCTGCCTCGCCCCGCCGGCCTCCCGCGGCCCGGCCGCCGCCTCGCGGCCCTCGTCGCCCCGCTCGCCGCGGGGCTCGTCATCGCGCCGGCCGCCTCCGACGCGATCTCGCTCAAGCAGCGGACGTACCGGATCTCCGTGACCCCGGCCGGCCTCGACACGGGCGGCGCCTCCCAGGAGCCGGCACTGTCGGTCGACGGCCGGACGGTGGCGTTCGCCACCACCGGCGCCGACGTCGTGGCCGACGACGCCAACGGCCCGGTCTCGGACATCGTCGCCGCCGACCTTGCCACCGGCCTGCGCCGGCTGGTCTCCGAGGCGCCGGGCGGGGCCGACGGCCCGTCCGTCACGCCGACGGTCTCCGGCAACGGGCAGGTCGTGGCCTTCGCGACCTACGCGACGAACCTCGTCGCGGGCGACACGAACGGGCATCCGGACGTCGTCGTGCGCGACGGTCGCAAAGCCCCCGTGCTGGTGAGCGTCGGCCTCGGTGGCGCACCGGCCGACGGGCCCTCCTACCAGCCGGACGTCTCGAGCGACGGGCGCTGGGTGGCCTTCACGTCCGAGGCGACCAACCTGGTGCCCAACGACCGCAACGGCCGGCCGGACGTCTTCGCGCGCCACCTGCAGAGCGGGCGCACGGTCCTCGTGAGCCGGGCGATGGGCGGCGACGCCACCGCCGGCGGCCGGTCCAGCCAGCCGGCGATCAGCGCCGACGGGCGGTACGTGGCGTTCGAGTCGGCCGCCGCCGATCTCGTGCCGCGCGACAACAACGGCATCTCCGACGTCTTCGTCCGCGACGTGGTGGCGGCGAAGACGGAGCGGGTCAGCGTCACCAGTCGGGAGCGCCAGCAGAACAAGTCCGTGCCGCCCGCCTTCAGCATCGCGCCCGACATCTCCAACGACGGGCGGTTCGTCGTCTTCGAATCCGACGCCACGAACCTCGGCACGCGCGACACCAACCAGCGCACCGACGTCTTCCTGCGCGACCGCCGCGAGGGCACCACCCGGATCGTCAGCGCCAGCACGACGAACGTGCAGGGCAACAACGACTCGTTCAACCCGCGCATCGCCGCTGGGGGCGACTTCATCGCCTTCCAGTCGTTCGCGTCCAACCTCGTGCACCCCGGCGACGACCCCGCGCGCGAGGACGTCTTCGTGCGCGACCTGCGCACCGGCACGACGACGGTCGCCAACGTGACCGCCTCCGGCGCGCCGCGCCAGGCCGAGCTGTCCGGGCAGTTCCTGCAGCGCCCGGCGCTGTCGACCGACGGCCGCGTCGTCGCCTTCGCGACCACGGTGGCCAACATGGTCCCCAACGACGGCAACGGCGTCGCGGACGTCTTCGTCCGCCGGCTCGACCCGCCGGTCACGCGCATCCGGCAGCGCTCCCGCACCGCGGTGCGCATCAGCGCCGACGACCCGGCAGCCACCCGGTTCGTCTGCCGCGTCGACAGGCGCGACCCGTACCTGTGCGACAGCACGCCGGCCGTCACGGCGCGTGGGCGCAGCCTGACCATCAGGGCCGGGGGCCCTGGCCTGCTGTTCGATCCCGAGGGCGTGCGCGTCGCCCTGCGGCCCGACCGCCGGCGGCCCACGGTGCGGATCTCCGCGCCCGGCCGCGGCGCCCTGCGGACGATCCGCGGCGCCGCCCGGGACACCGGCGGCGCGGGCCTGGACCGCGTCACCGTGAGCGTGACCTACCAGTCGCGCGGCCGGTGCCGGAGCTTCGACGGGGAGCGCTTCGTCCGCGCCCGGTCGTGCGCCACCCGCCGCTTCGTGCCCGCCACCGGCCGGCGGTCGTGGCGGCTGCGCCTGCCGCGGGCGATCCGCGGTGCGGTGATTGTCTACGCCCGCTCCTACGACGCGTCGGGGAACCGCAGTCCGACAGCGCGTCGCGTCATCCTGACCAGGTGATCGCCCTGCGTCGACCGGGGCCCCGGGTACGCTCCGGCGCGATGGGGCACAGCGAGGCCACGGGGGTGACGCCGGCCGGCATCCGCGAGGGGCGTCCCGACGTCCTTCGCGCCCTCGTCGCCGCCCGCGGCGCGGCGGTCCTCGAGTACTGCCGCGCGCTCACCACCGCCGACGTCGCCCCCCGGGCGGCGGCCGAGGCCTTCGCCCGCTTCCGGGCGGCCGTGGTCGACGCACCGGACCTCACGGCCGTCGACCCCGACGTTCTCCTGCTCGGCGCCACCCGCCACGCCGCGGCTGCCTTCGCGCGCACGGCGGGCGCCAAGGGCCGCGAGGGCCGGCTCGAGGACTTCTGCGCGGCCGTCCCGGGGCTGCTGGCCGCCCGCGCCGCCGGGATCCTGGGACCCGACGAGCAGGAGCGGCTGGCGTCGCACCTCGAGCGGTGCCCGGGCTGCCGCGGGCTGGCCGCCGACGTCGAGCGGGCGGAGATCGCCTACCGCGAGGCCACCCCGGGACCGATCCCGCCCGCCGCCGAGGCGATGGCGCTCGCCGCCCTGGAGTCCGCCGCTCCCGTCCTGCCCGCTGCGCCGGTCCCCGCGGGCCAGGAGCAGCTCGAGCCCGAGGGCTGGGACGACGAGGCCGAGCACCAGCCCGGCGCGGACGAGGACCTGCTCTTCGAGGACGACGCCGGCCTCGAGGAGCACCACGAGGACTGGTGGCCGGAGGAGGACGACGACGAGGCGCGCCGTCTCTTGCCGCCGCTGTCCGAGCTTCCCCTGCTGCGCCGGTTGCGCCGGCGGCGTGGCGACCAGGACGCCGAGGCCGAGCCGCACGAGCCCGAGCCCGGGTCCGATCCCGAAACCGAGGGGCTTGGGCAGCCACCGCTCCTGGACGACCTGGAGGTGCCGGGACCGCGCGAGGAGCCGCAGACCGCCGCGGAGCCCGAGGACCCGCAGGCGCCCGACCTCGCGCCGGAGCCGGAGCCCGAGCTGCCGGAGCCCGAGCCGCTCCCCCACGAGCTCGAGCCGGTGGCCGAGGCGGAGCCCGAGGCGCCGACGGAGGCCTGGCCGGCCCTGGAGCCGCTGGGCGGGGCCGAGGCGCCGGAGGAGCACGAGGGCGAGCACCCCGCGGACGACCCGGGCCACGAGCCCGCTCGGATCTCGCTGCAGGCGGCGATGCAGCGGCGGCGCGAGCGGCAGCATCGCGACCCGCGGGCGCTGGCCCTCCCCGTCGTCGTCGTGGGCGCCGCGCTGCTCGTGACCCTGATCGCGTCCGGGGTGTTCAGCGGCGACGACGGGCAGCCGCCCGTCGCCGAGCGCCGGCCGCCGGAGCTGCGCGTCGAGGAGCCCGTGACCACGCCGCTGCCCGTCAAGCCCGTGGTCGAGCCGCCGGCCACCGAGAAGCCGCGCACCCAGGGCACGACCACCACGCCGCAGACCACGACCACGCCGGGTGCGGGCGAGGCCGCGCCCGACACCGGTCAGGGCGCCGCGCCGCAGCAGGAGGCCCCGCCCCAGGAGACGACACCCGCCGGCGATCCCAGCGGCGGCGTCACCCCCACCGTCCCCGAGTCGCCCGGCGCCACCCAGGCACCCTGACGCCGCCCGAGGCCCGGCGCCGCGCGCGGGGTACGCTCGCAGGCGATGGCCGTCGGGCCGCCCCCGGAGGAGGACGTCGTCGCCGTCGGCCGGCGGATCGCCGCCGCGCTGCCGCCCGCCGCGCGCCACCCGCTGCGCGCGCTCGACGACAAGGCGATGGAGCTCGCCTCGCAGGACGCCGAGCTGCGCGCCGCCCTCTTCCGCTTCGTCGACGTGGTGCCCGCCTGCCGCACGCTCGAGGACCTCGCGCGGCACCTGACGAGCTTCCTGGGCGAGGTGGGCGACCGGCCCCCGCCGGTCGCCGCCGCGCTGCGCATGGGCGACACGCGGGCCGGGCGCGTCGCGCTCGGGGCCGCGGCGACCGCCGGCGTCCGCCACGTGGCGCACCGCTTCATCGTCGGCGAGTCGCCCCAGGCGGCCGCCCCGGTGCTCGAGGAGCTGTGGCGGCGCGGGGTGAGCACGTCGCTGGACCTGCTCGGGGAGGCGACCGTCACCGCGGCCGAGGCCGACCGCTACGCCGCCCGCTGCCACGACGCGCTGCACGCGCTGGCGGCGCTCTACGCGCCGCTGCCCTCCCGCGAGGCACTGGAGCGCGACAGCTCGGGGCCGCTGCCGCGGGCCAACCTCTCGGTGAAGGTCAGCGCCCTCACCCCGCTGCTGCACGCCGACGCCCCCGAGGTGGGCATGGCCGACGCCGCGGGGCGCCTGCGCGGCCTGCTGCGCGAGGCGCGGGAGCTCGGCGCCCACCTGCACGTCGACATGGAGTCGTTCGACTCCCACGAGGCGGTGCTCGACCTCGTCCTCGAGCTGCTCGGCGACCCCGAGTTCGCCGACGGCCCGAGCGCCGGGCTGGTGCTGCAGGCCTACCTGCGCGAGTCCCCGGACGTCGCGCAGCGGCTCGTCGCCTGGTCGCAGGCCACCCCGCGCACGGTGCCGCTGGTCGTGCGCCTGGTGAAGGGCGCCTACTGGGACCACGAGGTCGTCGAGGCCCAGCGCCACGGGTGGACCGCCCCCGTCTTCGAGGTCAAGGCCGACTCGGACCGCAACTTCGAGGCGCTGACGCGGGTCCTGCTGGAGGCACGGGCCGCCGGGGCGCCGCTGCGCCCGGCCGTCGCGTCGCACAACCTGCGCTCGGTCGCGCATGCCGTCGCGTGTGCCAGGGCGCTGGAGCTGCCGCCCGGCGACCTGGAGTTGCAGGTCCTGCGCGGGCTCGGTGACCCGCTGCAGGACGCGCTCGCCGCCCTGGGGTTCCGCGTGCGGACCTACTGCCCCGTCGGGGACCTCGTGGCCGGCATGGCCTACCTCGTGCGGCGCCTGCTCGAGGGCACCGCCAACGACTCCTTCCTGGCCGGCCAGGCGGCCGGCGCACCGCTCGAGGAGCTCCTGGCCCCGCCATGACCGAGGGTCTGCCCCCGTTCACCAACGAGCCCGTCGCCGAGCTGCGCCGCGCCGCCGAGCGCGAGCGCCTGCAGGCCGCGCTCGCCGAGCTGGACCGCCGGCTGCCCCTGCGCGCCCCGAGCGTGGTCGACGGGCGGCCGCTCGACGGCGCCGAGCTCGTCTCGACCGACCCCGCGGCGCCCGACCGCGTCGTGGCCCTCGCCACCCGGGCGACGCCGGACGATGCGCGCGCGGCCGTCCAGGCCGCCGGGCGCGCGTTCGGCGCCTGGGCCGCCACCCCCGCGGCCGACCGCGCGGCGGCGCTGCGCCGCGCGGCTGCGTGGGTGCGCGACCGCCGCGGCGAGCTCGCCGCGCTGTGCGTGCGGGAGTGCGCGAAGCCCTGGGCGGAGGCCGACGCCGACGTCTGCGAGGCCATCGACTTCCTGGAGTTCTACGCGCGCGGAGCGCTCGCGCTGGACCGCGGCCATGCGCTCTTCCAGGTCCCCGGCGAGCGCAACGCCCTGCGCTACGCGCCGCGCGGCGTCACCGCGGTCATCGCTC
>DASPKC010000151.1:0-5840 GCA_035628295.1 Baekduia sp.
CAGTCGACGTCCAACGGCGGCACGGGCGGCAACAGCGCCACCGGCAGCGCGGTCGGCGGGGCCGGCACGGGCGGCGCCGGGACGTCGAACGCCACCAGCACGGCGAACGGCGGTGGCGGTGGCACCGCCAACGCCACGAACGGCACGACGCAGGGCAACACCGCGGACGCCGGCAACGGCACGACCGCCGCCGGCAACGAGGCGGAGACCGGCAGCAGCCGCAACCGCAACCGCACCCGTCAGCGCGCGAGCGCCAACGGCGGCCGCGCGACGTCCGGCGCGGCGACGTCCACCGGGACCGGCGGCGCCGGCACCGGCGGCAGCCAGACGAACGCCGGCAACGGCGGCGCGGGCGGCTCGGCCGACGGCGGGACGTCGGGCGGCGGGGGCCAGGGCGGCGCTGGCGGTGCCGGCGGCGCGTCGGGCGCCACGACCGGTGGTGCCGGCGGCAACGGCGGCCAGGTCGCCAACGGCGGCCCGGGCGGCGCCAGCGGCGCGGCCACCAGTGGTGCCGCGTCCAACGGGCCCAACACGCAGTCCAACACGGCGTCCAGCACGTCCAGCTCGGCGACCACCTCCACCACGTCGACCCGTACGACCCAGCGCCAGCGCGGGCGTCAGCGGGCCGCCGCGGACGAGGACAACTAGCCACCGGCGGCCCGCGGGCCGCCACGAACCGGGTGGGCGGGGGCCGCGTCGCGGCCTCCGCCCGCGGTCCAGACCCACCACCACTTCCACGGATGGCCTTCTACCTCCCCAGCGACATCAGGTCCCGGACGATCGCGGTCAGCACGATCGTCGCCGGTCTCGCCTTCGGCCCGCGCATCGCGGCGGCGCACGCCGAGACCGTCGCCGAGGGCGCAAGCTCCGGCGCCGGGGCGGCGCAGGTGGTCGGCGAGGTGGCCGGCCCCCCGGCCACCGAGCCGTCGCCGCCGCCGCCCGTCCCCGCGGTGCCGGAGCCCGTCGAACCGCCTCCGCCGCCTCCGCCGGTGCCGGAACATCCGCCGGCGCAGGAGCTCGCCGCCGCGGCGATCGCCGGGGCGCAGGGCGCAGCCGGCACCACCGCGTCGGCGTCGCCCCCGGCCGGTGCCGCAGGCGGCGCCACGTCGCAGGTCAACGAGGCGGTCACCACCGTCACGGCGGCCAACGAGGCGCGCACGGTGCAGGTCCTCGTCCAGATCCAGCAGGGCTGCGTGCGCAACTGCCGCACGACCTCCATGACGCAGATCGGGACCCAGATCGCCACCACCACCCAGCAGGCGGTGGCGGAGGCGCTCACGAGTCAGACGGCCGCCAACACCGCGTCCGGCGGGTCGGGCGCCGACGGCGGCACGACGCAGACCAACGCCGCGACCGCGACCTCCACCGCGTCCAACCTGGCCACGACGCAGCAGCTGCTCATCCAGATCCAGCAGGGCTGTGTCATCCGCTGCCGCGACACCTCGCAGGTCCAGGACGCGCTGCAGGACGCGCTGACGATCCAGGACGCCGCGGCGCGCAGCGTCTCGGCGCAGACGGGCGCCAACACGGCGGACGGCGGTGCCGGCGCGCTGACCCAGACGAACGCGTCGACCGCGGACGCCACGGCGCTCAACCGCGCCCTCACCGACCAGGCGATCATCCAGATCCAGTCGGTCTGCCAGCGGCGGTGCACCACCACGACCGCGCACCAGCTGGCCGCGCAGGTGTCCGGCACGTCGCAGCGCGGCCAGGCCGTGGCCAGCGCCCCGCAGAGCGTGACGAACATCGTCTCCGCCGGCGGCCTCGACCTCACCGGCCTGTCGTCGCTGTCGACGCAGCTCAACCTCGCCCAGGTCCAGTCCTGGGCCCAGAGCCAGAGCCTCAACATCGACGTCGTCGTCCAGGTGCAGCAGGCGGCGTGCACCGTGCGGTGCCGCAACGCCGGCCAGCTCCAGAACGCCCTGCAGGAGTCGCTCCTGGCCCAGGTCACGACGGCCACCGGCGCGGCGGTGCAGACCGCGACGAACGCCAGCACCGTCACGACCGGCCGTCCGCCGGCGGCGACAACAGGTCAGGTCACGCAGCGCAACATCCGCACGGAGCGCCGGAGCGTCAGCAACCTGAGCACCGTCATCGCCACCGTCCAGCAGACGCAGGGCCGGGCCGACGACCGTCGCACGGTGCGCCGCGCGAAGCGCCTCGCGCGCCGGGCGGGCTAGGGCTGAGGGCGCCGCAGGAGGAACCGCAGGTCGACGCGCGGCGCGCGGGCGAGCGCCGCGCGCAGGGCCCGCGCGTCCGACGCCGGCTCGGCCAGGCGCCGGCCCTCGCACCGCACCTCGAGCTCCGTCGCGCGCAGCGGCCACGGGTCGAGCGTCCACGTGCCGTCGCCCGCGTCGGCCAGCTCCACCACCACGTCGGCGCCCGCAGCACCCGGGACCGGCACGGGGGCCAGCGCCCACCCGAGCAGCAGGCTCAGCGAGATCGCGTCCCAGAGGCGCAGCAGCGCCTGCAGCCGCCCGCATTCGCCGGCGCTCGCGCCCGCCACCGCCGCCAGGCGCTCCTGCTCGCCGCGCTGCTGCTCCAGGTACGCCGCCACGGCGGGGTCGTCAGCCGCGCGGGCGTACAGCCCGGTGCCGTGCAGCGAGACGCCCAGCGCGGCGTAGGCCGACTGCGACTCGACGAGCGCCGGGGCGCGCGTCCACAGCTCCAGGTGCAGCGCGCGGGGCAGGGCGGTGAACCCGACAGGCCCGCCGGTCGCCTCGTCGAGCAGCGGCGACCGCACGTCGTGCTCGGCCATGCCGACGTCGTGCTGGAGCGCGGCGAGCGCCGCTTCCTGCGGCCGGTCCACCGGCCAGGCCCACGCCTCGGCCAGCTGCCCGGACATCCAGGCGTGCGACGCCTGGCCGACGCAGAGCCCGTCCGCGCGGACGATCACGCCGGCCGGCGGCCCATCAGATCGGGATGCCCCAGAGCGGGAACCACCGCTCGAGCTGCGCCTCGAACGGCAGCTCGGTGCCCAGCGCGGCGCGCAGCTGCATCTCGCGCTCGCTGTCGCGCTTCTCGGCGGCGACCGGCACGAACGGGTACCACGTGCCGCGCTTGGCGTTGTAGATGAAGTACAGCGCCGTGCCGCGCTCGTCCTCGAACGCGAAGACGGCGCACAGCACCCGGTCGGCGTAGCCCGAGGTCTCCAGCGACCCCATCACCGAATTGAGCCCCACCACGAGGTCCTCGAGGTCGGGGTCGCGGATGATCATCCACCGGTAGCCGTGGGCGTCCTCGTGGGTGTCGATCGTCGAGCCGGTCTCCTCGCCGGTCCCCCGCAGGATCCCCTCGACCTCCTCGAGCACGGTGCGGAAGTCGCCCGTCGCCAGAGGCTGGAAGACGAGCGCCGCCGCCCCGCGCGTGGTGATCGACTGCGACGCCTCGAGCGTGATCCCGGCGGTGCTCATCGCGAACAGCCGGTCGGCGCTGGCCTTCACCGGCGCCTTGCCCCGGCCGAGGATCGAGTCGAGGAAGCCCATGGCCTGCCGCCCCTACCGGGCGCCCTGGAGCTGGCCCTCGAGCGCCATCAGCCGCTCGATGCGCTTCTCCATCGGCGGGTGCGTGGCGAACAGGCCGGCGACCGAGCCCTTGGCGCGCGCCGGGAAGATGAAGAACGCCTGCATCTCGCCGGCGGCGCGGAGGTCCTGCTGCGGGATGCGATCCATGCCGCTGGAGATCCGGTTGAGCGCCGACGCCAGCGCGCTGGGCCGGCCGGTGATCAGGGCGGCGCCGCGGTCGGCGGCGAACTCGCGGTAGCGCGACAGCGCCTGCATGAGCATGAAGCTGACGGCGTAGACCACGATCGACACGAGCATGATCACGAGGAAGCTCGGGTTGTCGTCGTCGTCACCCCCGCCGAAGCCGCCGAAGAGGAAGCCGTTCTGGGCGATCATCGCGGCGATCGACGCGAAGAAGCTCGCGAAGGTCATGATTGCCACGTCGCGGTTGACGATGTGGGTGATCTCGTGGGCGATGACGCCCTCGAGCTCGGCGGGGGAGAGGATCTCCATGATCCCGGTGGTCACGCACACCGTCGCGTGCTTCTGCGAGCGGCCCATCGCGAAGGCGTTGGGCATGCGCGTGTTGGCGATCGCGACCTTCGGCTTGGGGATGTCGGCCTGGATGCAGAGGCGGTCGATCATCGCGTGGAGCTCCGGCGCTTCCTCGGGCGCGACCTCGTGGGCGCCCATCGCCCGCAAGCCGATCTTGTCCGCCAGGAAGAACTGCAGGACGGCGAACATGCCGAAGACGACGAGCATGGTCGCCGCGCCCGCGCCGGCCGCCACGAAGAAGCCGATGAAGACGACGTAGACCAGGCCGAGCAGGAACATGGTCAGCAGCATCCGGGCCTGGAGCCCGGTGTCGCGACCGAAGGAGGTGGGGCGCATGCCGCCATTCTGCCGCAGTGCGCGGCGTGCCCTCGCCGTCCCGGCGCGTGCAAGCGCCCTTGCGGCCCGGCAGGATCGCGCGTCCTACAGTTCCCGGCGCATGCGCCTCCGCCTGCTCCTCGCGGTGGTGGCCCTGCCGCTCCTGCTCTGGGCCGCCCTGCCGCTGGTCTCGTCGGGGCAGCAGGCCCGCCTCAGCCAGCTCCAGAAGAAGATCGAGACCAAGCGCGGCAT
The DNA here is from genome assembly GCA_035628295.1 of Baekduia sp. GTDB lineage: Bacteria > Actinomycetota > Thermoleophilia > Solirubrobacterales > Solirubrobacteraceae > Baekduia. Next base: position 4,626 of record DASPKC010000151.1, read on the forward strand.
GATCGGCCGCAAGAAGGGCACCGAGCGCGTCCTCACGTCGGAGATCCAGACCTATTCGCGGCGGATCGGGCGCCTCGAGCGGCGCATCGGCTCGCTGCGCTCGCGCCAGGACCGCATCCAGGCCGATCTCGACCGCAAGCGCGCGCAGCTCGCGCGCACCCAGGAGCTGCTGCGCGCCGAGCGCCGCCGGCTGGCGCGGCTGCGCGCCCGCCTGGCCGAGTCGCGCGTCGTGCTCGCCGACCGGCTCGTCGAGCTCTACCAGGCCGACCGCCCCGACCTCGTCTCGGTCGTCCTCAACGCCAAGGGCTTCGGCGACCTGCTCGAACGCGGCGAGTTCCTGCAGCGCATCCGCCAGCAGGACGAGCGCATCATCACCACGGTGCGCGCGGCGCGCACGGACGCCGTGCGGACCGCCAGGCGCCTGGACCGCCTCGAGCGCCGCCAGCAGTCGCTGACGGCCGCCGTGCTCTCGCGGCGCAACGAGATCGCCGCTGTCAAGCAGGAGCTCATCGACACGCGCGTCGGCTACCAGGGGACCAAGAGCGACAAGTCGCGCGCGCTGAGCAAGGTCCGCGAGGAGCGCCACCACCTGGAGAAGGACCTGCGGTCGCTCGAGCGGGCCTCCGCGCGCATCGCGGGTCAGCTGCGCACCGCGCAGGGCGCGCTGCCCGCCGGGCCGATCCGCCGCGGCAGCGGCTCGATGATCTGGCCCGTCAACGGCACGTTCACCAGCCCGTTCGGGATGCGCTGGGGCCGCCTGCACGCTGGGATCGACATCGCCGCGGCCGAGGGCACGCCGATCCGGGCGGCCGACTCGGGCCGCGTCGTGCTGCTGCAGGGGACGGGCGCCTCGGGCGGCTACGGCAACTACACGTGCGTCGCGCACTCCGGCTCGCTGGCCACCTGCTACGCGCACCAGTCGCGCTTCGCCACCAGCCAGGGCGCGAGCGTCGGCAAGGGCCAGCTCATCGGCTACGTGGGCAACACCGGCCACTCGTTCGGCGCGCACCTGCACTTCGAGGTCCGCGTCAACGGCTCGCCCGTGGACCCGATGGGCTACCTGTAGCCCGCGGCCCCTAGGCTGACCGTCGTGCAGCCGGAGATCGAGCTCGGACCCATCACGCTGCAGACCTTCGGGATCTGCTTCGCCGTGGGCTTCCTGGCCGCGGGCGCGATCCTGACGCGGCGCTTCCAGGAGCTCGGCCGCTCGGGCGA
>DASPKC010000152.1:0-11588 GCA_035628295.1 Baekduia sp.
TCATGGGCGCCGGCCACGCCTCGACCTCGATCGGCTACGCCGTCGGGCTCAAGGAGGGCATGAAGCTCCGCGGCCAGGGCGACGACGGCAAGGTCGTGGCGGTCATCGGGGACGGCGCCATGACCGGCGGCGTGGCGTTCGAGGCCATCCACCAGGCCGGCGGCCTCGGGACCCCGTTCGTCGTCGTCCTCAACGACAACGGCATGTCGATCGCGCCGAACGTCGGCGCGCTGTCGTCGTACTTCAACCGGGTCCGCCTGCAGCCCGAGCTCTGGCACGCCCGCGAGGGCGTCGAGCACCGCCTGACCGAGCTGCCGGGCGGCATCGGCGCCGCGCTGGAGAAGCTCGGTCCGCGGCTGAAGGAGTCGCTGAAGAGCTTCTGGGCGCCCGGGCTGTGGTGGGAGGAGCTCGACTGGGCCTACACCGGCGTCGTCGACGGCCACGACGTGCGGGCGCTGCGCCGCGCGCTGCGCGCGGCCCTGGACGCCGACCGGCCCGTCGTGGTCCACGTCGCCACCGTCAAGGGCAAGGGCTTCGCGCCGGCCGAGGAGGGCGGCCTGGAGGGCATGGAGCAGTGGCATGCCGCCAAGCCCAAGTCGATCGCCAACGGCAAGCCGGCCGCCAAGGCCGCCGCGTCGGGGGCCCCGGCGCCGCCGCCGCAGTACACGAAGGTCTTCGGCGACGCCATGGTCCGCGAGGTGCGCCGCGACCGCCGCGTCGTCGGCATCACCGCCGCGATGAACTCCGGCACCGGCCTGAACATCCTGCAGAAGGCCGAGCCGGCCCACTACTTCGACGTCGGCATCGCCGAGCAGCAGGCCGTGCTGTTCGCCTCGGGCCTGGCGCTCGAGGGCGCCAAGCCGGTCTGCGCCATCTACTCGACCTTCCTGCAGCGGGCGTTCGACCAGATCGTCCACGACGTGTGCCTGCAGTCGCTGAACGTCGTCTTCGCGATGGACCGCGCCGGCCTGGTCGGCGACGACGGCCCGACGCACCACGGCGTCTTCGACATCGCCTATCTGCGCTGCCTGCCGAACATCGTCGTGGGCGCCCCGCGCGACGAGGCGCAGCTCGAGCTGCTGCTGCGCACCTCCCTGGAGTGGGACGAGGGCCCGTTCGCGCTGCGCTACCCGCGCGGCGAGGGGTCCGGCGTGCCGCTGCCGTCGGCCACGGACGCCGTCGCGGCCGTCGAGGTGGGCACCGGCGAGGTGCTGCGCGAGGGCTCGCGCGTCGCGCTCCTGGGCTACGGCTCGGGCGTGGGCAAGGCGCTCGAGGCGGCCGACGAGCTGGCCGAGCGCGGCCTCGACGTGACCGTCGCCGACGCGCGCTTCGTCAAGCCGCTCGACATGGCGCTGCTGCAGGCCCTGGCGGCCGACCACGAACTGCTGGTGACGGTGGAGGAGGGCCAGCTGCAGGGCGGCTTCGGCTCCGCGGTCTGGGAGGGCTTCAACGAGGCCGGGCTGGCGGCGCCGCGGATCGTGCGCGTCGGCCTGCCCGACCGGTACGTCACCCACGGCAAGCCGGCGCTCCTGCACCGCGAGGTCGGCTTCACCGGGCGGGCCATCGCCCAGCGCGTCGAGGCCGAGCTGTCGGCCGGCCGCGGCGCGGTGGCCGCCGGCCGCTCGTGACGTCGCCGCCGGCGCTGCACCCGCAGGTCCAGGCGCTCATCGACGCCTGGGCGCAGGACGGCAAGGGCGACCTCACCGTCGCTCCGGACCTGCAGGCGCTGCGCGCCGGGTATCTCGACACGGCGCTGCGGCTCGGCGGCGCCGCCGAGGAGGTGGCCGAGGTCCAGGACGTCGTGCTGCCCCGCGACGAGGCGCGCGTGCCGGCGCGCCTGTACCGCCCGCGCGTCCCCGCGCCGGTCGCCGGAGCCATCGTCTGGCTGCACGGCGGCGGGTGGGTGATGGGCGACCTGGACGGCTTCGACCGCGTCTGCCGCGCCCTGTGCAACGCCGCGGGGCACGCGGTCCTCAGCGTCGACTACCGGCTGGCGCCGGAGTGCTGCTTTCCCGCCGGCGTGCAGGACGCCGACGCGGCGGTGCGCTGGGCCCGCGCCGAGGGCGCGCAGCGGCTGGGCTGCGGGGCCGACCGCATCCTCGTGGGCGGCGACAGCGCCGGGGGCAACCTCGCGGCCGTCGCCGCGCTGCACGCCCGGCACGACGGCCTGCCGCCGCTGCGCGGGCAGCTGCTCGTGTATCCCGCCCTGGACCCCGGGATGGCCGGTGCGGCCTACCACCAGTTCTGCGACGGCCCCGGGCTGACGCGCACCGAGATGGAGCTCTGCTGGCGCACCTATCTGGGCGCCGCCGATCCGGCCGACCCGGACGCCGCGCCGCTGGGCGCCGACGTGGCCGGGGCGCCGCCCGCGGCGATCGCCCTGGCCGGCATCGATCCCCTGCGCGACGACGGCGCGCGCTACGCGCAGCGCCTGCGCGACGCCGGCGTCCCGGTCGAGCTCGAGGTCTACGACGACATGATCCACGGCTTCCTGCGCTGGGGTGGCGTCGTCGACCGCGCCCACGAGCTGATCCGCTGGCTGGCGGACCGCTCCCGCGCCCTGCTGGCCTGAGCCGTCGATCGCGGAGCTACGCTGGACGGTCCGTGCGCCGTCCCGCCGCCACGTGCCCAGCGCTGCTGGCCGCCCTCGCCCTGGGCGGCTGCGCCACCGCGACCGCGGCGGGCGACGCGCCCAGCGTCGCGCCGCTGCGCGCCGCCCTGGCCGCCGGCTTCCAGGCTGCGAGCGCCCACGGCTCGGCCACGGCGGCGCCCACGCCCTTCCCCGAGCCGCCCCCGCCGCCGCCCGCCGCGCCGCCGGCCTGGCGCTCGGTGGCCGCCGGCAAGCCGTACGCCGGGCGGCTGCTGCGCGGCGTCCAGCTGCCCGCGCACGGCCCGCACCACCTGACCTGGGACGCCGTCCTGGACCGCAGCCCCAACCGGGGCTGGCGGCGCTGGGGGACCGACCGCCTCGTCGCGACGATCCAGGCGGTGGCGGCCGCCCATCGGGCGGCCCATCCGGACGCGCCGCCTGTCCTGGTGGCCGACCTCAGCCGCCCGCGGGGCGGCGTCTTCGACGCCCGCTTCGGCGGCCTGGGCCACGCGTCGCACCAGAACGGCCTGGACGTCGACATCCAGTACCCGCGCAAGGACCGCCTGCCGATCGGGCCCCGCCGCCCCGCCGACGTCGACCGCCGCCTGGCGCAGGACCTCGTCGACCGGTTCGTGGCGGCCGGGGCGGAGTTCGTCTTCGTCGGGCTCCGGGTCCGCCTGAAGGGCCCGGCGTCCGTCGTGCAGCCCATCGCGCACCACGACGACCACCTCCACGTCCGCCTGCGGCGGCTGCCGCGGCGCTGAACGACCCCGGAACGGAGGATGGCCCGCCGGGGAGGCGGGCCATCTTCCAGGGGAGGAGAGGTACTGCTATGTGGTGTATGTGTCCGGCCGGAAGGCCGGCGATCACTGAGGGAAGTTCGTCAGCCGCGCAGGCTGTAGCGGGTGGTCGCGGTGAGGGCGAGGAGCAGCGCGGCGATGAGCGCCAGGGAGGCGCCGGCCACGAGGTCGCCGTCGACGGCGATGACGGCGGCGGCGCCGGCCAGGCCGAGGGTCAGGCCGTGGTCGAGGGCGTGATGGGTGGCGACCGGGAGGGTCGGGCGGGCGCCGGCCGGGTCGGTCCCGGCGGAGGAGAGCGCGACGCCGACGACGACCGCGCCCACCGCGACGGCGACGACGGTCCCGGCGGGCTCGAAGCCCAGCAGAAACGGCGCGGCCATGAGCAGCAGGCCCGCCAGCATCTCGAGCGCCCCGTGCAGCTGGAGCGGGATGAGCCGGATAGCGGTCATTGCGAAGCGCATAGTGCCCTCGAACGTCCGTTCCCACTGTGAGCGTCGTCACACCCGCCCGGCGCGTGGGCTAGCCTCGCCGCGGATGGCGGGCAAGGTGCGCCTCGACGCGCTGCTGGCGCAGCGCGGCCTGTTCGAGTCGCGCTCGCGCGCGGCGGCTGCCGTGATGGCGGGGGAGGTCCTGGTGGGGCCCGGCCGGGAGCGGGCGGCGAAGGCCGGCCAGCTGGTGCGCGACGACGTCGAGGTGGAGGTCGCGCAGCGTGCGCGCTTCGTCTCGCGCGGCGGCCAGAAGCTGGCCAACGCGCTCGACGCGCTGCGCATCGACGTGGCCGGGCGGCGCTGCCTGGACGTCGGCGCGTCGACCGGCGGTTTCACCGACTGCCTGCTGCAGCGGGGCGCGGCCGAGGTCGTCGCGCTCGACGTGGCGTACGGGGAGCTGCACTGGTCGCTGCGCACCGACCCGCGCGTGGTCGTCCTCGAGCGCTGCAACGCCCGGGCCCTGGGCGCCGGCGACCTGCCCTGGCGGCCGTCGCTCGTCGTGTGCGACGTCTCCTTCATCTCGCTGACGAAGGTCCTGCCGTCGGTGCTGGGCGTCGTGGAGCCGGAGCGCTTCGACGTGCTGGCGATGGTCAAGCCGCAGTTCGAGGCCGGCCGCGAGCACGTCGCCAGGGGCGGCGTCGTGCGCTCGCCGGCCGCCCGGCGCGCCTCGGTCGCGGCCGTCGCCGCGGCGGCGCGCGAGGCCGGCGCGTCGGTGCTCGGCCTGGCGCCGTCCGGGCTGCCCGGCCCGAAGGGCAACCTGGAGACCTTCCTGTGGCTGGCCGAGGCCGCGCGCCCCGGGGCGCTCGACGCCGAGGCGCTGGACGAGCTGGCCCGCCGGGCGGACCCGGATGGCTGACGGCTGGGTCGTCTGGCCGCCGGGCGCCGCGGCGCCCGCCGTGGCGCCGGGGGTGGGCGACGACGTGGGCGCCGTGGCGGCGGGGGACGTCCTCGCGGTGCGCGCCGGGGCCTGGGAGGCCGTCGGCGGCGCGCACGAGCGCCTGCGCGCGGGCGCCGGCGCCGACCTGCGGCTGCGCCTGCACGCCGCGGGCTGGACCGTCGTGGGCGAGGGGCCGCGCGCGCCGGAGGGCCTGCGCGCGGCCTTCACCGCGGGCGCGGGCGCCAGGTGGCTGCGCTGGCGCCACCCCGGGACGCGGCCGGCGGCGCCCTCCCGGCCCGTGGCGCGGCTCGCGTTCGCCGCGGGCCGGCTGGCCGCCTCCAGCGCGGCGCCCGAGCCCGAGCCGGCGCGGCGCGCGGACGGGCGTCCGCCCGAAGGGGTCCTGGACATCGCCGTGCTCGCGGCCCAGGCGCCGCAGCTGTCGGAGACGTTCGTGCTCGCCGAGGCGCGGGCGCTGCAGGCCCGCGGGCACCGCGTGCGGCTCGAGGCGCGCGGACGGGGCAGCCAGCCCTCGCCCGGGGCGCTCGGCGACCTGCCCGCCGCCTGGGTGGAGGACGACAGCCCCCTGCGACGCCTGGCGGACTTCGCCTGGCTGGTGGTGCGCCATCCGCTGCGCACCGCGCGCGACCGGCGGTTCACCGCGTCCTTCGCCCAGGAGCAGGGCGCCCTGCCGCTGCGGCTCCTGGCGCCCGTGGCGCGCCGGCTGGCGCGCGCCGGCCGTCCCCACCTGCACGTGCACTTCGCCGACGTCACGGCCGTCGATGGGCTGCGGCTCGGCCGGCTGCTGGGGACGACCGTCTCGCTGACGGCGCACGCCTACGAGATCTACGGCGCGCCGCGCGACCTGCGGCGCAAGCTGCGCTGCGCGACGTTCACCACCAGCGGGTGCGCCTACACCGTGCGCGATCTGCGCGAGGTCATCGGCCCCGACCGCGCGGACGACGTCCACGTGGTCGTGATGGGCGTCGACGCCGAGGCGTTCCGCCGCGCTGCGCCGCTGCCCGGCCGCAGCACGGTGGTGGCCGTCGGGCGGCTGGTGGAGAAGAAGGGCTTCGCCCACCTGATCGACGCGCTGGCCACGCCGCCCGGCGCGGCGGTGCGTCGGCTGCTGGTCGTGGGCTCCGGGCCGCTGCGCGAGGCCCTGGAGGCGCGGGCCCGCGAGCGCGGGGTCGCGGAGCGCCTGACGTTCCTGGGCGCGCGGGCGCCGTCGGGCGTCCGGGAGGTCCTGGAGGAGGCCGACGTGCTGGCGATGCCGTGCGTCGTGGCGGCCGACGGGGACCGCGACTCGATGCCCGTGGTCGTCAAGGAGGCGCTGGCGATGGAGGTCCTCGTCGTCGCCAGCGACGAGGTCGGCCTGCCGGAGATCGTCCGTGCCCCCTGGGGGCGGCTCGCGCCGCCCGGCGACGCGGCCGCGCTGGCCACGGCGCTCGCCGAAATGCTCGCGCTGGGGCCGCAGGAGCGCGAGCGTGCCGGCGCGGCGGGACGGGCCTTCGTGCAGGAGCACTGCGACGTCCACCGCGAGGCCGGCCGGTTGTCCGAGTTGATCGCCGGCGCCCGTGCACGGGCGTGACGGGCCGGTCGCGGCGCTAGAGTGCCGCCGCCGGGCCCCTGAGTGATGCGCGCTGCGACCGTCCTGACCCACGCCCGCCCCGAGCAGGTGGCCCATGCGCTCGACTCGCTGCGCCGCGCCGCCGCCGAGGCGCACATGACGCTGCGCTTCGACCCGGACGAGACCGAGAAGCACGGCATCGTCGACGCCGAGTGCGTGGCGGCGGGCGCGCCCTTGAGCGACGACGTCGAGGTCTGCCTCGTCCTGGGCGGCGACGGCACGATCCTCCGGGCGCTGCGGCGCTACGCGGGGACGGGCGTCCCGGTGTACGCGGTCAACTACGGCGAGGTCGGCTTCCTCGCCACCATCGACCCGTCCCACGACGACCTCGAAGGGTCGTTCCGCCAGGCGCTGTGCGGGGATTTCGAGGTCCTGACGCTCCCCGCGCTGGCCATGGAGGGCCCGGGCGGGATGGCCCATGCCGCGATGAACGACATCTCGCTGCACCGCCCCGTCGGCGAGCGGGTGGCGCAGCTGGCCTACGGCGTCGGCGGCGAGGAGGTCGGCAGCGTGCGCTGCGACGGCCTCGTCGTGGCCACCCCGGCCGGCTCGACGGGCTACAACCTCGCCAACGGGGGGCCGGTCATGGCCTGGGGCGTGGAGGGCTTCGCCGTCTCCTTCATCGCGCCGCACTCGCTGACCGCCCGCGCGCTGATCGTCGCGCCCGACGACGTCCTGACGATCCACAACCGCAGCCGGTCGGCGGTCGACGTCCTGATCGACGGACGCCCGGCGGGGACGCTGGCCGCCGACGCCCGGATGCACGCCCGCTTCGTGCGCGAGGCCGCCGACCTCGCGCAGGCGCCCGGGTCGTCCTTCTACCGGCGCCTGCGCGAGAAGTTCGGCCGCCTCGCCTCCTGATCCGCACGGACCTGTCGCGCCACCGCGCACGAACGCGCGTTCGACGCGGTTCCGTCCGCGCCGCCTGGTTGCATCGCGCCCGTGCTGCACGAGCTGCGCGTCGAGAACCTCCTGCTGATCGAGCGGGCCGAGCTGCGGCTGACGCCGGGGCTCAACGTGCTGACGGGCGAGACCGGTGCGGGCAAGACCGTGCTCGCGCACGCGCTCGACCTGCTGCTGGGCGGCAAGGCCAAGCCGGGCGTCGTGCGCCCGGGCGCCGCGGAGGCCTACGTCGAGGGCGTCTTCGAGCTGACCGACGCCCTGCGCGAGGCGCTGGGCGACCGGGTGGCGCCGGACGCCGACGAGCTGGTGCTCGCCCGGCGCGTCTCGGCCGAGGGCCGCACACGGGCGTACCTCAACGGGCGCTCGGCGCCGGTGGGCGACCTGCGCGAGGCGGCCGCGGGGCTCCTGAGCTTCTACGGCCAGCACGAGCACCGGCGGCTCACGCTCACGTCGTCGCAGCTCGACCTCCTGGACGGCTTCGCCGGCCCCGAGCAGACGGCGCGGCGGGCGGCCTGCGCGGCCGCGCACGCCCGGGCGCGCGCCCTGGAGGCGTCGCTGGCCGAGCTGCGCGACCGCGCCGGGGCGCGCGAGCGCGAGCTCGACCTCCTGGAGTTCGAGCTGCGCGAGATCGAGGAGGCCGCCCCGAGCGAGGCGGAGGAGGCGGAGCTGCGCGCCCGGCGCGAGCGGCTGCGCCACCTCGAGGCGCTGCGGGCCGCCTCCCTGGGCGCCGCGCAGGCCCTGGGCACCGACGAGGGCGGCGCCGGGCCGGCGCTCGGCGCCGGTGGCGCGCTGCTGGACGGCGTCGCGGGCGTCGACGCGGAGCTCGACGGCCTGGCGGCGCGGTGGCGCGCGCTGGTCATCGAGGCCGACGACCTCGGCGCGGAGCTGCGGCGCCTGGGGGAGGGGCTCGAGGGCGAGCCGGGCGAGCTGGAGGCCGTCGAGGAGCGGCTCGGCGTGCTGGACCGGTTGACGCGCAAGCACGGGGGCACGGTGGCCGCCGTCCTCGCCCACGCCGACGCGTGCCGGGCGCGCCGGGACGCGCTCGAGCGCGCCGAGGTGGCGCTGGAAGAGGCCGGCGCCGCGCTGGAGGAGGCGCGCGCCGAGCATGCGCGGCTCGCCGCCGAGCTGCACGAGGCGCGCGCGGCGGCGGCCGGCCCCCTGGCGGCGGCGGTGCGCGAGCGCCTCGCCGAGCTCGCCATGGACGGCGCGTCGTTCGACATCGCGCTCGAGGCCCGCGAGCCCGGCCCGGCCGGCAGCGACGCCGTCGAGTTCCTCATCGCGCCCAACCCGGGCGTGCCGGCCGCGCCGCTGCGCGAGACGGCGTCGGGCGGTGAGCTGTCGCGCGTCATGCTTGCGCTGACCGCGACGGCCGCGGCGCGCGCAGGCGAGGCGGGCGGCGGGAGCACGCTCGTCTTCGACGAGATCGACGCCGGCATCGGCGGGCACACCGCGCGGGCGGTCGGCGAGCAGCTCCGGGCGCTCGGCCGGGGCCGCCAGGTCCTGTGCATCACCCACCTGCCGCAGGTCGCCTCGCTCGCGGCCCGCCACTTCTGCATCGCGAAGGACACGACGCAGGAGCCGGCGGTCACCACGGTGCGCGAGCTGCGCAAGAGCGAGGTCGTCGGCGAGCTGGTCCGCATGCTCGGCGCCGACGACGGCGACATCGCCGCGCGCCGCCACGCCAAGGACCTGCTGAAGGCGGCGTAGCCGGCGACCCGGCGCAGCCGGGGGACGGGCCGCGGCGGCGTGTAGTGCCGCGCCGCGCCCGCACCGAGCCGCGAGTTGATCTCGCTGAGCGAGACCAACTCGCATCTCACCCAGACCGGGCTCGCGGGCAGCTCGCGGCGCCACGCGCGCCGGACGGGCCACACGGCCGGGGCCGGCAAACCGGCCCGTTCCCTCGTCGCTGAGCCGTCGGCGCGCGCACCGGGGGCCGTCGACGCCCGTGCGGCGCGCCACGCCGCGGCGCGCCACCGCGGCGCGCCACCGCGGCGTCGCGACCCGGTCCGCGCCGCCGCGCCGCCATCCGGCGCATCGCACCGGCGCGCGTCGCACCCCCGGCCCCGCCTAGACTCGGCGGCGATGGCCGTGGCCTCCGGCAGCGACACCGGTGCGGGCGCGGACCCGGTGGTCGTGCGTGGCCCGGCGAGGCTCGGACGGCGGACGAAGCTGCTCGTCAAGAAGCTGGTCCGCGGCGACATCGCGGTGCTCGACCACAAGGACCTCGACCGCGTCTCGGCGGAGGACCTCGTGGCCGCCGGGGTCGTCGGAGTGCTCAACTGCCGCCCGTCGTCGAGTGGGACGTACCCGAACATGGGGCCGCTGCTGCTCGTCCAGGCCGGCATCCACCTCGTGGACCTGCCCGACGACGGGCTGTTCGAGGCGCTGCACGAGGGTGAGCCGATCGAGGTGGCCGGCGGGGACATCCGCAACGCCAAGGGCGCGCTCGTCGCGACCGGCGTCGTGCAGGAGCCGTCGGCCGTTCTGGAGGCCACCGACCTGCGCCGCCGCGAGATCGGCGAGGCGCTGGAGGCCTTCGCGCGCAACACCATCGACCACATGCTCGAGGAGCAGGAGCTGCTCTCGGGCAAGCTCGACCTGCCGCGCTTCGACACGGACTTCCGCGACCGCCCCGCGCTGATCGTGGTGCGCGGCGTCAACCACCTCGAGGACCTGGTCGCGCTGCGCCCGTACGTGCGCGACGTCAAGCCGGTGCTCGTGGGCGTCGACGGCGGCGCCAACGCGATCCTCGAGGCCGGCTTCAGCCCTGACATGGTCGTGGGCGACATGGACTCCGTGTCGGACGCGACGTTGCGCTGCGGCGCGGAGATCGTGGTGCACGCCTACAGCGACGGCCGCGCTCCGGGCCGCGAGCGCCTCGAGGAGCTCGGCGTCCCGCACAAGGTGCTCCCGGCGCCCGGCACGAGCCAGGACGTTGCGATGTTGATCGCCTACGAGAAGGGTGCCGAGCTGATCGTGTCCGTCGGCTCGCAGTCCAACCTCGTCGAGTTCCTGGACAAGGCGCGCCGCGGGATGTCGTCGACGTTCCTCACGCGGCTGCGCATCGGCGAGGTCCTCGTCGACGCCAAGGGCGTGTCGCGGCTGTACCGTCCCCGGCCCGGGCTGGCGCCCGTGGGCCTGGTCATGGCGACCGGCCTGCTGACGCTCGTGGCGGTCGTGGCCCTGACGCCGGGGCTCAACGACGTCATGGACCTGCTGTGGCTCAAGCTGCAGGTCGTCCTGGGGATCGACTGACCGATGTTCGACTTCCGCTACCACGCGCTCTCGCTCGCCGCGGTCTTCCTCGCGCTGCTCGTCGGGCTGCTGCTCGGCGTCGCCGTCGGCGACCGCGAGCTCGTCTCCTCGGCCCGCGAGGAGCTGGAGCAGTCGCTGGAGGACGACGTGCGCGAGCAGCGCCAGGAGGCCGCCCGCCTGCGCGACCAGCTGCAGCGCGAGGAGCGCTTCGCCGGCGCCGTCTACCCGCTGCTGGTCAGCGGCGAGCTCGAGGGCCGGCGCCTCGGGCTGCTCTTCCTCGGCGCCGCGGACGACCGGGTGGTCGGGCTCGTCCGCCGCGCGCTCGACGACACGGGCGGCCGGCTGGCCTGGGCCGGGGCGGTGCGCCTGCCGCCGGACCTGCCGGCGCTCGCCTCGCGCGCTGAAGGCACCCGCTACGAGCGCCTCGAAGCCGACGCGGAGGACCTGCTCGAGCCCTTCGGCTTCCGGATGGGCGCCCAGCTCGTGCTCGGCGGCCGCCTGGCCGAACGCGAGCGGCCGTCGCTGCTGCAGACGTTCTCGGGCCGGCTTGGCCGCCTGGACGGGCTCATCGTCGTCCGCGGCGGCGCCGAGGAGGGCGACGCGCCCGCCACGCTCGCGCGCGGCATCGCGGAGGGCGCGGCGGCGTCCGGCCTGCCCGCCGTGGGCGTGGAGCTCACCAGGACCGAGCCCTCCAACGTCGGGTGGTACCGCGACCGGCGCCTGACGTCGGTGGACAACCTCGACGACGTGGCGGGCCGCGCCGCGCTGGTCTTCGCGCTGCAGGGGGCGGAGGGCGCCTTCGGCAGCAAGGGCTCCGCGCAGGCGCTGCTGCCGGAGCTCGCGGCCCGCTGAGGGGCGGGCCGCCGGCCGCCCGGTCAGGTGCCTTCGGGCTCGAGCTCCAGCGCGCAGGAGTTGATGCAGTAGCGCAGGCCGCCGCGGTCCTGCGGGCCGTCGTCGAAGACGTGGCCGAGATGGCCGCCGCAGCACGCGCACACGACCTCGGTGCGGACCATCCCGTGGGAGTGGTCGGGGCGCAGCTCCACGGCCT
>DASPKC010000153.1:0-2999 GCA_035628295.1 Baekduia sp.
CTCCGCCGAGGCGGTCGGGGGCGCGGAGTGGCTGGCGGGCGACGTCACCGACGAGGGCTGCGACGAGCGGATCGTCGCGACCTGCGCCGAGCAGATGGGCGGCGTCGACATCCTCGTCAACAACGCCGGGACCTCCTACGCGCGGGCGCTCGACGCGCTCACCGACGAGGACTGGCGCGCGCAGTACGAGCTGCACGTCCTGGCGCCGATGCGGCTCATGCGGCTGGCCGCGCCGCGGATGGCGCAGGCGGGGTGGGGGCGGGTGGTGAACGTCTGCTCGTCCGCGGGCAAGCGGCCGTCGCTGACCAACGCGGCCTACTCCGTCACCAAGGCGGCGCAGCTGTCGCTCAGCCGCGTCTACGCCGATGCGTACGCCGCCGAGGGCGTGCTGGTCAACGCGGTGGCCCCCGGCGCGACCGCCTCGGAGCTGTGGATGGCGCCCGGCGGGCTGGCCGACCAGACGGCGGGCGCGGCGGGCGCGACCCGGGAGGCGGCGCTCGACGCGCAGCGCGCCAAGGTGCCGCTCGGGCGGTTCGCCGAGCCCGGCGAGATCGCCGACGTCATCGCCTTCCTCTGCTCCGAGCGCGCGTCGAACGTGACGGGCGCCGCCTGGTCGGTGGACGGCGGGAGCGTGCCGACCATCGTCTAGGGTCGGCGGCGTGATCGCCGTCGTGACCGGTGCCTCGAGCGGGATCGGAGAGGCCACCGCCCGCCGTATCGCGCGCGAGCCGGGCGCCGAGCTCGTGCTCGTCGCGCGCCGCGCGGATCGCCTCGACGCGCTCGCCGGCGAGCTGCCCGTCCGGGCCACGACCGTCGCCGTCGACCTCCTCGACGAGGCCGCCCCCGCCCGCGTCGCCGAGCACGTCGCCGCCGAGCACGGCGGCCGGCTGCACCTGCTCGTCAACAACGCCGGCGCCGCCTGGCGCGGGCGCTTCGGCGACCCGGACGGGGGCTGGGGCAACGTGGAGCGCCACATGCGCCTGAACTTCGACGCCCAGGTCCGGCTGACCGAGGCGCTGCTGCCGCTGCTGCGCGCGAGCGCGCCGAGCGCCATCGTCAACGTCTCGAGCACCGCCGGACGCATCGCCCGGGGCAACTCCGGCGCCTACAGCGCGTCGAAGTTCGCGCTCGCGGGCTGGTCGGACGCGCTGCACCTCGAGGAGCGCCCGCACGGCGTGCACGTCGGCCTCGTCCTCCCGGGCTTCGTGGCGACCGAGGGCTTCCCGCAGCAGGAGCTGCGCGACAACCCGCGCACGCGGTGGCTCGTCTCGACCCCCGACAAGGTGGCCGACGCCATCCTGGCCGCCGGCCCCGGCGGCAGGGCCGAGCGCTACGTGCCGCGCGCGTACGGCGCCCTCGCGATCCTGCGCGTCGTGGCGCCGGGCCTGGTGCGCCGCGCGCTCGGCGCCGGCGGGACGCTCATCACGCCGTCGACGACGGCGCAGTAGCTCAGGCCGGGACCCGCGGCCGCTCCCAGGACCGCCGCGCGCGATCGAACGCGTCCCAGTCCGCGGGCGGCCCCGGGTCGTCCGGGCGGTCGGGGCCGCCGTGGCCCGGGCCGCCGCTGTCGTCGTCCTCGCCGCCGCCGTGCGGGAGGTGCAGCATCCGGAGCAGCAGCAGGCCCGACAGCAGCGCGCCTGCGGGCATCGCCACGTCGTACCAGGCGCCCGTCCCGACGACGATGCCGGCGTGCAGGAGCACCACGCCCGCGGCGCCCAGCACGCACGTGGTGCGCGGGAAGCGCTGCGCCGCGCGGACGACCGGGCCGACGGCCTGCAGCAGCAGGGGGACGACGAACGGACTGAAGACCAGGGCGGCGGTGAAGGGCCAATCGGGCATGGGAGCGGGAGGCTGGGTCGTGGGCGACCTCGAGCATGGACGGCCGGCCGGGGCGCGCCATGGGCAAGACCTACGCCGCCGCCCCGCAGGAACTACGGTCCTGCGACGCGATCCGTCTGCCGAAGAGGGCGGTTACCCGCACCGCCCGGCCCGCCGCCGCCGCTATGCTGCGCGGTGGATGCAGCACCCGTTCGCCACGTCCTGACCTCGCCGCACGGCCTCGCCGTGCGGCCTGCCCATCGGTCATGACGCAGTGCGAACCAAGGAGATCTCGACGTGCCTCACTCCACCCTCGGGTGGGACGGCGACTGGGCGCGCGCCCTCGCCGACCTGCAGGACCGCGCCGCCGAGCCGGCGCGGGTCATGGCGGTCCACCGCGGCCGCGTGGTCGTCCGGTGCGACAGCGAGGACCGGCTGCTGCCCGTGCTGGGCGGTCACCGCGTCCTCGTGGGCGACTGGGTCGCCGTGCGCGACGGCGCGGTGCGCGCCGTGCTGCCGCGGCGGACGCTGCTCGCGCGCGAGGGGGCCGAGCAGGTCGCCAACGCGGACCTGTGCCTGGTCGTCACCTCGCTCAACCACGACCTCAGCCTGCGGCGGGCGGAGCGCTTCGTGGCGCTCGCGCACGCCGGCGGGGTGGAGGCGCTGATCGTCCTCACCAAGGGCGACCTGGCGCGCGACCCGGTGGCCGAGGCGGCCCGGGCCCGGGAGCGCCTCGGCGTCGACGTCGTCGTTCTCAGCGCGCAGGACGGCTGGGGCGTGACGGCGCTGCGCGCCCGGCTGCAGCCGGGGCGGACCGCCGTCCTGGCCGGCTCGTCCGGCGCGGGCAAGTCGACGCTGGTCAACGTCCTGCTCGGCGAGCAGCGCCAGCGGACGCTGGCCGTCCGCGAGGACGACGCTCGCGGCCGGCATGCCACCACCCACCGCGAGCTGTTCGTCCTCGACGACGGCGCGCTGCTCGTCGACACGCCAGGGGTGCGGGCCGTCGGCCTGCCGTCGGCCGACGGGCTCGACGAGGCGTTCGCCGACGTGGCGGCCCTCGCGGCGGCGTGCCGCTTCGCCGACTGCGCGCACGACGCCGAGCCCGGATGCGCCGTCCAGGCGGCGATCGCCGCCGGCACGCTCGACGCCGACCGCCTGCGCTCTGCGCAAGCTCGAGCGTG
>DASPKC010000154.1:0-19971 GCA_035628295.1 Baekduia sp.
AGCTGTTCAGCAGGTCTGTGAGCAGAACACCTAGGCCGAGGCCGCCACGCACAGGACGCGGCCCGGCAGCGCGACCGAGCCGTCGGGCTGCACGTGCGGGGCCCAGGCGGCGTCGACGGCGTCGCGCAGGTGGGTGTGCTCGGCCGGCGACAGCCGCGGGACGATCTCCCGGGCGCGGGGCGAGAGGTCCCGCTGCTGCTCCCACAGCGCGTCGAGCGACGGGGCGCGGAACGTCACGTCGACGCGCTCGAGCTCGGCGTCGAACAGGCCGGCGCCGGCCACCAGCTCCAGCAGCGCGTCGGCGTCGCTGAGGGCGAACGGCCCCGGCTCGCCGGGGGCGGGCGGCGCTGCGTGGCCGAGGCGCACCAGGTGGGCGCCCAGCGAGAACGGGTTGTGCTCCTCGGAGTCCCAGACCGCCAACGCCACGCGCCCCTCGGACTTGAGCACCCGCCGCGTCTCGCGCAGCGCCGCTGCCGGGTCCAGGGCGAGCATGTAGCCGAAGCGGCAGAGCACCGCGTCCACGGTCGCCGCCGACAGATCGAGCCACTCGAGCTCCATCGGGCGGAACTCCACGAGGTGGTCCAGCCCGAGCTCGCGGGCGTGCTCCTTGGCCGCGTCGAGCATGGCCTGCGCCCCGTCGGTGCACAGCAGCCGCCCCCCGGGCTGCGCGCGCTGGACGGCCAGCAGACCGGTGTCGCCGAGCCCCGCGGCGAGCTCGACGAGCACCGCGCCGGGCTGCGGCGCGACGGCGTCGACCATCCACTCCGAGACGGGCAGCAGCGCCGCGTGGAAGCCCTCGCGGCGCCTGGCCCAGCCCGCCGCCGCGGCCTCCCAGCGTTCCCGGGAGGCGCGGCGGTGCTCGTCGGGGTCGGCGGCGGTCACCGCCCCTTGTCTACCGGACGCGGAAGCGGACCGCGTGCGTCGCGGTGTTGCCCGTCTTGTCGAACGCCGTCGCCGTCACCCGGTAGACCCCGGTGCGCAGCTTGGTCGACGACTTGGTCCGGTAGGCCCAGATGCCGTCGCGGAGCGCCACCCGGAAGGACACCGGAGCCGAGCACCGCGACGAGACGATGACGCCCTTCTTCGGATCCAGGTAGCGGCAGCGGGTGCCCGACGCGTCGCCGAGCTGGATCGTCAGCTCGACGCGGTCCAGGCCGCTGGCGTCCGACGCGGTGCCCTGGAAGCGGATCAGCGTCGTGCGCTTGACGGTGCGTGTCCGCTTGCTGCCCTTGATGCGGACCTTGCGGGTCGTGAAGCGGTTGAAGCGCTGGCCGTCGCTGGGCTGCAGGACCTTGACCGCGGGCACGACCCCGTCGGCGACCTGCACGGTGACCGGGGCGCTGGCGGCGGTGGCGCCGGCCTGGTCGGTGACCGTGACACGCGCCTGGTAGCTGCCGACGTCCTTGTAGGCGTGCTGGACCTTCGGGCTCGTGCTGGTCTCCGACGTGCCGTCGCCGAACTCGAAGCGGTACTGGGCCAGGCCGCCGCCGTAGGTCTGCTCCGGGTCGACGGAGCGCGACGCGTCGAAGGTCACGACCTGCTCCTGGCGGACCGTGGACGGGTCGACCGCCAGACGGGCCAGCGGCGGCTTGTTGGCGAACTCGTCGGCGCCGAGGTCGGTCGCCGGGCCGGTGAGGCGCGGCTCGCCCTCGACGTCCTTGTCGCCCTCGCCGGCGCGCACCGGGCCGGCCTTGTCGATGGCGGGCGAGCCGACCCGCAGCAGGTAGACGCGCGCGGCCGGCGCGGCGAACAGCGCCGCGTCGGTGTTGGAGACGTTGCCCGAGACCTCGACGGTCGAGCCGCTGGAGTTCGAGGCGGCCGCGGGCGAGTCGGACTCGACGATCGCCACCTTGGCGGTGTTCGAGGCCTGGGTCAGCGGCAGCGACGCGTCGTAGTTCTCGACCGTGACGTCGCCGTGCACGATCGAGCGCTCGGCGCGCACGTCGACGTTGCCGACACCCGTGGAGGGCGCGACGCCGACGCGGTTGGCCAGGGCGTCGACGTCGATCGAGCGGGCGGCGCCGGCGATCGTGGCGTGGAAGAGGTCGACGTCGACGTCGCCGGCCTGCGACCCGTCGAGGTCGAGCCCGCCGGCGGCGAGCGTCTCCACGTGCAGGCCCGCGGCCGACGTGCCGCCGGCCAGGATCGAGGAGTCGACGACGAGCTTCTTGGCCGTGGCAGAGTCGGCAGCCGAGGTGACCCGCACGGCGTCGGCGGCGGGGTTCTGGGCCAGGAGGCTGGAGCGCACGACGCGGTTGGCGTCGGTCGCGTTGCCCGGCAGGGCCAGGGCGGGGCCCGACTTCGTCCCGGAGACCACCTGCGAGCCCTCCAGCAGCAGCGTGGAGGCGCCGGCGCCCTGCAGCGCGGGCGCGTTGCCGCCCGTGGTCGGCGTGTGGACGATGGCGCTGCTGCGGACGGTCGTGGTGCCCGACGGCGCGCCGAGCTCCAGCGTCGCGACATCGGCCGAGGCGGCCTGGTTGATCAGCGCGACGCTGTCGAGGACCGCACCGGTGCCGGCCACCACGACGGCCGAGCCGCCTGCGGCGGGCACGCCGACCGCGATGCCCTTGAGGGTGACGCCGGCGGCGCTGACCTTGAGGACGTCGGTGCCGGCGGGCGTGCCGGCCTTCGAGGTGATCGCCGCCGGCCCGGACGGCGCCTGGATCGTGAGGTTGGCCTTCGCGACGTCCAGGGCGTCCTCCTGGAACACCCCCGGCTTGAGGTTCAGGGTGTCGCCGGGCGACGCGGCGGCAAGCGCGGCCCCCACAGAGCCGCAGGTCGTGCCTGCGCAGCCGGCGGCCGCCTTGGGATCGACGTCGAAGGTCGCCGCAGAGGCCGCCGCCGGAAGGGCGACCAGCAGTCCTGCGGCAAGGGGAAGGGCATACATCCGTCCAGGCACGAGTCCTCCATCGGCAGATCAGCCGCAGGACTTCAATCCGGCTCGCCGGAGCTTCCCGGATGCCGTCCGCGGCAGAACGGTGGCGAAGCGTACGTCCTTGGGCACCTGGAACCGCGCGAGCCGGGCGGCGCAGTGATCGCGCAGCTCCTGGGCGGTCGCCCGCATCCCGTCGCGCAGCACGACGACGGCGACGACCGCCTCGCCCCACTCCGGGTCCTCGCGGCCGTGCACGCCGGCCTCGGCGACGGCCGGATGCGCCTCCAGAACCGCCTCCACCTCGGTCGGCGCCACGTTCTCGCCGCCCGTGACGATGGTGTCGGCCTTGCGGCCCACGATGCGCAGGCGACCGCCGGCGTCGAACGCCCCGAGGTCGCCGGTGCGCAGCAGCGGGCCGCTGGCGGGCGCGACCGTCGGGCCGGCCACGAGGATCTCGCCGTCGGCCTCGAGCGTCACGCGCGTGCAGAACAGCGGATGCCCGAACGTCGTCACCTGGGACGCCGCCTCGGTGAGGCCGTACGTGGCCGCGACGGGGAACGGCGTGCGGCCCAGCAGCACGTCCGGGATCGGCGCGCCGCCCAGCAGCGCCCAGCGCAGGGCCGGCGCGCGGTCCAGGGCCGCGTCGTCGAGCAGGCGCGCGAGGGTGGTCGGCACGAGGCTGACGAGGCTGGCGCGGCCGGCGCGCAGCTCGGCGGCCACCCGCTCGGTGTCCCAGCCCGGAAGAACGGCGGCCGCAGTGGCGTAGATCGCGCTGCGGGCCAGGATGCTCAGCCCGCCGACGTGGCTCAGCGGCAAGGCGCACAGCCAGCGGTCGGCCGGGTCGACGCCCAGGAGGACCGCCGAGCCCAGCGCGCTCCACAGCAGGTTGCCGAACGTCAGGTCGACGGGCTTGCCGGGCCCGGTGGTGCCCGAGGTCCGCAGGCCGAGGGCGACGGCGTCGAGGTCGTGGCGGCTGCCCGGCGGCAGCGGCGGCCCCGACGGCTCGGCGTGGTCGAGCACGACGTCGGCGGCGGGCCTGTCGGCGGCCGGCAGGCGCAGGTCGTGCGGCACGGCGGTCGCGCCGCGCAGCCACACGCCGTGCAGCGCGACGGCGAAGTCGGCCCCGGGTGCCAGCGCCAGCGCGACGCGGTCGCCGGGACCGGCGTCCAGGCGCAGGCGCCGCGCGCGGTCCAGCAGCTGCGCGTAGGTCAGGTCGTTGACCGCCGGCGCGTGCGGCCGCGTGCGCGCCGCGCGCTCCAGCCACGACTCCACCATCACGGGCCGGACCGTAGTGTGCGGCCCATGGAGCAGGTCGACTGGCAGCGCGGCGCCGAGTTCGAGGACGTCCGCTACGAGCTCAGCGGCGACGGGATCGCGAAGATCACGATCGACCGCCCCGAGGTGCGCAACGCCTTCCGCCCGCAGACCATCGTGGAGATCTCCCAGGCGCTCGAGCTCGCGCGGGAGGACACCGAGGTCGGCGTCATCGTCCTGACGGGCGAGGGGTCGCACGCGTTCTGCTCGGGCGGCGACCAGCGCGTGCGCGGGGACACGGGCTACGTGCCGGAGGGTGCCAAGGTCGGGCGCTTCCACGTGACCGACCTGCACGTCCAGATGCGGCGGCTGCCCAAGCCGGTGGTGGCATCCGTGGCGGGCTTCGCCGTCGGCGGCGGTCATGTCCTGCACCTCGTCTGCGACCTGACGATCGCGGCCGACAACGCCATCTTCGGCCAGACCGGCCCGAAGGTCGGGTCCTTCGACGGCGGCTTCGGCGCCACGATCCTGCGCGACCTCGTCGGCCCGAAGAAGGCGAAGGAGATCTGGTTCATGTGCCGCCAGTACACGGCGGCGCAGGCGCTGGAGATGGGGCTGGTGAACACCGTCGTGGCGCTCGACGAGCTCGAGGCCGAGACGGTGCGCTGGTGCCGCGAGATGCTGGAGCTCTCGCCCTTCGCCCTGCGGCTGCTGAAGGCCAGCTTCAACGCGGCCGAGGACGGCTACGCGGGCATCCAGCAGCTCGCCCACGACGCCAACCTCCTCTTCTACGCCTCCGAGGAGGCCAAGGAGGGTCGCGAGGCCTACAAGGAGAAGCGCGCGCCGGACTTCTCCAAGTTCCCGCGCCGCCCGTGAGCGAGACCTCGCCGGTCCGCATCTGGGTCATGGCCGCGCGGCTGCGGACGCTGCCCGCGGCCGTGGCGCCGGTGCTCGTGGGCACGGCGCTGGCCATCTGGGACGACGAGTTCCGCGCCGGCGCGTTCGTCGCCGCGCTGCTCGGCGCCCTCTTCATCCAGGTCGGCACGAACCTCTCCAACGACTACTCAGACGCCCGCCGCGGCGCCGACACCGAGGACCGCCTGGGGCCCGTGCGCGTGACGGCGGGCGGCCTCGTGCCGCCGCGGCAGGTCCTGCTGGCCACCTACCTGACCTTCGGGCTGGCGGTCCTCACCGGCGTCTACCTCATCGCGATCGCCGGGCCGGTCGTGCTGGCGATCGGCGCGGCGTCGATCCTGGCCGGCGTGCTGTACACCGGCGGCCCGCGGCCCTACGGCTACGAGGGCCTCGGCGAGGTCTTCGTGTTCTCGTTCTTCGGCGTCGTCGCCGTCTGCGGGACGTACTTCGTGCAGGCCGAGGACCTGCGCTGGGAGGCGTTCGCGCTCTCGGTGCCGGTCGGCCTGCTGGCCACGGCGATCCTCGTCGTCAACAACGTCCGCGACATCGACACCGACCGGCGGGCGGGCAAGCGGACGCTGGCCGTGCGGCTGGGCCGCGAGCGCACCCGCGGGCTGTTCGCGGCGATGGTGTACCTCGCCTTCCCCCTCGCGCTCGTGCCGTGGCTCGGCGGGCCGCTCGACGTCCCGGTGCTGCTGTCGTGGCTGGCGCTCGTGCCCGCCGTCGGGCTGGTGCGCACGG
Source organism: Baekduia sp. (assembly GCA_035628295.1). GTDB lineage: Bacteria > Actinomycetota > Thermoleophilia > Solirubrobacterales > Solirubrobacteraceae > Baekduia. Next base: position 5,786 of record DASPKC010000154.1, read on the forward strand.
TGCGCAACCACGCCGACGGCCCGACGCTGAACGCGGCGCTGGCGCGGACGGGGGCGGTGCAGCTCGTGTTCTGTGTGCTGCTGAGCGCGGGCATCGTGCTCAGCTGACGGCCGATGGACGTCTCGGTGCAGCGGGTGGCGCTCGAGCTGCGCGAGCCGCTGCGGACCTCGTACGGCGACGTCGCGGAGCGTGAGCTGCTGGTGCTGGAGCTGTGCGGCGACGACGGCGTCCCGGGCTTCGGCGAGGCCGCGCCGCTGGAGCCCTACGACGGCGTGCCCTTGGCGGCCTGCGAGGCGGCGCTGCGCGCGTACGCGCCGGTGCTGCGCGACGCCGACGCGCTGACCGGCCCCGAGGTCCTGGACGCCTGCCGGGCCGCTGCCGACCTCCCCCAGGCGCTGGCGGCGGTCGACCTCGCGCTGTGGGACCGCGCCGCGCGGCGGGCGGGCCGGCCCGTGGCCGCGCTGCTGGCCGAGGACCATGCGGCGGCGGTGGCGGTCAACGGGACCGTCGGCGCGACGGATGCCGCGGGCGCCGCGGCACAGGCGGCCGGCCTGGCGGCCCGGGGCCTGCGGTGCGTGAAGCTGAAGGTGGGCGTCGGCGACGACGCCCGGCGGGTGGCCGCGGTGCGCGCCGCCGTAGGCCCGCACGTCGACCTGCGCCTGGACGCCAACGGCGCGTGGACGGTCGAGGAGGCGGTCCGGTGGATCGAGGTCCTGGCGCCCGCGGGACTGGAGCTGGTGGAGGAGCCGGTGCACGGGGTGGCGGCGCTGCGTGCGGTCCGCGAGCGGGTGGCGACGCGCATCGCCATGGACGAGACGGCCGGCGAGCCCGGCGCCATCGGGTCGGGCGCCGCGGACGTCGTCGTGCTCAAGCTCTCGCGAGCGGGCGGCATCGCGGGGCTGCTGGCGCAGGCGGCGTACGTGCGCGCGGGCGGCGCCGACGTCGTCCTGGCCTCGACGCTGGACGGGCCGCTGGGCGTCGCTGCGGCCGTGCACTGCGCCGCGGCGCTGCAGCTCGACGCGCCCTGTGGGCTTGCGACGCTCGAGCTGTTCGCCGACGAGGAGACCGCGGCGGCGCTGCCCGTCGTGGACGGCGCGATCGCCGTGCCGGACGCGCCGGGGCTCGGCGTGCGCACGTGAGCCCGGAGGTGATCCCGCGTGGCGGGATCACCTCCGGGTTCGGTGCAGGTGGGCGTCCTAGGGGCGCAGGCGGGCGCGCAGCGCCAGGACGCGGCGCGCGCCGGCCTCGAGCTCGCCGCGCGTGAGCGCCCCGCGGCGCACGGCGGCGCGCAGGCCCTCCGCCGCCCGGGCGGCGGTCGCGTAGTCGCCGGCGAACAGCGGCAGGTCGACCCCGGCGTCGATGGCGAAGAACGCGAGCTGCGCCGGGGTGCCGAAGCCCTCGACCGCGGGGGTCTGCAGGTCGTCGGTCACCGTGACGCCGCGGAAGCGCAGGCGGCCGCGCAGCTCCCCGCGGATCCAGCGCCGGCTGAAGGCGGCCGGGCGCGGGTCGCGGGCCGGGTAGACGGCGGTCGACAGCATCACCATGCGCAGCCCGCGGGCGTCGCGGTAGGGCCGGGCGTCGACCCGGCGCAGCTCGGCCAGCGGGGTCCGGATGCGCGCGGGCGCGTCGTCGGTGTTGACCGTTGCCGCCCCGAAGCCCGGGTAGTGCTTGTAGGCCGCCTCGACGCCGGTGCTGCGCAGGCCCGAGGCGAAGGCGCCGGCCAGGGCCGAGACGGACGCCGCGCCGCCGGGATACGCGCGGCGCTCGCGACGCAACGCCGAGCCCGCGCGCCCGACGTCGGCCACCGGCGCCAGGTCGACGTTGACGCCGCTGGAGCGCAGCAGCCGGCCCGCCTCGCGGCCGGCGGCCCGCGCCTGCTCCCGGGTGCGGGTCTGCGCCGCCGCGCGCCGCGGCCCGCCGGGCAGCCGCCGGACCGGCCCGCCCTCCTGGTCGACGAGCACCAGCAGCGGCGCGCGCAGGCCGCGCGGCCGTGGGATCGCCTGCAGCCGCCGGACGGTGCGGCGGACCTGGGCCACGGACCGCACGTTGCGGCCGAAGAGGACCACACCGGCCGCCTCGCCGCGGCGGATGCGCCGCTCGAGGCCGCGGGGCGGCGTCGTGCCGGAGAACGGGAAGACGAAGCGCTGGCCGATCGCCTGTCGCAGGGTCAGGTCGACCTGCGCGGCCCGGGCGCGGTCGTCGCCCCCGCAGCCGGCCGAGCAGCCGGCCACGACGGCCGCGGCGAGGGCGGTGACCGAGCGCAGGACCATCCCGCCCACCCCACCACACCAGGGCGCCGCGGCGCGGTCAGGCCAGTGCCGCGGTCGCCTCCCGGACGGCGTCGACGAGCGCGGCCACGCTGGGCCGGGCGCGGTCCACCGCGCGGGTGGCGGCGAAGACGGTCCGGGCGAGGTCCGCCTCGGCGGCGGGCCGGACCGCCACGCCCGGATGGCGCTCGGGCGCGACGAGCGCCGGCAGCAGCGTGACGGCGGCGCCCTGCGCGACGGCCTCCAGCAGCACCGTTGGGTCGTTGGTGCGGTGGCGGATGTCCGGCTCGAAGCCGCCGAGCTCGCGGCAGACGCGCTCGACCATCTGCGCGTAGCCGGCCGTGGCCGGACCGGCGGCGAACGGCTCGCCGGCGAGCGCGCCGAGGGCGATCCGGTCGCTTCCCGCGAGCGGATGGCGCGCCGGGACGACGACGTGCACGGGGTCGCGCAGCAGGTCGACCCGGTCGAGCGCCTCGAGGCGCGGGCGCGGCTGGTGCTGCCATTCGTCGCCGAGCACGAGGTCGACGTCGCCGGCGGCCAGCGCCGGCAGCGAGGTCTCCGGCTCGCCGTCGACCAGCTCGGTGCGCAGCGCGGGCGCCCGGCCCGCGAGCAGCCCCATCGCCGGCAGCGCGATGCGCACCGCCACGGACTGGAAGGCGGCGATCCGCCCCCGCCCCGCCGGGGCGCCCGCGGCCGCGGCCAGCTCCGCCTCGGCCACCGCGGCACGCTCCAGCAGTATCCCGGCGTGGGCGGCGAGGACGCGGCCGGCATCGGTGAGCCGCACGCCGCGCCCGGCCGGCTCGAGCAGCGCCACGCCCGCCTCGCGTTCGAGGACCGCGAGCTGCTGGGACACGGCCGACGCGCTGTAGCCGAGCGCGTCGGCGACGGCCGCGAGCGTCCCGCGGGCGGTCAGCTCATGCAGGAAGCGCAGACGGCGGAGATCGAGCATCGTCCATGGATTCTGATGGGTTTCGGCGAGCAACATGTGTTGTTCGTGGACGATCGCGGCGGCAGTCTGCGCCTGTGCCCGGCCCGCTCCTGTGTCTCGCCTCCGCCGCGGCCTTCGGCGGACTGGGCATCTTCGGCAAGCTGGCCTACGACGAGGGCGCCACGGCGGGGACGCTGCTCGCGGCGCGCTTCGCCCTGGCAGCCGTCCTGCTCTGGGGGCTGGCGGCGGCGACGGGCGGCCTGGCCGTCGTGCGCTCGGCCGGCCGCCGTGCCGTCCTGACCGGCCTGGCGCTCGGTGCGGTGGGCTACGCCGCCCAGGCAGGGTGCTTCTTCCTCGCGCTCGAGCGCCTGGACGCGTCGCTGCTGTCCCTCGTCCTCTACACGTACCCCGCCCTGGTGGTCGTCGCCGCCGTGCTGCTCGGCCGCGAGCGCGCCGACGGCCGGCGGTCCGTGGCGCTCGTCGTGGCCTCCGCGGGCCTGGCGCTCGTGCTGGCCGGCGCGGGGACGGGCGCGGTCGACACCGCCGGGGTGCTGCTCGGCGTCGCGGCCGCCGCCGTCTACACGACCTACATCCTCGTGTCGGACCGCACGGTCGGGGCGCTTGCGCCCCTGACGCTGTCGGCGCTGGTCTGCACCGGGGCCGTCGTGACGCTCACCGCCGGCGCGCTGGCCGCCGGCGACCTGCGACCCGGCGCCGTCACGGCCGCGGGGGCGGGCTGGCTGGCCGCGCTGGCTGTCGTGTCCACGGTCGGCGCGATCGCGCTGTTCTTCGCCGGCCTCGCGCGCGTCGGCCCGTCGACCGCCTCGATCCTCTCGACAGCCGAGCCCGTCGTCACCGTGGCCGCGGCCTGGGCGGTCTTCGGGGAGGCCCTCACCCCCGTGCAGCTGGCAGGCGGCGCACTCGTCGTCGGCGCTGCCGCTGCGCTCAGCCGGCCGCCGCGGCCAGCAGCCGCGCCAGCTCCCGTGGCGCCTCGCGCGGCAGCCCGTGGCCTGCTCCGGGCACGACGTGCAGCTGCGCGCGCGGCAGCGCCGCGGTGAGCCGGGCGCCGAGGTCGCGATAGCGGGCGTCGCGCTCGCCGACCACGACGGTGGCGGGCACGTCGAGCTCCGGCAGGCGGTCCCAGAGCGGCGGGAGCACGCCCGGGCCCAGGCCGCGCAGCGCAGCCGCGAGATCGTGCGGCTCCTGGCGCAGCAGGTCGTCGCGCCAGCGCTGCGCCGCGGCCGACGGCGTGCCGGCGAAGAGCTCGACGCGCATCCACCGGTCGGCGAACGCCTCGGTGGTGGCCCCCTCCGTCCAGGCGGCGAGCTCCTCGTCGGCGGCACGGCGCGCAGCGCGCTGCACCTCGTCCTGGATGCCTGCGGTCGTGGCGATGAGGACCAGATGGGCGAGGCGCTCGGGCGCCGCGAGCGCGGCGTGCAGCGCGAGGCGCCCGCCCATGGAGTAGCCCGCCAGGACGATCCGGCCGCCGGCGGCGCCCAGCAGCTCCCGGGTGCACGTGGCGAGATCGCGCCCACGGACGTCGGGTGCGACGACCGGCAGGCCGACCGGGAGGTGGTCGCGCACCGCGTCCCAGGACCGCGACGTCCCCGCGAAGCCGTGCACCAGCACGAGGGTGGGCGCGCCGCCGGCGTTCATGCGTCCATGATGCCGGGGTGCGCGACAGCCACGTCCTCCTCCGCGCCTTCGTCGACGAGCTCGTGCGCAGCGGCGTCCGCCACGCCTGCACCTCGCCCGGGTCGCGGTCGACGCCGCTGGTGCTGGCCCTCGCGCGCGACGACCGGCTGCGCAGCTGGTCGCACGTCGACGAGCGCGCCGCGGGGTTCTTCGCGCTCGGCGCGGCGAAGGCGTGCGGCGCCCCGGCGGCCGTGGCGTGCACCAGCGGCACCGCGGCCGCCAACCTCCTGCCCGCCGTCGTCGAGGCGCACGAGGCGGGCGTGCCGCTCGTCGTGCTCACCGCCGACCGTCCCGCCGAGCTGCGCGACGTCGGGGCCGGCCAGACCATCGACCAGCTCAAGCTGTTCGGCACGGCGGTGCGCTGGTTCGTCGAGCTCGGCGCCGATCACGCGGACGCCGGCACGGTCGCCTGGGTGCGCCAGCTCGCCTGCCGGGTCGTCGCCGCGGCGACGGGCGCCACCGGCGGGCGACCCGGGCCGGTGCACGTCAACGTCCCGCTGCGCGAGCCGCTCGTGCCGGCCGGGCCGGTGGCCGGCCCGGTGCCCGCCGGACGCCCCGACGGCCGCCCGTGGACGGCCGTGCCGCCGCGCGGGACGGCGCGCGCAGGCAGCGGCCGGCTCGCCGGACTCGCGCACGGAGCCCGGGCGCCGCTGCTCGTGGCCGGGCGCGTCGAGCACGGCGCCCTCGGCGGGCTCGCCGCCGCCGCGGCCCGCCTGGGCTGGCCGCTGCTGGCCGACCCGCTGTCCGGCGCCCGCCGCGGGCCGGCCGCGATCGCGCACTACGACGCGCTGCTGCGCAGCGGCCCGCCGGCCGAGCCGGACCTCGTCGTGCGAATCGGGGATCTCCCGACGTCCAAGCCGCTGCGCACCTGGCTGGCGGGGCTGGACCCCGCCGTGGCGCAGGTCGCGTTCGGGCCGGCCGGCGTCTGGCACGACCCGGCCGCGGTCCTGCACGAGCTGCTCGACGGCGACCCCGTCCAGGAGCTCGAGCGCGTCGGCGACGCCGTCGAGCCGGCGTGGCTGGAGCGCTGGAGGGCGGCTGACGCGCAGACCGCCGCCGCCCTCGAGGCGGCGCTGGGCAGCGGCCTGAGCGAGCCGGCGGTCGCCCGCCGGCTGGCGACCGCGCTGCCGCCCGACGGCGCGCTGGTCGTGGCCGCGTCGATGCCGGTGCGCGACGTCGAGACCTTCTGGCCGGCGCTCGACGCGCCGCCGCGCGTCCTGGCCAACCGCGGCGCCAACGGCATCGACGGCACCGCGTCCACCGCCTTCGGCGTCGCCGCGGCGCACGACGGCCCGGTGGCGCTGCTGACCGGCGACGTGACGCTCGCCCACGACCTCGGTGGGCTGCTCGCGGCGGGCCGGCTCGGTCTGGCGCTGACGATCGTGCTGCTGGACAACGCCGGGGGCGGGATCTTCGACTTCCTGCCGGTGAGCGGCGTCGAGCGCGAGGTCTACGAGCCGCACGTGGCGACGCCGACCGGCCTGGACGGCGCGACGGTCGCGTCGCTCTTCGGCCTGCGCTACGCGGCGCCGGCCGGCGTGGAGGAGCTCGACGCGGCCCTGGCGGCCGCGCTCGCCGCGCCCAGGACGAGCCTCGTGCACGTGCGCACCGACCGCGCCGGGAACGTCGCCCTGCACCGGCGCTGCTGGGACGCCGTCGCCGCGGCGCGGGCCTGATCAGCCCGCGAGGATCGGGAGCAGCGCGCCGAGCTTGACCTCGGTCTCGGCCAGCTCGGCGGCCGGGTCGCTGTCGCGCACGACGCCCACGCCGGCGTAGCAGCGCGCCACCCGCCCTTCGACCAGCGCGCAGCGCAGCGCCACGCAGAACTCCCCGTCCTCGTTGAGGTCGGTCCAGCCGACCGGTCCGGCGTACCAGCCGCGGTCGAGGCCCTCGAGCGCGGGGATCAGCGGCGCGGCCACGTCGTGCGGCTCGCCGCCCACGGCCGGGGTGGGGTGCAGCACCCCGGCCAGCTCGACGGCGCTGACCGGCCGCGCCAGCTGGGCGCGGATCGGGGTGCCGAGGTGCTGGACGTTGGCCATCTTGACCAGCACCGGCTCGTCGGCGGCCGTCACCCACACGGCGTGAGGGCGCAGCGCGCGCTCGATGCGGCGCACCACGATGGCCTGCTCCTCGCGGTCCTTGGCCGAGCGCAGCAGCTGCTCGCCGAGATGGTCGTCGACGGCGGGGTCGGCGCTGCGGCGCGTCGACCCGGCCAGGGCCAGCGTCCCCGCGCGCGAGCCCTCGCGGCGCACCAGCAGCTCGGGCGACGCGGCGACGAACGCGGCGTCGCCGCGCCCGACGCAGAAGACGTGGCAGGCGCGGAACGCCTCGCGCAGGACGCCCAGCACGGCGGCGGCGTCGTGGGCGGCTGACGCGTGCACCTGGACCTCGCGCGCGAGCACGACCTTGGACAGGCCGCCCGCGCGGATGCGCTCGACGGCCCGGGCCACCGCCTGCTCGTAGTGCTCGGGGGCCATCGCCGAGACGACGCGCGCGCGGCCGCCGGCCGGGTCGGGGTCCCACAGCGGCAGGGCGCGGGCGTCGCGCAAGGCGGCCAGGCGGGCGTCCACGCGGTCCAGGAGGTCCTCGGGGGTGTCGTCGGGCGTGACGACGACGCAGGCCGTCAGCCGCGCCTCGTCGCCGCGGCGCAGCAGGGCGACCTCCGGCACGTGCAGCGACGCCGCGCCGAACCCCGCCCAGTGCGGCGCGCGCGGGGCCTGGGGCGTGAAGGCGAAGCCGCCGACGGCGACAGGCCCGCTGCCGCGCGGCCCATCGGGCGGGTCGCACGCCGCCGCGGAGGCCAGCCCCCGCCACTGCTCGGCGACCCGACGGAAGCGCCCGGGACCCTCGTCCTCCAGCGCGACGGCCGAGCCGAGCGCGGCGAGGGCGAAGCCGTCGCGATCGGGCTGCTCCAGGCACCACCACGGGTCGCCGGGGGCGCGCGACGCGGCGACGACCGCGGACGGGTCGACCTCCCGGGCCAGCGGCACGGTGACCGCCGCCAGGGCCTCGCCGTGGCGGCGGGCCCGGCGCAGCGCCGCGCCGACGTGGCGCTCGAGCCGGTCGCGATCCGCCGCTCGCAGCGCGAACGGCGAGGCGTGGGCGGTCCGGAGCTCCATGCGCCCGGAAGTCTAGGTGGGCGCGCACCACCCGGCCTGGCCCCTTGTCCCACGGGGGGGCCCCCGGATCTGCGGATGGCTCCTGGACGCCCGCCCCGCCGCATCCCCGGTTCTCCCTGCGCGCACTGGACGGATGGCCAGTCGACGCCACAGACCTCAAGGATCCGTAACCCGCTCCGATACTGGGACTGTTCGCAGCCGGACTCCTCCGTCCCCCGGCGCGTCCCGTGTGTGATCCGTCCCTCCGCCTCTCCGGCGTCGCCTTGGCGACGCCGTCTGACAACGCTGCTCGTCGCCGCAACGACGGTCTACCTCGTGGCCATCGTCGTCGCCGTCGTCGCCTACAAGGCGGCGTTCGCCGACGTCGTGCTCGAGGACCCGTTCTTCGCGACCTACGGCCTGATCGTGTGCACGTACCTCGTGTCGCGCTTCGTCATCAGCCTCTTCTACCGGGCTCCCGAGAACGCCGGCCACCTGCCGCGCGTGGCCATCGTGATGCCCGGCTTCAACGAGGAGGAGGCCATCCGTGCCTCCCTCGAGTCCCTCCTGGCGCTCGACTACCCCGCCGACCTGCTGGAGATCGTGGCCGTCAACGACGGCTCGACCGACGGCACGCTCGGCGAGATGCAGGCCGTCGCGGCCGGCGCCGGCGGCCGGGTCCAGGTGATCGACCTGGGCACCAACCAGGGCAAGCGCGCGGCGATGGCCGCGGGCATCCGCGCCACCTCGGCCGAGGTCATCGCGTTCGTCGACTCCGACTCGGTCCTCGAGCCCGACGCGCTCGGCCACCTCGTCCAGCCGTTCGCGCAGGACAAGGTGGGCGCCGTCTGCGGCCACGCCGACGTCCTCAACGTCAGCGAGAGCTGGCTGACGAAGATGCAGGCGGTCCGCTACTTCGTGGCCTTCCGCATCGTGAAGGCCGCCGAGTCCGTCTTCAACGCGGTCACCTGCTGCTCGGGCTGCTTCTCGGCCTACCGCCGCGACGCGATCCTGCCGCACCTCGAGTGGTGGGAGAACCAGTCCTTCCTCGGGCGCCCGTCGACCTTCGGCGACGACCGCTCGCTGACCAACTGCGTCCTGCGCGACTGGCAGGTCATCTACCACGCGGGCGCGGTCTCGCACACCATCGTGCCGACCGGGCTCAAGCAGTTCCTCAAGCAGCAGGCGCGCTGGAAGCGCTCCTGGACGCGCGAGTCGCTCATCGTCAGCAGCTTCATCTGGCGCAAGCACCCGCTGGCCGCCCTCGCGGTGTACGCCGGCATCGGCCTCGCGCTCGTCGCGCCGTTCACGGCGCTGCGCGCGACGGTGTGGAACCCGGTGGTGCAGGACATGGGCATGCCGCTGCTCTACCTCGTCGGCATCTACGCCATGGCCCTGGTCTACAGCCTCACGTACGCCGTCATGAAGCGCCGGTTCGACTCGCTGTGGCTGTACGGGATCGCGTTCGTCTTCTTCTACCTCGCGGTCCTGCTGTGGCAGACGTACTACGCGATCCTCACGTCGCGCACGTCGTCGTGGGGGACGCGACCGTCCACCGTCGGCGTCGAGCCCGCGGGGGTGACGGCATGAACGCGCTGCGCCGCTTTGGCCAGGTCGCGCTGATCGCCGCGTCCTCGCTGCCGTTCGTCCACGTCGCCCCGGGCATCGTCGATGCCTGGGAGGCCCGTCACGGGCAGTCCGCCTCCTCCTCCGCCGTCACGGAGAACGCCGTCGTGCCCCGCACCCCTGTCGCCCACCCGTTCGCCGGCTCGTCGCTGTTCGGCGCGCTCGCCGAGGACGCCCAGTGATGCGCCGCCTGCTGCTCGCCGCCGCCGCCGCCGCGGCCGCCACGGCCCTCGCCGTCGCGCCCGCCGCCGCAGACGCGGCCAAGTGCTCCAAGCCGGTCAAGCTCAAGGTCCGGCAGTCCGGCCTGGGCCAGGTGACCGTCTCGTGGACGGCCACGAAGGCCCAGCGCCGCGCCCGCGCGCGCTTCCGGGTGCTGCGCGGCCGGACGGTCGTCGGGCAGACCGGCGGCCGCAGGATGGTCGTGCGCATCAAGCCTGGCCGCCGGGTCACCGTGCGGGTCGGGGTCGTCGGCCGCCGCGGCGCCAAGCCGCGCTGCTTCGCGGCCCGCAAGGCGACCGCCGCCGTGCCGAACGAGCTGCCGGCGCCCAAGCACCTGTCGCTCACGGTCGAGGGCCCGACGTCCGCGCGCCTGTCCTGGGAGCCGGTCCCCGGCGCGTCGACCTACCGCGTCGAGCGCGACGGCAAGGCCGTACGCCACCAGCGCGCCACCAGCGCGGTGGTCAGCCTCCCGGCGGGCCGCAGCGCCCGGTTCGGCGTGCGCGCCGTCAACGCCAAGGGCGCGCTCGGCAGGGCGTCGGACACCGTCGACTTCGAGGCCGGCATGCGCGCCCCCGGCGCGGTCCCCGGGCTGAGGGCCGTCACGGTCACCACGCGCGCCGTCGAGCTCAAGTGGTCGCCCGCGACCGAGGGCACCAGCCCGATCCGCTCCTACCGCCTCACCCGCAACGGGGTCGTGCTGCGCCACGTCCCGGACACGTCGGCGGTCGTCGAGAACCTGGTGTCCGGCCGGACGTACGACCTCGGCGTCGCAGCGGTCGACGCCCGCGGCACCACCGGGCCGGTCGCCAACCTCCGGGTCAGCACCGTCCCGCCCGAGCCGTCCCGCGGCCGCTCGCACGTCTACCTGCTGGCGTCGACCGACGACTCGTTCCATGCCTTCCAGCGCGTGTACCGCCACGTCGGCGTCGTCTACCCCACCTACTTCGACTGCTCGCACAACGACCCGTCGGCGATGGTGGGCAAGGACGACCCCCTGATCACGCAGTGGGCGCTGGACCGCAAGGTCAAGGTGCTGCCGCGGTTCAACTGCCAGCGCACCTCGACGGTCCGCCAGATCCTGACCGATCCCGCCACGCGCGAGCGCATCCTGAGCCAGCTCGTGGAGCTGGCCGACCGCCACGGCTACGACGGCATCAACCTCGACCTGGAGACCGGCCAGCCGCAGGATCGCGATCCGCTGTCGTCCTTCACCGCGGAGCTCGCCTCCCGGTTGCACGGCGCCGGCAAGCAGCTGTCGATCGCCGTCTCGCCCAAGTTCAAGGACGAGCCCAACCACCCGCGTTCCACGTTCTTCGACTACGCGTCGTTGTCGCAGAGCGCGGACTGGGTGTTCGTCATGAGCTGGGGCCTGCACTGGTCGACGTCGGCCCCCGGCCCGCTGGCGGACACCGCCTGGCTGACGAAGGTCTACGACTACGCCGCGACCTTCCCCAACAAGCACAAGTTCATCATGGGCCTGAACTTCTACGGCTTCGACTGGCAGAACGGCGGCGGCCTGCAGAACCCCGCCACCCCGCTGCCCTACGACGAGATCCAGGCTCTCATCGCCCGCGTCGGCGCGACGCCCGCCTACGACGCGGCGTCCGGCGAGTGGAGCTTCACCTACATCGACGCCGCCGGCAACTGGCACGAGGTCTGGTACGCCGACGGCCCCGGCACCGCTGCCCGTCTGAAGATCGCCTCCGATCGCGGTCTGGGCGGTGTCGGCTTCTGGCGCACCGGCCACGAGGATCCCCGTGTCTGGTCCGCGCCCCTGCTGGCCCCCGCCCCCTGAGACCCGCCCCATCCCGCCCCGACCCAGGACCTGTGTGATGACCCCCCCTGTCGCCTCCGTCGCCGCGCCGCCCAGCGCGGCGCCCACCCCCCGCCACCTGCGCCTCGCGCCGTCGCCCCGGACGGCGCAGGCCACGGTCGCGATCCTCGGCCTCGGCTACGTCGGACTGCCGACGGCCCTGGCGCTGGCCGACGCCGGCCACGACGTCCTCGGCGTCGACATCTCGGCCCGGCGCCTGGAGGCCATCCGCCAGGGCGCCGTGGACCTCCTCGAGAGCGACCACGAGCGCCTGGCGCGCCACATCGACGGCCCGCTGATGGTCACCGACCGGCCAGCGGTCCTCGCCGACGCCGACGCGGTGCTCGTGTGCGTGCCGACGCCGGTGGACGCCAACCACGACCCGGACCTCGGGCCCCTGCGCGGCGCCGTGCGGATGGTCCTCGACCACGTCCGCGAGGGCCAGCTGCTCGTGCTGACGTCGACGAGCTACGTGGGGACCACGAAGGAGATGCTCGTCGAGCCGCTGCTCGAGATGGGCCTGACGCCCGGCGAGGACGTCTTCGTCGCCTTCGCCCCCGAGCGCATCGACCCGGGCAACGTCGTGCACGAGCAGGCCGGCGTGCCGCGCGTGGTCGGCGGCGTCACCGACGCTTGCACCGAGCGCGCCGCGGAGCTGCTGGGCCGCATCTCCCCCGTGCACGCGGTGTCCGCGCCCGAGGTGGCCGAGCTGACCAAGCTGCACGAGAACACGTTCCGCGCCGTCAACATCGCCTACTCCTACGAACTGGCGCACGCCGCGCAGCACTTCGGCATCGACCCTGTCGAGGTCATCGACGCGGCGAGCACGAAGCCCTACGGCTTCATGCGGTTCATGCCGTCGGCCGGCGTGGGCGGGCACTGCATCCCCTGCGACCCGCACTACCTGCTCAAGCCCCTGCAGCGCGACGGCGGCCAGGCGCCGATCATCGAGGCGGCGATGGATGCGATCGCCCGCCGGCCGGGCCGCATCGTCGGCCGGGCGCTGGGCCAGCTGCGCGAGGACGGCATCGCCACCGCGGCGGCGCGCATCCTCGTCGTCGGCGCCGCGTACAAGCCGGGCGTCGCGGACATGCGCGAGTCGCCCGCGCTGGACATCATCGTCGGCCTCCAGGCCGCCGGCGCGCACGTGGACTACCACGACGCGCTGGTGGAGGAGATCGAGGGCGTCGACGGGCGCATGACGTCCGTCGAGGACCCCAATGCTGCGGACTACGACCTCGTGGTCCTCTGCACCGTGCACCCCGGCACCGAGCCGTTCTGGAAGGACGGCGCTCAGCGGCTGCTCGACTGCACGTACCAGGCGCCGGCGCCGGAGGGCGCCCGCCGCCTGCTGCCGTAGTACCGGGACGGAACACGCGGCCCGGCCGTCGCTCAGGACGGCCGGGCCGCGCCCGCCGGAAGCCACCCGGCGGACTTGTGGGGGTGTGCGAGCACCCCCGGCCCGGCAGACGGTGCGCGATCGGACCCGGACCCAGGATTCCGCCGCAGGAGGCCAGCCCCCGGCGTTCGGCGCGGCTCGGCTGGCGATGCGTGGCGGTGGCCGACAGCGCAGCGACGAGGGAGGGGGACACCTCTGTCGTGCGCTCGCGCGCGGCGGCGGCTCGCGGCGGGCGGGCGGCGGGCGGTGCGGTTCGGCACCGAATGGCACCTGTTGGCGGATCGACGCTCGGATCCCGCGGCGATCCGCCAACAGACGACCCGCCAGGCCGCATGGCGCCGTTGGCCGCGCACGCGCTGGCCACTGCGACGCCGGCGCGCGCGCGCTCACCTGCTGGCGAATCGACCGTCGGATGCCGCGGCGATCCGCCAACAGGCGCTGGTGGGCGGACCCGCTGAGGAGACCTCGCCCTCTGGGCGAGCGTCTCCCTAGGTCTCGGTGCGCCCGCGCGAGATCGCGATCTCGCCGGTGCGCATCATCTCGACGAGGCCGAACGGGCGGACCATCCGCTCGAACGCGTCGATCTTGTCCGTGGTGCCGGTGATCTCGACGATCAGCGAGCGCTTGCCGACGTCGACCACCTTGCCGCGGAAGATCTCGCAGACCTGCAGGACCTCTGCGCGCTGCGCTCCGTCGACGGCCACCTTGAACATCGCGAGCTCGCGCGCGACGGTGTCGGCCGGCTCGAGGTCGCGGATCTTCAGGACGTTGACCAGCTTGTGCAGCTGCTTGGTGACCTGGTCGATCGGGTGCAGCGCCCCGTCGAGGGTCAGGGTGATGCGCGACAGGCGCTCGTCGTCGGTCGGGCCGACAGTGAGCGTGTCGATGTTGAAGCCACGCCGGGCGAACAGCCCCGCGATGCGGGTCAGCACGCCGGGCTTGTCCTCCACCAGGATGGAGAGGATGTGCTTGCGGCCGGTACGGACGCCCGCCGCCGCCTCGAGCTCCTCGAGGCTGACCAGCTCCTTCGTTCCAGGGTCCCCCACGGCGCTCACCCCACCATGTTGCGCGCGGCCTGGCCCGGCGCGATCATCGGGTACACGGACTCCTCCTTCGTCACGCGCGCGTCCACGACGACGGG
>DASPKC010000155.1:0-2366 GCA_035628295.1 Baekduia sp.
GACAGCTACCACACGGTCTGGTTCGAGCTGCACGAGGACCTGATCGGCCTGGCCGGGCGCTCGCGCCAGGACGAGGCGCTGGCCGGGCGGGCCGAGTAGATGCCCGTGCTGCCGCTGACCGCAGGCGTCGAGCTCGGCCGCGAGCAGCTGGGCGGCAAGGCGTGGGGCATCGCCCACATGCTGCGCCTCGGCGTGCCGGTCCCGCCGGCCTTCGTCATCACGACCGACGAGTGCCGGCGCTACCACGAGGCCGGCGACCGCGTCGCGCAGGACGTCCTGGACGCGCTCCCGCAGGCCATGGCCCATCTCGAGCAGCAGACCGGGCACCGCTTCGGCGGCGGCGAGCGGCCGCTGCTGGTGTCCGTGCGCTCCGGGGCGCCGACGTCCATGCCGGGGATGATGGACACGGTCCTCAACCTGGGCATCACCGGCGAGGTGCAGGACGCGCTCGCGGCGCTGTCGGGCGACACGGCGTTCGCCGCCGACGTCGCGCGGCGCTTCGCCGAGCAGTTCGCCGCCATCGTCGGCGAGGCACCGCCGGCCGACCCGTGGGAGCAGCTGCACCACGCGATCGCCGCCGTGTTCGCGTCCTGGCGCTCGCGCCGGGCGATCACCTATCGCAAGGAGCGCGGCCTCGGCGAGGAGGGCGGCACCGCCGTCACCGTCCAGGCGATGGTCTTCGGCAACCTCGACGACCGCTCCGGGACCGGCGTGCTGTTCACGCGCAACCCGCTGACCGGCGGGGCCGAGCCCTACGGCGAGTGGCTCGTGCGCGGCCAGGGCGAGGACGTCGTCTCCGGCAGCCACGACCCGCACCACCTCGACGCCCTCGAGACCGACCTGCCGCAGGTGCACGCCCAGCTGCTGGAGCTCGCCACGACCCTCGAGCGCGAGGGTCGCGACGTGCAGGACATCGAGTTCACCGTGCAGTCGGGCAAGCTGTGGCTGCTGCAGACGCGCGCGGCCAAGCGCTCGGCGCCGGCCGCCGTGCGGCTGGCCGTCCTGCTCGAGCAGGAGGGCGTCATCGACCGCGCCGAGGCGCTGGACCACGTTCGGCCCGAGCACGTCGCCGCGATGCTCTCCACCCACGTCGACCCGGCCGCGCGCGCCGGCGCCCAGGTGCTGGCCACGGGCCGGCCCGCCTCGCCGGGCGTGGTGCACGGCGTCGTGGTCACCGACGTCGACGAGGCCGAGGACCGCGCGCTGGCCGGCGAGGACGTCATCCTCGCGCGCCCCACGACGAACCCCGACGACGTGCACGCCATGGCCGTCGTCAAGGGCATCGTCACGGAGGTGGGGGGCGCCACGTCGCACGCGGCCGTGGTCAGCCGCGAGCTGCACGTCGCCTGCGTCGTCGGCGTCGGCGTCGGCGTCGCGACCGCGCTGGAGGGCCGCGAGGTCACCGTCGACGCCGACAACGGCGAGCTGCTCGCCGGCCACGTGCGCACCGAGCGGCTGACCGAGCACGACGACGAGGCGCTGCACACCCTCGGCCAGTGGGCCCGCGACGAGGCCGGCGCGGACGACGCCGTCTCGCTGACCGAGATCTTCCGCCGCCGGCACGAGCGGACCGCCGCCCCGGCCTGACCCAAGCGCGCTGCGCGGCCGCCGCAGCGGCCGCGCAGGCGCATCGCGCTAGGCCCGGCCCTCGGCGCCGGCGGGCGCCACTCCCTCGACGTCCAGGCGCGGCAGCATCCGCTCCAGCCAGTTCGGGATCCACCAGTTGCGGTGGTCCAGCAGCTGCATCACCGCCGGGACCAGCACCATCCGGACGACCGTCGCGTCGAGGAAGATCGCCGACGCCAGGCCGATCCCGAAAAGCTTCAGGAACACGTCGGGCGCCGCGAGGAACGCCAGGAAGACGACGACCATGATCGCGGCGGCGGCGGTGATCACCCGCGCGGTCTTGGCCAGGCCGTCGGCCACCGCCCGCCGGGTGTCGCCGTCCTTGAGGTACTCCTCGCGGATGCGGGAGACCAGGAAGACCTCGTAGTCCATCGACAGGCCGAACAGGATCGCGAACATCATCACCGGCATGAACGGCGCGATGGGGACTTCCTGGTCGAGCCCGATGAGCCCGCCCAGCGTGCCGCCCTGGGAGAAGAGGGTCATGACGCCGTAGGCGGCCCCGACGGACAGCAGGTTCATGATCGCCGCCTTCAGCGCGATGAGCGGCGAGTGGAAGGCCGCCAGCAGCAGCAGGAACGACAGGGCGACCACGCCGGCGATGAACACCGGCATCCGGTCGGTGATGTACGCGCTCTGGTCGTCGAGCGCCGCGGTGACGCCGCCGATGTGCGCCTCGATCCCCGTGCCCGCGAGCGCCTCGGGCACCACGTCGTCGCGCAGGCGGGTGACGAGCGCCT
>DASPKC010000156.1:0-2042 GCA_035628295.1 Baekduia sp.
TCGCCGCGGTACTTCGCGCCCGCGAGCAGCGCGGCCATGTCGAGCGACAGCACCCGCTTGTCCTTCAGCGTGTCCGGCACCTCGCCGTTGACGATCCGCTGCGCGAGGCCCTCGACGATCGCGGTCTTGCCCACGCCGGGCTCGCCGATCAGCACCGGGTTGTTCTTCGTGCGCCGCTGCAGGATCTGGATCGTGCGGCGGATCTCGTCGTCGCGGCCGATGACCGGGTCGAGCTTGCCCTGGCGCGCCCGCTCGGTCAGGTCGAGCGTGTACTTCTTCAGCGCCTCGCGCTGGCCCTCGGCCTCCGGGCTGCCGACCGTCTGGCCGCCGCGGATCCCGTCGATCGCGGTCTCGAGCGCGCGGCGCTCCAGCCCCGCCTCGCGCGCGACGCGCCCCGCCTCGCCGCGGTCCTCGGCGAGCGCGAGCAGCACCATCTCGGTGGCGATGTACTGGTCGCCGCGCTTGCCGGCCTCCTTCTCGGCGAGGTTCAGCAGCGCGACGGTCTCGCGGCCGATCTGCAGGTCGCCGCCGGTGCCCGAGACCTGCGGCAGCCGCTTCAGCGCGGCGTCGACCGCGGGCTTGAGCACGGACATGCGGACGCCCGCGCGCTCGAGCACGGCGCGCCCGGAGCCGTCGGCCTGGCCGATGACCGCCGACAGCAGGTGCAGCGGTTCGATGTACTGGTGGTCGCTCGCCAGCGCGAGGCTCTGGGCGTCGGCGAGCACCTGCTGGAACTGGGTGGTCAGCTTGTCGAGTCGCATCGGGTTCCCCGGAACGTGGTCCATCGCGGCGTGGCCGCTCGTCTGCCCGGAATGGTGGGGTCGGCGACACGGGATTCAAGGGGACCGACAATTAGGGCCGGCCGACCGCCGTGCACCGGCCGAGACAGGAGCGCCGCGATGAACGTGCTGATCGTCGACGACCAGGCCGTCAACCGGCTGATCGCGCGCACCCACCTCGAGCGTGCGGGCGCGACGGTCGAGGAGGCGGCGGACGGACCGGCCGCGCTGGCGCGGCTGGCGTCGGGGCGGTTCGATGCGGTGCTGCTCGACGTCGGCCTGCCGGGCATGGGGGGCGCGGAGGTGTGCGCGGCGGTCCGTGCCGAGCCGCGGCTGGCCGGCCTGCGGGTGCTCGCCTGGACCGCCGGGGACGAGGACGCGCTCGGTGCCCTGCTCGCGGCGGGCTTCGACGGGCTGCTCGCGAAGCCGCTGCGCCGCGACGCGCTGCTCGCGGCCCTCGGGCTGGCGCCGCCCGGCTGAGCCGCTCCGGGCAGGCGCTCAGCGCAGCAGCCGCCAGCCGATCGCGGCCGCGCCGAGCGAGCCCGCCAGATGCAGCGCCGAGTGCGCGAGCGCGGGCCCGACCGCGCCGCGCTGGAGCATCGCGAGCGACTCGGCCGAGAAGGTCGAGAACGTGGTCATCGCGCCGAGGAAGCCGGTCACGACGAACGGCCGCCACGCGTCGGCGAGCTCGGGACGCCGCTCGAAGGCGGCGAGCGCCGCGCCGATCGCGAGGCCGCCGACGACGTTGGCGACGAGCGTGCCCCAGGGCAGCGGCTGCCCGGCGCGGTTCAGCGCCAGCGCGAGCCCCCAGCGGGCCCAGGCGCCGAGCGCCGCGCCCGCGGCCACCGCGAGCCAGGCGCCGGGCCCGGGGACGGTCATTCGCCGCCCGCCCCGCCGCCGTCGCCCCCGCCTGCGCCGTCGCCGCCGGGCCCGTCGCCCGGCGCGTCGGGCGGCCCGCCCGGGGACGGCTCGGCCGCGCGGGCCGGGCCGCGCCCCCAGCGCGCGGCGGCCGCCTCGTCGGACTCGCGGGCGTCGACCCAGCGCGCGCCGCGGGGCGTCGCCTCCTTCTTCCAGAACGGCGCCCGCGTCTTCAGCCAGTCCATCACGAACTCGCAGGCCGCGAAGGCCTCGCCGCGATGCGCCGAGGTGACGGCGACCAGCACGATCTGGTCGAGCGGGCGCAGCTCGCCGACGCGATGGATCACCAGCACGTCGTCGAGCCGCCAGCGCGCGCGGGCCTCGCCGCAGATCGCCTCGAGCTGG
>DASPKC010000157.1:0-7837 GCA_035628295.1 Baekduia sp.
TCGCCGAGGTCGTGGGCGATCGCCTCCTGTGCGGCGGCCACCGCGCCGTCGACGTCGCCGCACAGCAGCGCCGCGTCGGCCCGCGCCGTGAGCGCCCACGTCAGCAGCGGGCCGCGGTCGACGAGCAGCGCGCCGTCGACCGCCTCGTCGGCGGCCTCGAGCGCCGCCGGCAGCCGGCCGCGCCAGCGCTCGACGCCCGACCGCGCGATCTGGGCGAAGACGATGCTCCCGCCCCGCCCGGCGGCGCGGGCGAGCGCGAGCGCCCGGTCGAGGTGGCGGGCGGCGTCGTCGAGGCGCTCGAGGTAGAGCTCCACCCATCCCAGCCAGCCGACCGCGTCGGCGCGGGCGCCGAGCCGGCCGTCGTCGAGGGCGTCCACCCGCCGCGCGGCGTCCTCGGCCAGGCTCAGCGCGGCAGGTACGTCGTCGGCGACGTACTCCGCGCCCGCGAGGTAGACCGTGGCGGCGGCGACGAGCTCCGGCGCGCCGCACGCCCGGGCGGTGCGGTGGGCCAGGCGCGCCCACGTGCGCTGGTCGGCGAAGTCCGCGGTGAAGAAGCTGTTGGCGGCCAGCTCGATCTGCAGGGCCGCGACGTCGGCCGGGGGGGCCCGCCCGGCGTCGGCCAGGGCCGCCTGCAGCAGCGCGCGGCCCTCGGCGTGGCGGCCGAGGAGGTGCTCGAGCTTCGCGCACAGCGCCACGACGCGCAGGCGGCCGGGGTCGCCGTGGGGCAGCAGCGCTTGGGCGGCGTGCAGGTCCTCCCGGCTGGCCGCCAGCTCGCCGGCGTTGGCGCGGGCCGCCGCCCGCGCGACGAGCAGCACGAGCCGGCGCGGGTGGCGGTCGCCGAGCATGTCGAGCGCCGCGCCGTACCAGTGGGCAGCGACGGTCGGCGCGCGACCGGCGGTCGCGTGGCCGGCGTCGGCCAGGACCGCCGCGGCGGCGTCGTCTCGCCGGCCGGAGCGCACGACGTGCGCGGCCCGGGCGGGGGCGGGGGCGCCCCGCCGGGCCAGCTCGGCCTCGACGCGCGCGTGCGCCGCCTGGCGCCAGGCGGGCGGGGCGTCCTCGTGGACGGCGCGGTGCACGACGGGGTGGCGGAAGCGCAGGCCGCCGTCGGGGCCGGCGCGCAGCACGTCGTGGGCGGCGAGCGCGTCGAGCTCCGGCGCCAGGTCGTCGCAGCCGGCCGCGGCTGCGGCGAGGCCGGCGTCGACGGGCTCGCCGGCGACGGCGGCGGCATGAGCCGCGGTGCGCAGGGCGGCGGGCAGCCCGCGCAGCGCGTCGCCGACGGCACTCGCCACCGCGGGTGGCAGGGCGGCCGCGCCGCCACGGGCCGCGGCGCGCGCGAGCTCCTGCAGGAAGAGCGGGTTGCCGCCGCTGTCGGCGTGCAGGCGGGCGCGCAGCACCGGCTCGGCGACGTCCGTGAGCAGGGCCGCGGCGGCGGCGCGGTCCAGCGGTCCGAGCGCGATCCGGGTGATCGGCCGGCGGGCCGCGTGGGGGCGCAGGACGGCGCGCAGGGCCGCGCCGTCGGCCCCCGGGCGGTGGGCCAGCGCCAGCAGCACCGCCGCAACGGGCGGGCGGCGCAGCAGGTGCGCCAGCAGCTCCAGCGACGCCCCGTCGGCCCACTGCTGGTCGTCGAGGACCACGAGCAGCGGGCGGTCGGCGGCCAGGGCGGCCAGGAGGGCGCGCACCGCCCGGTGCGTGCGGAAGCGCTCGGACGGCACGGGTGCGGCGGCGGCGCCCAGGAGCTGGTCCAGCGTCGCGGCCGCCTCCGGCGCGTGGGCGAGGACATGGTCCTCCAGCGCGTCGATCCAGACCGCGAACGGGACCTCGCGCTCGAACTCGCTGGCGCGTCCCTCCAGCACGAGCCACCCGTCGCGGCGGCAGCGGTCGGCGAGCTCGCCGAGCAGGCGGCTCTTGCCGATGCCGGGCTCACCCACGACCTCGATGGCGCCGGGCTCGTCGAACGCGGCGACGGCCCGAGCGCGCTCCAGCTCGCCCAGTTCGACGTCGCGCCCGACCAGCGGCGTGGGGCCCCCCGATCCCACACCGCCAGCGTACGCGCCGGACGCCGCCGGCCGCAAGCGCTGCGACCGGCGGCTTGTCCGCGTCCCTCCGCCCTAGAGGGCGAAGCCCTCGTCGAAGCAGTTGTTCTCGCCGAACTGCTGCTGGAACTCCTGCGGCGCGGTGAGGGATCCCGTCCCCGCGAGCGCGGCGCCCTGGGCGCGGGCGTGCTTCAGCACGATCACACCGCACCGGATGCGGTTGATGAACCCGCGCGTCGTGACGTCCCCGCTGCCGACGTTGCCGCCGGTGCCCGGATCGGTCACGTCGCCGCCCTGGTCGGTGGTGGCGGCGCTGCTGTTCGTGGCCAGCCGGGCGGTCCCCGCCTTGGTCGCGACCCCCTTGACGAGACCGCTGTTGGTCGTGACCCACTCCGCCTCGAGGCCCGAGACGACGAGGCGGCGCAGCCCGGCGCCCTGCGCGGCCTTGCGCAGCTTGAACGTCTTCGCCGTCGTGCCGCGACGGCGCACCGTGACCGTGATGGCCGTCCCGCCGGCGCTGCTGGTCAACCGGGCGCCCTTGGTCCCCTGCAGATCCAGGCGCCCGTTGCGCACCTTCCCGGCGAAGCGCGTCCACGTCTTGCGCCCGTCGCACAGGAAGGCGATGGCGGCGCCGCTGCGGTGCACGACGACCGCCAGAGCGGTCGGGCCGGCGTTGCCCACGAACTCCGTGGCGCCGGCGAGGTCCTTGTCGTCGGGGTCGGGCAGCGCGGCGCGCAGCTGCGCCCCCGTGGTCGGCGTGGCGGCGACCGCGGGCGTGAGGCCGGCCCCCAGACCGGCGAGGCCCAGCGTCGCGGCGATGGTGATGCGGTGTGCGGACATGCAGCGAGGGTGCAGCCGCGCAGGGCCCGCCGGTATGGGGGATCTCCCTCCACCTCGCGCGCGCCGCCGGAGGATCGCGCGGACCTCTAGGGTCCGCCCCGGATGCCTGAGGAGACCGCCGAGCTCGGCAAGCGCGAACGCACGAAGCAGGCCAACCGCGCCGCCATCCTCGAGGCCGCGCGCGCGGTCTTCGCCGACATGGGCTACGGGGCGGCGTCCGTGCGCGACATCGTCCGCCGCACCGACCTGGCGACCGGCACCTTCTACAACTACTTCCCCGACAAGGAGGCGGTCTTCCACGCCCTCCTCGACGAGGTCGCCGGCGCGGCCCGGGAGCGGGTCTCCGCCGCCCGCGGGTCGGCCACCACGCTCGAGGAGTTCGTCCGCGCCGGCTACGAGGCGTACCTCGCGTTCCTCACCGAGGACCGCCGGACGTTCGAGCTGCTGCGCCGCAACGCCGGGACGATCCGCGCGATGTTCGACGACCCCGCGCTGGGTGGCAGCACCGAGGACCTCATCGTCGACCTGCAGGCCGGCGTCGCCGCGGGCCGGCTGCCCGAGCACGACGTCGAGCTCATGGCCACGGCGATGATCGGCGCCGGCTTCGAGGTCGGAGTGCGCATCCTCGAGCGCGGGGGCGCGCAGGACGTCGAAGCGGGCCTCGAGCTGCTGACGGCCGTGTTCACCGCCGGCTTCGAGCGCCTGGCCGAACGCCGGGGCTAAAGGCGCGCCCGCCACGGGCCGATGGCGTTGGTGGCTAGCCTAGGGCTGCCGCTCCGTCCCGCCCGATCCACCACCCAGGGGAACCACGATCACATGAAGCGACGCCTCGTGCTGCCGCTGGCGCTCCTCGCCACGCTGCTCGCCGTCCCGGCCGCCGCTCCGGCCGCCACCGTCGGCATCAGCGACCAGCAGGCCTCGACGTTCACCAACCCGCTCTACGCGCCGCTCAAGCTGAAGGTCGCGCGCTACATCGCGCCGTACGACGTCATGAGCGACCGCAACCAGCTCGCCCGCTGGGACGCCTGGTACCGCGCCGCGCTGGCCTCGCGCCAGCGGATCCTGGTCGCCTTCGAGCACTCGCGCCTGCCCGGCAAGGAGCAGCGCGTGCCGTCTACGTCGGAGTTCAAGCGCGAGATGCGCGCCTTCCGCGCCGCCTACCGGCGGGTCAGCGACGTGACGGTCTGGAACGAGATCAACCGCTGCCAGGAGGGCGGGCGCACCGAGGGCCAGCCGCGCGGCCTGTGCAAGGGCAGCTCGGGCGCCAAGCGCCTCTTCGGGCTCTACAAGGTCGCCAAGTCGGTCTTCAAGGGCAAGAAGATCGCCGCGATCGACATCCTCGACGAGCGCAACCCGGGCCCGGCCGTCAAGTACATCCAGGCCTTCAAGAGGGTCGCCGGCCGACGGGCGCCCAGGTACTGGGGCGTGCACAACTACTCCGACACCAACCGCTTCTCGACCAAGCGCACCGCCGCCATCCTCAAGGCGATCGGCAAGGGCCAGAAGATCTGGCTGACCGAGACCGGCGGCATCGTCAAGCTCGGCACCAGCCTGCCGTTCTCCGAGGAGCGCGCCACGAAGGCGCTGGGCTGCATGTTCTCGATCGCCAAGAAGTTCAAGCAGATCGAGCGCCTGTACATCTACCAGTTCAACCCGGGCCTGGCGGGCGCGTCGTTCGACGCGGGCCTCATCCGCGGCGACGGCTCGACCCGTCCCGGCTACGAGGTCGTCCGCAAGCGCCAGGCGCGCGCCTGCCGCGCGTAGCGCCGCAGCGCACCTGAAGCACGACGAGGGCCTCCCCACACGGGAGGCCCTCGGTCGTTGCGCACCACGGGGCCGGGCCCCGCGGTGCACGCCTGTCAGCGCGAGCCGACTTCCTGGGCCGTCTGCTGCGCCGAGTCCTTGAGCTCCTGCGCGTGCTCCTGACCCTTCTCCTGGGCGGTCTGCGCGGCGGTCTGGGCGGTCTCCTGGACCACCTGCTTGCCGTGCTCGAGCGCCTCCTGTCCGGTCTCCATGACCTTGTCCTTGACGTCGGTGGCGATCGGGCCCATGTGCTCCTGCTCGACCGACGTCGACGGGATCAGCAGACCCGCCAGGAAGCCGACGGCGACCGAGCCGATGGCCAGGCCGAGCGGGTTGTCCTGCGCCATGCCGCCGGCGCGGCGCGCCGTGTGCTTGACGTCGCCCGTCGACGGGGTGGCCTCGGCGACGCCGCCGACCTTGTCCTGGGCCGTCTGGGCGACGCCCCCGATCCTGTCCTTCGCCGCGCTCACCTTGTCGCTCACCGCCTCCTGCGTCCTGGACTTGACGTCCGCCTTGTAGCCGAGCGCGTCGACGGTGTCGCCCATGCGCTCGCGTGTGTCCTCGATGTCCTTGCGGATCACTTCCGGGTCTTGACCCATCGCACGTCCTCCTTCACGGATTCCTTGGTCTGCTCCGCCGGAGGCGTCGCATCCTTGATCTTGTTGCGGCCCTGCAGCGCCAGCACGCCGGCGATCGCGGCGTAGACGGCGGTCACGACGAGCGCCGCGAGCCAGCCGGCCATGGCGGTGTCGAGCGCGAGGATCAGGCAGGCGGTCAGCGCGCCGAACGCCCCGAGCCCGAAGAGCCCGGCGCCGCCGAACATGCCGGCGCCCTTGCCGGCCTGCTTGCCCTGCTGCGTCAGCTCCGCACGGGCCAGGGCCATCTCCTGCCGGACGAGCGTCGACGTCTCCTCGGAGAGCTGCTTGAGCAGCTCGCCGATCGGACGGTCACGCAGGTCCGGTGACGAGGGGCCGGCCATCGTCAGAGCGTGGGGCGGCCGGGGACCGAGGTCGTGCCGACGCCGTCGGTCATGCCGCCGGTGCCGGCGGGCGGCGCGGGCGCGGGAGCCGGGTCGGCGAACTCGGCCGGGCGCGCCGGGGTGGCGGCCGGCGGCTGGGGCAGCTCGCGGCGCGGCGTCGTCGAGGCGCTGACCTGGCGCTGCTGAGTCGAGGCCTTGACGAAGCGCGAGGCGAGGAACCCGGCGGCGAGTCCGCCGGCCACGACGGCCCACGGGTTCTGGCGCGCGTAGTTCTCGACGTCGGAGAGGATCCGGTCGGCGTCGGACTGCTGCAGGTAGCCCCCGACGCGCTCGACGCGCTCGGCGGCCTGCTCGGCGGCCTTGGCCGGGCCGTCCTTGCCCTGCTTGCGCAGCTCCTCGGCGATGGTGCGGGCGTCGGACGCGTGCGTGCCGAGCTGCTCGCCGATCTGCGTGGAGCGCTCGTCGACCTGGGTGCGCACAGCGCCCTTGGCCTTCTCCGCGCCCTCCTGTGCCTTCTGCTGCGCCCGCTCGGCGGCCTGCTGGGTCGGGCTCCCGGAGGAGTCCGTTCCCGCCGACTCACGCGAGAAGCGCTCGGTGGTGGGGATGCCTGACATGCAGTCCGACGTGCCCGGTGGTAGAGGGCGCATGCGCGCGTGGACAGACCCTGGACAACCTGTAGGCCCTGCGGCGCGCGGGCGCTCCTACACTCCTGGGCCCTTGCCGACCTTCTGCCGCCACAACCGCTTCGCCGAGAACTGCCCGATCTGCAGCCGCAAGCCGCGCACGCAGCCGTCGTCCCCGGCGTCGACGCGCCGCGAGAAGCGCCCCGGCGCGCCGGCCAAGCCCAAGCGCTCGTCCACGTCGCGCGGCGGCGGGACGCTGGTGGTCAAGCGGATGGCGCGCGCGGCCGACGACGGCTTCGCCTCCGACCTCGTCCCGGGGCTGCGCGCCAGCGCCGACGCGGCGCGGCTGGCCGACGAGATCGCGTTCTCCGCCGCCCGGCTGGAGGAGCTGGAGGTCGCGCCCCCGGGCCTGCTGGCGGAGATCGCCGGGCTCGAGGACCGCGAGGAGGCGGCGTGGCTGTGCTTCCTCGTGGCCTGGCTGGCCCCGACCGAGGACGACGATCCGTGGGCCGGGATCCGGGCGGCCCGCGTGCCGTGGGCCACAGGCGAGCTGCCGACCGCCGGCGGGGTCGCCCTCGGCGAGCGCACCGCCTTCGACCCCAAGCGCGCCGAGGCGACGGTCGCGGCCTACCGGGGCTGGGCCGCGAAGGCCGGCGGCCAGGTGGCGGCCCTCACCGGCGAGCCGTCATGGGAGCCGCAGCGGCGCTTCGACCGTGCCTTCGAGCGCCTCGCGCTGCCGGGTTTGCACCGCGCTGCGCGCTTCGAGCTGCTGCTCCTGGCCTCGCGCCTGGGGCTGGTGGAGGCCGAGCCGTGGTCGCTGGAGCTGCGCACCGCGCCGGCGGACCCGGTCGCCGTGGCCGCCAAGCGCATCTTCGGGATCGGCGACGTCGTGCTGCTCGACCGCCGCATCCACGAGCTCGCCGCCGCGGCCGGCGCGCCGGTCGCGGGGCTCGACCTCGCGCTGTTCAACTGGTCGCGCCAGCCCGACCAGCGCGTCCGCGCGGGCTCGCAGGCCGAGCCGGACGCCGGCGTGCGCGAGCGCCTGCGCGCGGCGCTGCGCCTCGCACCCGCCGACTGACAGCGCTGTTGCACGCGCAGGATCGCGCCCGCCGGGCGCGAACATCGCGCGGAGGTCCGGGGAGACCCGTGCCGGGGGTGGTGTGCGCGGCGGTCGTCGGGGGAGCCGTGACACGGCGGCTGCCGCGCCACACACCCTGCGGTGGGCCGGGTCCCCCGTCCGATCCCGCGACCGGGGGATGGGACTGGCGCGCCGGCGCCCGCATCATGCGCTCCACGAGGTCAGATCCTCGGACGACGCGTGTGTGTGGAACTCGCCGTCGGGCGGTCCGGTCACGGGGGTACCGGACCGCCTGACGAGCGGCGGCGCTGGGGAGCGCCGAACGACGACGACCGGCCGGCGGCGCGGGGAACCGCGCTACCGGCCGGTGAGCACAAAGGCCCGGCCGCCGCGGAAGGCGACGCCGACGGTCCTGTGCTTCGGCGCGAGCACGAACGGCTCGTAGCGGAAGACCAGCGTCGCGAGCTGCGCCGGCGTGGTG
>DASPKC010000158.1:0-8068 GCA_035628295.1 Baekduia sp.
CCGCCGCGGGCTGCCAGGACGCGGAAGCCGCTCTCGGTCGCGGCCTCCCGGGTCGCGGTGAGCAGGCTCGTCTTGCCGATCCCGGCCGGGCCCACGACGACCGCTGCGCCGCCGTGGCCGTGGGCGGCCGCGTCGAGCACCTCCCGCAGCCGGGCCAGCTCGCCCTCGCGCTCCAGCAGCGGTGCGCCGGACGTTGCGGTGGGGGTCGCCAAAGACTGCGGTGGTCGCACGATGTTCGCGGAGGCCGCCGGGCGGACGATCCCCGCATGACCGGATCCCAGAGCGACGATCGTAGGGGACGCCGCGAGCTGCGCGTGGACGTCGCCGTCGTGGGCGCGAGCCTCGCGGGCTGCACGGCCGCCACGCTGCTCGGCCGCCAGGGCGCCGACGTGGCGCTCATCGAGCGCAGCCCCGACCCGGCGGCGCACAAGCGCCTGTGCGGTCACTTCCTGCAGGCCAGCGCGACCCCGGTGCTCGAGCGGCTCGGCGTCGTGCCCGCGATGGAGGCCGCCGGCGCCGTGCGCAACAGCGCCGACCTGCACACCCGGTGGGGCTGGATCGCCCCTCGGCCACAGCCGGGCGCGCCGCGCGCCCACGGCTACAGCCTGCGCCGCTCCAAGCTCGACCCGATCGTGCGCGACGCCGCCCGGGCGGCGCCCGGCGTCCGGTACGCCGGCGGGCGCACCGCGGTGGAACTGCTGGGCGACGGCGATCGCTGCACGGGCGTGGTCGTCCGCGACCGCACGGGCCAGGAGACCGCCATCCGGGCCTCGCTGGTCGTCGGCGCCGACGGGCGGGCGTCGCGCACCGCCGAGCTGGCCAGGGCGCCGGCCCGCCGGCGGCCCAACGCCCGCTGCTGCTGGATGGCCTACTTCGCCGGCGTCGAGCGGCTGCCCGAGGAGCGGGCCGCCCTCTGGATGCTCGAGCCCGACGTCTTCATCGCCGCCCCGAACGACGACGGCCTGACGCTGCTGGCGGCGTTCCTGCACAAGGATCGGCTCGCGGACGTCAAGGCCGACCTCGACGGCGCGTTCGCGCGGCTCATGCGCACCGTGCCGCCGGGGCCGTCCTTCGCCGACGCCGTGCGGGTGTCCCCGTTCGTGGGCTACGTCGACTACCCCGCCGTGGCGCGGCCGCCCGCGCCAGGGCCGGGGCTCGCGCTCGTCGGCGACGCGGCGTTGACGTGCGACCCGACCATGGCCATCGGCTGCGGCTGGGCGCTGCAGTCGGGCGCCTGGCTGGCCGACGCCGTCGCGCCCGCACTGCGGGGCGACGGCTCGCTGGACCGCGCGCTGTCCCGCTACGCGCGCCGACATCACCACGAGCTCGCCGGCCACGCCCGACTGCTCGACCAGGCGGCGCAGGCCCGCCCCGCCAACCCGGTCGAGCGGCTCATGCTGCGCGCCGCGGCGCGCGACCCGGAGATGGCCCGGCACTTCGAGCGGTTCGCCACCCGCTCGATGCGCCCGAGCCGGTTCCTGGCGCCGCGGGCCCTCGGCCGCGCGGTCCGGGCCAACCTCGCTCCCGCACCCGGCTGAACGCCGGCGCCACGGCAGAACCTCGGGGGGGTGGCCCCAGAAAGACCCGAGGGCCACCCCGATGCCACCGAGGCGCCCACGCCCGATCCTCGCCTGCACCACGCGCCACCTCGTCCAAGGACCTTCCCATGACCCGTCGCGCCCTCACCGTCGCCGTCCTCGTCCTCGTCGTCGCCCTGCCGGCCTGCGGGGACGACGACGCGCCGTCACCCGCCTCCGCCGCGCGGTCCACCGGTGGCGCGGCGCAACGCGCCGCGCAGATCCCGGCGCCCGGCGCCGGCCGCCCCCAGGCTGCCCGCACGTTCGTCGGCCGCGTGGCGGCGAGCACCTTGCAGGTCGCCGTCGTCGTGCGTCAGGGGTCGGTCGTGGCGTACGTCTGCGACGGTCGCTCGATCGGCCGCTGGATGACCGGGTCGGCGGACGGCAGCCGCCTCGTCGCGCGCGCCGAGGACGGCAGCACGCTGCGCGCGACGCTCGCCGGGGGGCGGGTGCAGGGCCGTGTCCACCTGGCCGGTGCGTCGGCACGCCGGTTCAGCGCGGTCGGCGCCGAGGGCGGGCGCGGCCTGTTCCGGCGGGTGCGCGCTGCCGGCGGGCGGCGCGAGGTCCTGGGCTGGATCCTCACGCGGGCGGGGCTGACCGGGGTGACCGACACCGACAGCGGCCCGAAGCAGGCCGTCGCCACCACGACGACCACGACCGCCGGCGACACCACGCAGACGTCGGCCGGCTCGACCGGGCCGGGCACCACGGCGCCGCGCGAGCCCGCTCCGGTGCTGGGCCAGACGACCGGCACGTCCTGCGGCGAGCTGGAGGCCGCGATCGACAAGGCCCTGCAGAACCTCGAGTTCTGGAACGGCAGGACGACGTCGGGCTTCAACGAGAACCGCAAGAAGGAGCAGGCGATCAAGTTCTGGACCGATCGCCTCAACCAGCTCAGCGGTCAGGGCTGCGAGTGATCACGAAACGCGGACCGGTCCGCAGCGGGCCGGTCCGGGCACGCCACCACATACGAGGGGAGACCATGTCGCGTTCCACGCACCACCGCCGGGCGACCGGGCTGGCCGTCCTGCTGACCCTGGCCGGCAGCGGCTGGACCGCCGCGCAGGCAGCCACGCCCACCACCGGCGCGAAGCTGCGCGCCGCGCTGCCCGATCCCGATGACAAGGCGGACCTGCCCGGCACGACCGAGTACGTCGGCCACGCCGGCGGCACGGCGCTGGCGGTCGTCGTGCATCGCAGCGGCGCCGCCGTGGCGTTCCTCTGTGACGGCAGGCGGCTGTGGCGCCGGCTGGCCGGCCGGGTGCGCGACGGGCGCCTGGACCTCTCCGGCACTCGGGGCAGCCGGCTGACCGGCAGCCTCCGTGACGGCCGCCTCACCGTCCGGCTCACCCGCTCGCGCAACGGGCGGGCGGCCGCCACCGGCACCGTGAAGTTCGGGGTCCAGGAGGCCGTGGCGGGCGCCGGCCTGCGCCGCCTCACCACGACCCTCGGGGGCCGGCGCGTGGAGGCCGAGTGGGTCACGACGAACACGGGGATCATCCAGGGCGTCGCCACCCGGTCGACCGGCACGGTCGCGACGGCCTCCAGCACGGGCACCGACCCCGTCGCCGACGCCGAGGTGTCCGGGGCGGGCGCCGGCGACGGGCCCGAGGCGCGCCGCTTCCTCGGCAAGGTCCGCTGCGGCGTGGTCGTCCTGAAGTTCAGCTTGGCGGCCGGGCGGTTCGAGAACCCGGACGGCAGCCTCAACCAGCAGGCGGCCGAGGACCTCGACGCCCTCGAGAAGCAGTTCGACTCCCTGGGGTGCAAGGGGTTGGGTTTCCGGCTCTGAACCCGGCGGCGGGCACCTCCGGGCGGCGCCGCCCGGGGGTGCCCGCATGCCGCCGCGCCGTCCGGGAGACTGCGCGGCGATGTCCCTGCAGCGCATCGCCTGGCTGGTCACGGTCCTCGGCTTCCTCGTCGCCGGCGTGATCCTGCTGCTGGCGGACTACCGCGGCTACGCCGCGCTGTCCGGGGCCGTCGCCCTGTCGGCGGCGATCAACCTGCGCTGAGCCGGCCGCCCGAAATCTCAGGGGCGCTCCACGATGCGACGGCGCCCGCCGGGCGCTCGGCGCCATGACCACCGCCTCGACCACCGACCGCGCGAGCCGTCGCGGCCTCCTCGTGGCGGCGGCGCTTGGCGCCCCGGTCGTCCCCGCCGCAGCGCACGCCCCCGCCGCCGCAGCGCTCAGCCGCGGTCCGCGGGCGCGCGGCCCCGCGCCTGGGGCGCCACCTCCGTGCCCGGCCGCACGCGGTCCTCGGGCTCGGCGTGGATGAGCACGTCCGCCCCGCCCAGCGCGTCGCTGATCGCGTCCTGCAGCGCGTGCGCGGAGTCATGCGCGGCCTCCAGCGTCGTGCCCGAGCGGAACTGCACGTGCAGGTCGACGAGCCGCCGGTGGCCGGCGCGGCGGGCCCGCAGCGCGTGGAATGCGAGCACCTGCGGGTCGCCGTGGCCGGCGATCGTCGCGTGGATCCGGCGCAGCTCGTCCTCCGGCAGCGCCTCGTCGACGAGCACCCGGCCCGAGCGGTTGATGATCCGGACGCCGGCGACCACGATCGCGGCGGCCACGACCAGCGCGGCGACGGGGTCCAGCCACTGGGCGCCCGTGACCTCGACGAGCGCCAGCCCCACGAACACGCCGGCGGAGGTCGCGGCGTCGGTGCGCAGATGCGACGCGTCGGCCTCGAGCGCCGGCGACCCCCCGGCCTCGTGGGCGCGGCGCAGCAGCCGTCCGCTGACGACGAGGTTGACGACGATCGACAGCGCCAGGACGGCCAGGCCGATGCCGACCTTCTCCACCTCGCCGCCGATGACCAGGCGCCGGACGGCCTCGAAGACGATGACCCCCGAGCCGACGAGGATCAGCACCCCCTCGATGCCGGCGGCGAGGTCCTCCACCTTCTCGTGACCGAACGGATGGTTCTCGTCGGCGGGCTCGTCGGCCTTGCGGATCGAGAAGTAGGCGACGATCGACGCGACCAGGTCCAGCGACGAGTGCAGCGCCTCGGTCAGCATCGCCACGGACCCCGTCAGCGTGCCGGCAACCACCTTCAGCAGGATCAGGACGGAGTTGGAGGCGATCGACAGCAGCGCCACGCCCGACCGGTCCCCGTGCGGGACACCGGCGGTGGCGGTCGTGCCGGCCGCTGCCCCCATGCCGCTCAGCCTCCCTGCAGACGGGCCAGGAGCGCGCGCGCCGCACGACCCCGGTGGCTGATGGCGTCCTTCTCGGCCGGGTCGAGCTGCGCCATCGTCCTGCCGGTTGCGTCGTCGTCGGGGACGAACGCGGGGTCGTAGCCGAAGCCCCCGTCGCCGCCGGGCCGCTCGGCGACGCGCCCGGTGCAGCGCCCCTCCACGACGAGCTCCCGGCCGCTGCGCGGGTCGACGTGCGCGAGGGCGCAGACGTACGCGAGCCCGGTGCCGGCGGGCGCCTCCCGCAGCAGCTTGGCGAGGTTCTCCTCGTCCGTGGCGTCCTGCCCTGCGTAGCGCGCCGACCGCACGCCCGGGGCGCCTCCCAGCGCCTCGGCCTCGATGCCGCTGTCGTCGGCGATGGCGACCTGCCCCGTCGCGGCTGCCGCCGCGCGGGCCTTGCCCAGCGCGTTCTCGGCGAAGGTCTCGCCGTCCTCGGGCGGCAGCGCGACGTGGTCGGGCAGCGCCACGACCTCGTGGGGCGCGAGCAGCACCGAGAACTCGCGCGCCTTGTGCGCGTTGCGGGTGGCGAGGACGAAGCGCACGTCAGGCGCCGGGCCCGTCCGCCGGCGCCCCGCCCGCCGCCGCGCGGCCGGCCGCGATCGCCCGGTCCTGCTCGGCGCGGAGCTCGTCGATCCCCGTCGCGGCCAGCGCGAGCAGCTCGTCGAGGTGCGCGCGCGACAGAGGCGTGCGCTCCGCGGTGGCCTGGACCTCCACGAGCCCGCCGTCGCCGGTCATCACGACGTTCGCGTCGACCTCGGCCGTCGAGTCCTCGGGGTAGTCGAGGTCCAACACCGGCACGCCGCCCACCACCCCGACCGAGACCGCGGCCACCGAGCCGGTCAGCGGGCTGCGCGCGATCGCACCGCGGCGCTGCAGCTCGTCGGCGGCGAGGACCAGGGCGCAGTAGGCGCCCGTGATGGAGGCGCAGCGCGTGCCGCCGTCGGCGGTGAGCACGTCGCAGTCGAGGTAGATGGCGTTCTCGCCGAGCGCCGCGAAGTCCACGACGCCGCGGATCGCGCGCCCGATCAGGCGCTGGATCTCGACGGTTCGGCCGTCGGGCCGGCCCTTGGTGACGTCGCGCTGACGGCGATCGCCGGTCGAGGCGGGGAGCATCCCGTACTCCGCGGTCACCCAGCCCAGCCCGGACCCGGCACGCCACTTGGGGACCCCCTCGGTCGCCGACGCGGTGCAGATCACCCGCGTGCCGCCCATCGTGATGAGCACCGAGCCGGTCGCCGTCTCCACGAACCCGGGCTCGATGCGCGTGGCGCGCAGCTGGTCGGGTGCGCGGCCCGAGGGCCGGACGGCGGCGGTGGTCGTGGCGTCGGTCATGGGACGTGCACCTCCGTGCGCAGCTCGACGCGCTCGACGTCGGCCATCGGCATCTGCAGGAACCGCGACCCCTTGGCCGCGAAGTCGGCGGGGTCGCCGGTGGTCAGGAACGTGTAGCCGCCCTCGCCGGTGCGCCGGCTCGCCAGGCCGCGGACGCCGAGGACGTGCTCGACCTGGTGCGCGACCGGGGTGCCGGAGGTGATCGTCTGCACGCCCCGGCCCAGCATCCGCTGCAGCAGCGGGCGGACCAGCGGGTAGTGCGTGCAGCCGAGAATCACGGTGTCGACGCCGGCGTCGCGCAGCGGCGCGCAGTACCCGCGCACGGTCTCCACGACGTCGGTGTCGAAGGTCGCATGCTGCTCGATCATCGGGGCCAGCTCGGGGCAGGCGACGGACGTCAGGTGCACGAACGGATCGGCCTGGGCGACCGCCTGGTCGTAGGACCCGCTCGCGACCCCGGCCGGCGTCGCGAGCAGCCCGATGCGCCCGTTGCGCGTGGCGGCGACGGCCTGCACGGCCGCCGGCTGCACGACACCGAGCACGTCGATGCCCAGCGTCGTCTGCAGCATCCGCGCGCGCAGCGCCGGCAGGGCCGCCGCTGTCGCCGAGTTGCAGGCCACCACGAGCAGCTTGGCGCGCCGCGCCAGCAGCTCCTCGGCCACCTCGAGCGACGCCCGCTCCAGCTCGGCCTGCGTCCTGTCCCCATAGGGGAAGCGCGCGGCGTCCGCGAGGTAGACGAAGTCCTCCTGCGGCAGCTGCACCAGCAGCTCGTGGAGGACCGTCAGCCCGCCGACACCGGAGTCGAAGACCGCGATGGGCCGGTCGCGCGGGTCGCTGGGCGGCGGATAGGCCACCGGGCGATCGTAGTCGCCGGGCCGCGCTACTTGGCCCCCGACGACTCGCCGATGGCGGTCTTGATCTTCTCCACGATGACCTTGGTGAGGTCGAAGTCGCCGCCCTTGCGCGCGGCCGCGACCACCGCGGCGAGGATCGCCGCCAGGAGCATGATCAGCCCCACGTACTCGATCGTCCCCTGGCCGTCCTCGCGCCGGGCCTGCGTCAGCAGGTGCTGCACGTCCGCGTGCATCCTGCCCATCGTGCGGTACATCTCGGACCTCCCGTCCGTTGTCGGTGTGTGCCGTGGATGCTGCGCAGGACCGTGTGACAAGAGAAGACGTAGGTGTTGCGTCTCTGCGGCGCGGCTGCGCCGGGACTGCCCGCCGCCGGGCTGCGCCGGCCGCCCCAGCCCTCGCCGCGGTGTACGCTGCCCCTCCGGCGCCTGAACAGGGCGCCGCCGCCGCATGAAGGGCCCGCTCGCACGACTCAGGCGCCATGCGCCAGGCCAGGCCACCGGGGATCAGCCGACCGCCGTCCAGCCGGTCGTCACCGTTCCCGGCGCCGCGCCTTCCGCCCCCGGCACCCCGGTGCCGGGCGCTGCCGGCGCCACCCCGCAGCCGGGCGTGCCGGCCGGGGCCGAGCCCCAGGAGCTGCAGGCGCCGAGCTTCCGCGACCGCGGGCGCCTGCGCCGGCGGCTGCGCTACCTGCGGCGCGTGCGCGAGCTCGGATTCCGCGATCTCGGCGGGCTGGTCTTCGACCTCGACCGCTTCGGCCGCCAGGGCGACCACCTCGTCCGGGGCAAGCTCGCCGCGCTGCGCGCCGTCGACGACGAGCTCCGCGCCTTGGAGCGGGCGCTCGACGAGCGCCGCGACGTCCTCGAGCTGCGCGAGCCGGGCATCGCCGCGTGCCCGCGCTGCGGGGCGCTGCACGGCAGCGACGCCCGGTTCTGCCCCTCGTGCGGCGTGCCGCTGCACGGGCCCACCGCGCTGTCCGAGGTCGCCGACGTCGGCGTCGTCGGGTCCGGGCCGACCCCGCACGCCGGCCCGGCGCTGCCGGCCGCGCAGCCGCAGGCCGAGGCGGACACGGTCGTCGTCGCGCCGCCGGCCGCCGGGCCGCCGGCGCCGCAGCCCGA
>DASPKC010000159.1:0-30807 GCA_035628295.1 Baekduia sp.
CTGCATGCGCCGGACGTGGGCCGCATCACCGCGGTCGACGCCCGCGACGTCGCGGCGGCGGCCGCCGCCGTCCTGACCACAGCGGGGCACGAGGGCCGGGCGTACACGCTGACGGGCCCCGAGCCGCTCGGCTACGCCGACGTCGCCGCCGCCCTGACGCGGACGCTGGGCCGCCCCGTCCGCTGGAACGAGGTCACGCTGGAGCAGGCGCGCGCGTCGATGCTCGAGGGCGGCCTGCCGGAGGTGCTCGCCGGCGGGTTCACCGAGATCCTGGCGCGCTACCGGCGGGGCGGCGTCACGGTGCGCGTCTCCGACGCGGTCGAGGTCCTCACGGGGCGCCCGCCGCGGACGTTCGCGCAGTTCCTCGCCGATCACCGGGCGGCGTTCTCGCCGCCGGTCCCCGCAGCCGCATAGGCTCGCGCCGTGACCGAGCCACCGCGCACCATCGTCTACGAGACCGACGGGCCGGTGGCTCGCCTCACGCTCGACCGCCCCGAGCGCGGCAACGGGCTCACCGCCCAGCTCATCGCCGAGCTCGCCGCCTGTGTGGAGCAGGCGGACCTCGACCCGGCTGTCCGGGTGCTGCTGCTGGCCGGCAACGGCAAGGGCTTCTGCGGCGGCTACGACCTCGTGGCCAGCGCCGAGGGCATGCTCGAGGGGCAGTTCGGCGCCGGGCTGGACATCTCGGGCACCGTGCTCGACCCGGCCGTCCAGGGCGCCAACCACGACCCGTCGCAGACGTGGGACCCGATGGTCGACTACGCGATGATGAGCCGCAACGTCCGCGCGTTCATGGCGCTGTTCCACTGCACCAAGCCGGTGGTGTGCAAGGTGCACGGGTTCTGCGTCGCGGGCGGGACCGACCTCGCGCTGTGCTCCGACCTCCTGGTGATCGAGGAGACCGCGAAGATCGGCTACCCGCCGGCCCGCGTCTGGGGCTCGCCCACGACCTCCATGTGGGCGCACCGGCTCGGGCCGCAGCGGGCCAAGCGCCTGCTGTTCACCGGCGACTGCCTCTCGGGCGCGGAGGCGCTCGAGTGGGGGCTGGCCATCGACGCGCCGCCGCCGGCCGAGCTCGACGCCTGCGCCGAGGACCTCGTGCAGCGCATCGCGCGCATGCCCGTCAACCAGCTGCAGATGATGAAGCTGCTCGTCAACCAGCAGACGATGGCCCAGGGGCTGCACGCCACCCAGGTCCTCGGCACCGTCTTCGACGGCATCACGCGCCACACGCCGGAGGGCTACGCGTTCCAGCAGCGCGCGGCGCAGGCCGGCTTCAAGCAGGCCGTGCGCGAGCGCGACGAGCCCTTCGGCGATCCTGGCTCGCGGACGTCGGGGGTCCTGCGGTGAGCGCCGTGCGCGTCGAGCGCGACGGCCCCGTGACGACCGTCCTGCTCGCGCGGCCCGAGCGGCGCAACGCGGTCGACGGCCCCACGGCGCAGGCGCTGGCCGACGCCTTCCGCGCCTTCGATGCCGACCCGGACGCGGCCGTCGCGGTCCTGCACGGCGAGGGCGGCGTGTTCTGCGCCGGCGCGGACCTCAAGGAGGTCGGCGGTCCCCGCGGCAACCGGGTCGCGCCCGACGGCGACGGCCCCATGGGCCCGTCGCGCATGACGCTGTCCAAGCCCGTGATCGCCGCCGTGGCGGGGCACGCCGTGGCCGGTGGGCTGGAGCTCGCGTGCTGGTGCGACCTGCGGGTGGCGGAGGAGGACGCCGTCTTCGGCGTCTTCTGCCGGCGCTGGGGGGTGCCGCTCATCGACGGCGGCACCGTGCGGCTCCCCCGGCTCGTCGGGCACAGCCACGCGATGGACATGATCCTCACCGGCCGGGCGGTGGGCGCGCGCGAGGCGGCGGCGATGGGCCTCGCCAACCGCGTCGTGCCGACGGGCACGTCACGCCGGGCCGCGGAGGACCTCGCCCACGAGCTCGCAGCCTTCCCCCAGGTGACGCTGCGAGGCGACCGCCTGTCGGCCATCGAGCAGGAGGGCCTGCCGCTCGACGCCGCGATCGCCCGAGAGCTCGAGCACGGGACCCGGTCCCTCGAGCAGGCTGTCCGCGGCGCCGGGCATTTCGCGGCCGGCGCCGGGCGCCACGGAGCGTTCGACGACCTACCGCCGGCCTAGCCGCCTCAGGCGGCCTGCAGCGCCGGCGCCGCGGCGGAGAACACCGGGATCTCGCGGGCGGCCGCGAGATAGGGGACGCCCGCCGTCGCACCGGTGCCGCGGCGCGCGCCGAGCATCTTCACCGCGAGGCTGTGGTGGGTGCGGCGCCACGCGCCCAGCGCGTCCTCGAGACCCGCCATCGCCGCGGCGACCTCGGCGGCCCCGCCGGCGGCCGCTACGGCTGCGTCGAGGTCGGCCTGGCCGGCGAGCACGCGCTCGCGCACCTCCGGGACCGACCGGTAGGCCGGCGAGTCCAGCCGCTCGGCGTCAGGGCGCCGGCAGAGGCTCTCCAGGAGCTTGTAGCTGCGCGACTGGATGGCGCTCGCGCCGTCGGTGGACTGCCGGAACGTCAGGAAGGCCTCGGGCTGCATCGTCCCGATCAGCGAGAAGAGCGGCGCGGCCTCGCGCAGCTGCCGCTCGGCGTCGCCCACCCGGCGGGCGGCGCCGGAGGTGCGGCCGGCGCCGACGTCGGCGATCGCCGCCTGGAGGCTCACGGCCATGGCCGCGAAGGTGAGCTCGTAGGCCTGGAGCACGCGCAGGAACAGGCGCTCGTCGTGGACGCGGCTGACCGGCAGCACCGTCAGCGCGAGCATCCGCCGCTCCGCCGGCGTGGCGTCCGCCTCGACCGCCCGGCACATCCGCCGGGCGGCGTCGACGGGATCGGCGACGGCTGCGCCGCCGTCCAGGCCGAGGCGCGCCAGGGCGGGCCGGGCGGCGCGCAGGCCGTGGCGGCAGCGCTTGCCGAGCAGCCGTACGTTCGGGCGCATCTCGGGCGACAGGTCGTGGCGGCCCTCGGCGGCGTCGAGCTCGAAGCGCAGGGCATCGGCGAGCAGGAGCACGACCACGCGGTCGCGCTGCCGGGCGGCCTGGGCCGGGTCCGGCGTGGGCTGGTCGCGCCAGGCGATCGGCAGCAGGTCGAGCGCCAGGTAGGTGGGATTGGCGTAGCGCCCGTCGTGCTTGTCAAGGACCACGTGCAGGAAGCGCTCGAGCAGGCCGTTGCCGTGGCGCGGCAGGCGGTCGCGGACGCCGGCGAGCAGGGCGATGAGGTGGCGGTCGGGCACGTGCTTGCCGGTGCGCTGCAGCGCCGCGGCGACCGACTCGAACGGGAAGCGCGCCGGGTCGCCGTGGTCGGTCCAGGTCCGGAGGTCCTGCACCGCAGTGGTCTGCTGGTCGTCGCGCATCGTGGGGCCATGGTCGGGGCCGGGCGCTGCGGCGGGCAGCCCACCTAGGGATGGTCGCGCCGTCCCTGCGGTCAGGCGGCACGCAGGCGCGGCAGCTCGATGGCCGGGCAGCGGTCCATGACCACCCGCAGCCCGGCGTCGCGCGCGCGCTGCGCGGCGGCCTCGTCGATCACGCCGAGCTGCAGCCACACGCCGTGCACCCCCCGCGCGATGGCCTCGTCGACGTGCGCCCCGGCGGCGTCCGCGCGGCGGAACACGTCCACCACGTCGATCGCGACGTCCGCCGGGATCGCGTCGAGGCGCGGGACCACCGGCTCGCCCAGGATCTCCTCGTCGCCGCAGCGCGGGTTGACGGGGATGACGCGCTTGCCGTGGCGCTGCAGGAGCGCGGCGATGCGGTGCGAGTCGCGGCCGGGGTCGGGCGAGCAGCCGACGACAGCCCAGGTCCGGGTCTTCAGCAGGAGCTCGGCGATGTCCTCGGGCGTCCCCATGGCGACCCTCGTACCCGAAAGCCGCGCGTTCGACTTGACACAGTGTCAAACCTGCCGCAGACTGCGCGGTCATGTCCGCCACCCAGCAGCCCCTGAGCGACGTGCGCGTCGCCGACCGCGAGTGCTGGACCGAGGGCCCGCCGCTCGACGTCTTCCGGCGCATGCGCCGCGAGTGCCCGGTGCACTGGTCCTCCGGCATGACGGACTACCCCGAGGAGCCCGGGTTCTGGTCGGTGACGACCCAGGAGCACATCCACGCCGTCAGCCGCAGCTGGGAGACCTTCTCCTCCGAGCGCGGCGGGTTCCTCGCCAACCCGGCGAAGTTCTTCCCGCTGGAGGTCCAGAACGGGATGTTCATCGGGATGGACCCGCCCAAGCACGACCGCCTGAAGGCGCACTTCCAGCGCGGGTTCACGCCGCGGCGAATCGCCGAGCACGAGGACCGCATCCGGGAGATCACCGCCGCCGTGCTCGACGGCGTGGCGGACCGCGAGACGGTGGAGCTCGTCGAGGACGTCGCGCAGCCGATCGTCGCGCGCGTCATCGGCTCCTTCATGGGCATCGACCCCGAGGACGACGCCATCTGGGCGCGGCTCATGAACGCGCTGGTCAGCGCCGACGATCCCGACGTCAACCCGGAGGGCCCGGCGACCGTCATGGAGCGCGACATGCCGGAGATCGTCAGCCGCTGTCAGAAGCTCATCGCCGACCGCAAGGCGGAGCCGCGCGACGACCTCATGAGCATCCTCGTCCACGCCGAGGTCGACGGTGAGCCACTCACGGAGTGGGAGATCGTCATGGGCTTCATCCTGCTCATGACGGCGGGCAACGACAGCACCAAGGCCACGTACTGCAGCGGGATGCGCGCGCTGATGGAGCACCCCGACCAGCGCCGGCTGCTGCTCGACGACCCGTCGCTGATCCCCGACGCGGTCGAGGAGTCGTTGCGGATGTTCCCCGCCTTCGCGCACTTCCGCCGGACGGCCACGAAGGACGTCGAGCTCGGCGGCCAGCAGATCCGCGAGGGCGACAAGGTCGTGATGTGGTACCCGTCCAGCGGCCGCGACGAGTCGGTCTACGAGGAGCCCGACCGCTTCGACGTGCTCCGCAAGCCCGAGCACCAGGCCTTCGGGGCCGGCGGCCGCCACTTCTGCCTGGGCACCGCCCTGGCGCGCCTCGAGCTGAAGGTCATGTTCGAGGAGACGCTCAAGCGCTTCCCCGACATGCGCATCGAGGGCGAGCCGCGGATGGCGAAGGCGATCTTCATCAACCAGCTCACCACCCTGCCGGTGCGCCTGCACGGCTGAGCGGGCTTGACCCGCGCCGGCGGTGTGGGACCCTAGGCCGCGGTGCCGTTCGTGGAGCGCATCCGCCGCCGCGTGAGCCGCATGGGCTGGGGCGCGCGCCTCCTGCTCGCGGTGGCCGGCGTGCTGACGGCGGCGTCGGCGGTCGGGGTCACCGGACTGCTCGTCGGCTCGACGGTCCTGCAGGCGGCCGGGCTCGCCATGGCGTTCGTGATGGTCCCCCCGGCGCTGATCCAGGTCGCCATGCACTGGGGCGGTCCCGACGACGACAGCGACGACGGGGGTGGCGGCGGTCCGCCCCCGCCCCCGGACCCGCCGCGCCTCCCGCCGTCCTCGGGCCCCGACTGGACCGAGTTCGACGAGGTGCGCCGGGCCTGGGAGCGCGAGGCGGTCCGGACCTAGAGCTGCGCGGCCACCGCGGCCGTGCCCAGGGGCGTGCCGGCGGGGAGGCTGGTCCCGAACGCCGCGTTGAGGACGTCCACAGCGGCCTTCGTCAGGGTCACCCGCACGCCGCCGACGGTGAGCGTCCCCGCGCCCGGCGTGACGGTCGCGCCGCCCAATTCGAGATCGGCGACCTCGGCGAACGTCGAGTCGCCGCCGAGCCTGGCGAACAGCGACGGCGTGGCGTCCAAGCGGATGTCGAAGGCCGACAGCGTCACGGTCGTGGCGCCCTTGGTCAGGCTGATGGCGCCGGTGTGGCCGACCGTGCCGGTGGCCAGGTCGGAGGCCACCCGACTGCCGGTCAGGATCGGGAAGCCGAACGTGCCGCCGGCGAAGGTCGCGCCCTCGGCGGGGGCCGGCGTGATCCCCGCACCGGCCAGCGCCGAGGCGGTCCCGCCGTCGACGGCGAGGCTCGTCGTCCCGCCGGCCAGGGTCACGACCTGCTCGGGAGCGGCGTCGATGCGCACCGTCCCGAGGCGCAGGCCGTTGCGGAAGGCTCGCACGCCGAAGAAGCGGTTCAGCGCCGCGGCGCCCGTGCGGTTCAGCGAGGCGACGACGTTGGTCACCCGCAGCGTCGTCCCGTCCACGGCGATCGCGGCGCGGCGGGTGCTCAGCGAGATGATCGTCACGCGACGGCCGCCGACAACCGCCGACAGCGCCGGCTTGCCGGTGGTCCGCACGGTGAAGCGTGTCAGGTCGAGGGCCTTGCGCCCGGCGCGCAGGCGCAGCCCGCCGCTGTGCGTGACGCGGCCGGCTGCGGTGGCCGTGTCGAGGCGGCCGCCGGTGATCGGGAACGCGATGCCGGACGAGGTCGTCCTGGCGCCCTGGATCGGGCGCACCGCGACGCCGAGCGCGCCGAGCGCCTTCGCCGTCCGGCTGTCGAGTCGCAGCATCGTCTGGTCGCCGCCGAGGTCCAGTGGCGCAGCGCTCGCGGGCGCGGCGCCGACCGAGGCTGCGGTGAGCGAGGCGGCACACAGCGTGGTGAGGCGGGTACGGGTGGTCATGGGTCCTCCGGGGGAGTTGGGTGGTGGTCCTCGTACGGACCGCACCCGGGGCCGCGATGGCTGCCGGCGCGCCAGAGCGTCGTCAGCCCGCGACGGCTGGCTCGGGCCCCGCGCGGGAATCACCATGACGTAGCCCACTCCACCGACCGAAGGAGGGAGCGTGATCGGCAGGGCAATCGTGGCGGCCGGTGTGGCGGCCGCCGTGACGGCGGCCCCCGCGGGCGCCGCCGACCGGCGGGACGGCGCGACGTTCGAGGATCCGCTCGCGGCGCAGATCACCAAGGCGCTGAGCACCCAGGTCACCGACGTGTCGCGGTGCCCGGCGAAGGTGGTGCTGGCCCCGGGCAGGACGTTCC
This sequence comes from Baekduia sp., assembly GCA_035628295.1. Taxonomy (GTDB): domain Bacteria; phylum Actinomycetota; class Thermoleophilia; order Solirubrobacterales; family Solirubrobacteraceae; genus Baekduia. Next base: position 6,940 of record DASPKC010000159.1, read on the forward strand.
ACTGCCGGGTCCAGTTCGCCAGCGGTGACCTGACGCGGGTGAGGGTCCGCATCACAGGCCGCGACGGCGGCTTCCGGTGGCACATCACCGGGGTTCCGATGCGGGCGCTCGAGGAGCGGATGGAGCGGACGATGGCCGAGATCGGAGATCCCGGCCAGGTGCTCTGCCCGTTCCGGGCCCGCGTGCAGAAAGGCGCGACGTTCCGGTGCTACGGGGTCAACACCCCCCGGACGCGCAAGTACTACATCGACGCCGTCCAACTCGGCGGCGGGATCGTCCGCTACACGGCGGTCCTGCAGCCCTGAGGTCGCCGGCGTTGAGGCGGTGGCCGGCGGGCGGGCGCCCCTAGGGGCGCCCGCCCGCACCGCTCACGGCCGCAGGGTGAAGGCGTAGCGGACCAGGCCGCCGCCGATCTGCGTCGCGTCGATGTTCCACGCCTTGGTCTTCGACTTGTTGAGGCCGAAGCAGCGGAACGTGTCACCCACCCGCACGCGCCGGCGCCAGGGACACTGGACGTCGCCCGGGTCGCCGGACTCGGCCATCGCCCGCTCCATGTGGTTCTCGAGGTCGCGCAGCAGGACGCCGGTGAGCGCCCAGCTGAAGTCGCCCGCCCGGTTCTTGATGCGCACCCGCACCCGGCTGACGTCGCCCGTGCCGAAGGTCATGGTGCAGTGGAACGCCCGTCGGGTCGTGATCGTGACCCGCTCCGGACACGCCACGTCCGTGACCTCGACGCTCATGGCCTTGCCCACGCGCTCGGCCAGCGGGGCGTCGAACGTCGACCCCGCGCGCCGCTCGGACGCGGCCTCAGCAGAACCAGCGACAACGGCGGCCAGCACGCCGGCCGCGACCATCCCCTTGCCCAACACCTCTGCCTCCTGTCGTTCGGTGCGCAGAGCATTCCCGATCTGCGCCGCAGCGATGCACGTCTGCTTGCACCCGTCCGGAACGGCAGGCCGCGACCGCCCGTTCGATGGGCCGTCAACGGGGCGCTTCGAGCCGGCGCGCGAGCGCCAGCAGCCCGACGAGCGTCTTCGCGTCGCGCGTCGCGGCGATCGCCTCGTCGAGGCGGTCCAGCGGCCACGGCACCACCTCGATGCGCTCGTCCTCCCCCGAGTCGGCGTGGCCGGGGCCGAGCTCCTCGGCCAGGAAGACGTGCACCTCGGCGTCCAGGACATCGGCGCTGGGATACAACCGCGCGATCGCCGTCCAGCACCGGGCGCTGCGCCCGGTCTCCTCGGCCAGTTCGCGACGGGCCGCCTCGAGCGGCGGCTCGCCGGCGTGATCGAGGCGGCCGGCCGGGATCTCCAGGAGGTCGGGCTCGCCGACGGCCGGCCGGGGCTGGCGGACCAGCAGGACGTGCTCGCCGTCGTGAGCGACGACCGCGACGCCACCGGGGTGCCGGACGACGTCGCGGTCGACCTCCTTGCCGTCCGCCATGAAGCGGAAGCGGCGACGCTCCACGTCGACGACCTCACGCCCCAGGAGGCGCTCGCCCCCCAGGTCCTCGAAGTCGCGCTCGGGGTGCGTCATGCCTGCTCAGCCCTGCGGTGCTCCGCGCCCCGTGCGCTCCTGCAGCTCGTCGATGCGACGCGATGCGTCGGCCTTGCTCAGCGACGGGTCGAACTCCTCGCCGGCCTCGCGGCAGAGCGTCTCGAGATAGGAGGCCTGCGGGCCGGTCATGGGCTCGTCGCCGGTCGTCCAGTCCTCCGGGTTCTTCTCGGCGGTGCGCTGCGGCTGGTCCATGCCGAGGCGAGTGCCCGGTTCCCCGCACGGCGAACCCGTGTTCGTGTCACCGTGCGTGCGCGTGGTCCGCGCGTGCCGCGTCCGCCGCCGGCGCCAGGTCGAAGAGCAGGCTCACCGTGGTCGGTGTTCCGCCCCTAGGCTGGCGCCCATGCGCGGGCGCTGCCTCCTGGTCACCGCCGTCCTGGCCCTGGGCCTGGCGGCGCCGGGCTGCGGCGACGACGACGAGGACGCCGCCTCGACGCAGCCCACCGCCGCGCCGCCGGCCGCCACCACCCGGCCACCGGCGACCACGCCCGGGCGCGGCAGCGCCCTGCGCGTGTACCTGCTGCGCGGCGAGGACGTGACGCCCGTCGCGCGCAGCGTGCCGGCCACCAGGCAGGTGGCGGCGGCCGCCATGCGCGAGCTCCTGCAGGGACCGACCGGCGCGGAACGCGCCGCCGGCCTGACCACCGCCGTCCCCCCGGGCACGGGCCTGCTCGGCGTGACCCTGCGCGACGCCACCGCCACCGTCGACCTCACCCGGCGCTTCGAGGCCGGTGGCGGCTCGCTGTCGATGACCTCGCGCGTGGCGCAGGTCGTCGCCACGCTCACCGCCTTCCCGACGGTGCGGCGTGTCGCGATGCGCCTCGACGGCGAGTCCGTGCGGACCGTCGGCGGCGAGGGCGTCCCCGTCGCGCCGCCGCTGACCCGCGCAGACATCGAGGACCGCCTGCCCCAGATCCTGGTCGAGTCGCCGTTGCGCGGCGAGCGCGTGGGCAGCCCGCTGCGCGTCACCGGCAGCTCGAACACCTTCGAGGCCACCTCGGTGGTGGAGCTGCGCGGCCCGGACGGCGAGCAGCTCGCCAAGGAGGCGGTGACCGCCACGTCGGGGTCGGGGCAGCGGGGGACCTTCGCCGTCACCCTCAGGTTCGAGCCGCCGCCGTCCGCGCGGGCGCTGACGCTCTTCAGCTACGCGCCGTCGGCGCAGGACGGCTCGCCCCAGCACGCCGTGCGCATCCCGCTCAGGGCGCGCTGACCAGGCCGTTCATCCGTCGAACGTCCTCCTGGCGCGACGCCGTCCTGCCGACCTCCTGGCAGATGACGCCGCCGCTCGCTTCGCCGCACGCCGCAGGCCGGGCCTTCTCGCGCGAGGCCGGCGACGTCCTGCTCGCCCGTCAGCCGATGGTCGACCGCGACGCGCGCCTGCGCGGCTACGAGCTCCTGCCGCGCTGCGCCGACGGGCGCGTCCCCGAGGGGCTCGCGCGCGACGCGGCGATCGCCCAGGTCCTGCTGGACCCCGACGGCCTGCGCGCCGTCGGGCCGCACCGTGCCTGGCTGCGGGTCTCCGCATCGCTGCTGCTGGAGCTCGACCCGCTGCCCCTGGACCCCGCCCGCGTGGTGCTGCAGCTGTCGCCCGACGAGCCGCCGACGCAGGAGCTGCTCGCGCGCCTGCGCGCGCTGCGGGCCGACCGGTACGCAATCGCGCTCGACGGCCCCGGCGAGCGCCTGGAGGCGCGCGCCCTGCTCGAGGTCGTCAGCGCCGTGAAGCTGGACGTCGACGCGCTGGGCGTGGACGGCGTCCGCGCCGCCGCCGCGCGCCTCGCGCCGCAGCGGCTGACCACGGTCGCCGTGGGGGTCGAGAGCCCGGCCAAGGCGGGCGCGTGCCTGGCCGCCGACTGCCACCTGCTCCAGGGCTGGCACGTGGGCAAGGCCGAGATCGTCGGGTCGCGCCGTGCTCCCGCCGCGACGCAGGCCGCCCTGGCGGCGTTCGCGGATGTGGCGCGGCCCGATGCCACCTTCGAGGACGTCGAGCGCGTCGTGAGCGCGGACCCGGCGCTCACCGTCACGCTGCTGCGGCTGCTCAACTCCGCCGCCTACGCAGGTCGCCGCACGGTCAGCACCGTCCGCGAGGCGCTGGTGACGCTCGGCTCCGAGCGCGTGCGCCAGTGGGCCTGCGTCATCCTCGTCGTGGGGGCGGCCGACGGCGAGGAGAGCCTGACGGCCGCCGCGCTGGCCCGGTCGCACATGATGGGGCTGCTGGCCACCGCGGCGGGCCTGAACGACGGGCCGGCGCGCACGATCGGCCTGCTCTCCGTGGCCGACCGGCTGCTCGGCCTGCCGCGCGCCGACGCGCTGGCGGACCTGCCGCTCGACGACGACGTCCGCGCCGCGCTGGGGGACGGGCACGGGCCGTTCGGGCAGCTGCTGCGCGTGGTGCTCGCGGCGGAGCGCGGGATGGTCCATGATGGGGATCCCGACACCGTGGCGGCGGCTCAGTGGGAGGCGTTCGCCTGGGCCGAGGAGCGGCTCGTCGCGCTGCGCGGCGGTTGAATCGCAGCGAACCGGCGACAAGCGCCCGCTGGACCTGTACATTTGTGCAAGGCGGGCGGGACCCGCGCCCCGTCGCCGACCCCGGAACGCAGAAGGAGCCGCATGAACGCTTGGATCCCCCGCGCCGCCGTCCTCACGGCGGTCCTCGCCGCAGCCCCCGCCACCGCGTGGGCGCACCTCGAGCGCCCGTCGTACTGGCCCGACCCCAAGCCCGACACCGCGGTGCAGCCCGCCGCCGGCGGCGAGGTGCCCTCTGCGCGCTCGCTGGCCACGGCGGTCACCGGTGCCGGCCCGGGCCGGGTGCGCGTGGTCTGCCAGCGCAACTCGCTGACGCTCGCGCTGCGGTCGATCGAGGTCGCGCGCAAGGACGGCTTCCGGATCCGGCCCAGCCAGCCCGAGCGCAAGCTCAGCCGCAAGCAGGCCCGGCGCCTGGCGGCGATCAACCGCTCGCTCAAGCGCCGCTGCCGCTACGACTCCATCCAGGCGGCCGTCGACGCCACGCGCAACAACGACCGCGTGGTGATCATGCCCGGCCGCTACACCGAGCCGCGGTCGCGCGAGCAGAAGACCAACGACCCGCGCTGCAACCCGTCGCTGCTGCAGAACGACCAGACGGGCCGGCCCACACCGAGCTACGCCTACCAGGCGACCTGCCCCAACGACCAGAACCTCGTGCACGTCCTGGGCCGTGAGGTCAAGGGCCAGCCGCTGACGCCGCCGCGCGGCGACCGCCACGGGATCCCCGAGCAGGAGCTCGGCGCGTGCATCCGCTGCAACGTCCAGATCGAGGGCTCGGGCGTCATCCCCGAGGACGTCCTGCTCGACGCGGGCAAGGACTACGAGCGCCCGCTGGACCCGCAGGACAAGCCCGGCGGCCACGCCAAGCACGTCGTCATGCGCACCGACCGCACCGACGGCCTCGTGGTGCGCAACCTGCTGCTGCGCGGCGCGCTCGAGCACGGCTTCTACACCGAGGAGACCGACGGCGTCCTCCTGGACAAGGTCAAGTTCTTCTGGAACGCCGACTACGGCCACCTGAGCTTCACGACCGACCACAACGTGATCCAGAACTGCGACGCGATGGGGGCCGGCGACGCCGGTGTCTACCCCGGGGCGTCGCCGCAGACGGGCGACTTCCGCAACGAGGAGTTCTACCCCGAGAAGCGCTTCAACTCGGTCGTGCGCTGGTGCGACCTGCACGGCTCGACGCTGGCCTACTCGGGCTCGATGGGCAACTCGGTGCGCATCACCGAGAACCACATCTACGCCAACACCGCCGGCATCTCCAGCGACACGCTGTCGGCTCCCGGCCACCCGGGCTTCCCGGCCGACGGCCTGCAGGTCGACCACAACTACATCTACTCCAACAACCTCGACCTCTACGGCTCCAACCCGCCGATCGAGCCGCTCGTCCCCATGCCCATCGGCTCGGGCATCGTCTGGCCCGGGATGAACGGCGGCAAGGTGTTCCGCAACTACATCTTCGACAACTGGCGCCACGGCACCGTGCTGACGGCCGTGCCGGACCAGGTCGCGGGTGACCCCGAGGGCAACGTCGACCGCAAGACCCACTGCACGAACACGCAGCTGGCCAGCACCTCGTGCGGCAACGTGTACGAGGACAACATCATGGGCCGCGTGCCGCCCGGCTTCACCTGGCCGACGGCGGTGGGCAAGTTCGGCAACCGCACCGGTGACCGCGACGCGAAGGTCCTGCCCAACGGGGTGGACTTCTGGTGGGACGAGTTCCCGGGCAACAACGGCAACTGCTGGAAGGGCAACACCGGCCCCGACGGCACGGCCGGCAGCGTGACCGGCTCGGGTGCCGGGCTCGCGCCCGACCCGCTGCCGGGCGACTGCGCCAGCAGCATGGGGACCGGCGACGTCGTCAAGGAGGGCGTGCTGATCGACTGCGTCACCTGGTACGACTTCAAGGACGAGGGCCAGTACCCGCTCTGCTACTGGTTCCGGATGCCCCAGCGCCCGGGCACGCCGGCCGCCGCGCGCGACCGCCGGGCCTGGCAGCGCACCGCGCAGGCGTTCGCGCACAGCGCCGACGCCCGCGCGCTGCGCTCGAAGCTGCGCTCCGCGGGGGCGGTGGACGCGTTCACCGGTCGCCATGGCTAGCGCCCGTCCGATCACCGCGGCGGCGCTCGCCGCCGCGGCCCTCGGGCTCGCCGCGTGCGGTGGGTCCGGGGACGACGAGGCCAAGCCGCTGGGCCCGCAGCTGGGCGGCTCCGTCGCCCCGCTGGCCGACTGCGGCGACTGGCGCGGCGGCGGCAAGGACCGCAAGCTGGCCACCATCGAGGACATCCGCAACCAGGTCAACCGGACCGACACGCACGTGACGTCGCCGCCGCTGTCCGACGAAGAGGCCATGCAGCTCTTCGACGGCGAGTGCAAGCGGTCCTACGCCCGCGGCTTCCGGCTCTACGTGCTCTACGCCCGCGCGGCGGGCTTCGCCCCGCTGCTGCGGGAGGAGAGCCCCTTCCGCCGGTAGGGGCCGCGGCGCCCTACGGGGCCGTGACCGCGCTGCGCGGATCGATGAGGACCTTCGCGTGCGCCTCGGGGTCGCCGAGCGCCGCGAAGGCCGCATCCACGCCGTCGAGGCCTACCGTGCCCGTGATCATCGGCGTCGGATCGACCTCGCCCTCGGCGAGCATCCGCAGCGTGTCGCGGAACTCCAGCGGCGTGTAGGCGATCACGAAGCGCAGCTCGATCTCCTTGTTGATCGCCATCGCGGGCGTGAAGTGGTCGACCCCCACGCAGACGCCCACGACGACGACGCGCGTGAACAGCGGCGCGTCGTCCAGGATGCTCTCGATGACGCCGGGCGCGCCGACGCACTCGAAGACGACCGGGTGCTTCGGGCCCGCGCCGACCGCCTCGGCCAGGCGCCAGGTGTGCCACCAGCCGACGGGGAGGCGCTGCAGCTTCTCCGTCGTGCCCACGGCGAGCTCGAGCGCCGACGGCAGGTCGGTGAGGTGGTTGCGCTGCGGGGCGGCGGCGAAGGGCGAGCCCTGGGTCGGATCGACGACCACGTCAGCGCCGCAGGCCGTCGCCAGCGCCCGGCGGCCGGGGGACGGGTCGCTGGCCACGACGGCCCGCACGCCCTTGGCCTTGAGCAGGAGGATCACGGCCAGGCCGACCGGTCCGCAGCCGACCACGACGGCGACGTCGCGCCTGGCCACCTCGCCGCGGCGGACGGCATGCCAGGCCACCGCCATGGGCTCGGTCAGTGCGGCGGCCTCGGGCGCCAGGCCGTTGGGCACCGGCAGCATCAACGACTCCTCGACGAGGACCTGCTCGGCGTAGGCGCCGGGCGCGTGGACCGACAGCCCGGTCGGGTCGACGGCCCCGTCGCGGCGCAGCATCGGCAGCGCGACCACGGGCGCACCCTCCGCCACGTCCTTGCGGCAGCCGGGCCCGTGCTCGGCGACCCGGCCGGAGAACTCGTGGCCGAGCACGACCGCGTCGCCCGAGCGCATGAACCGCTCGTAGCCGGCGCGGGCGGTCATGTCCGCCCAGGCGTCGCAGCCGTGGCGCGCGTGCAGGTCGGAGCCGCAGATGCCACACCGCACGACCTCCAGGCGGACCTGCCCCTTGCCCGGCACCGGCTCGGGGCGCTCGGCGACCTCGAGCTCGCCCTGATGGCAGACGACCGCGCGCATCAGTCGAAGAGCTCCTCCAGGAAGTGCTTCTTGCGCTTCTTGTACGGCTTGCCGCGGTACTGGAACGTGTCGTGGCCGCCGCGGTGCTCGGGCGCGCGCGGCGCGGTGTCGGGCGGCGTGTAGAAGCTGTTCTCGGCCTGCACGAGGTGCTCGAGCTCGCCGCGGTCGAGGAACAGCCCCCGGCACTCGGTGCACTGGTCGACGTGGATGCCGTTGCGCTCGTAGGTGCGCATCTCGCCCTGGCACTTGGGACAGATCATGGCGCCACCCTACGGCGGCGCTCACCCGCGGCGCAGCAGGTCCTGCGCCTTGTCGCGGACCGTCTGGCGCACGACGCGGCCGGCGCCCGGGTCGCCCTGGGCCAGCGCCGACGCCATCGCCCGCGCCTGCTCGGGCGTGATGTGCGGCGGCAGCGGCGGCACCTCGGGGTCGACGACGACGTCGAGCACGACCGGGCGGTCGGCGCTCAGCGCCTCGTCCCAGGCCGGCCCGACGTCCTCCGGGCGCTCGACGCGGATCCCGTGCAGGCCCCACAGCTGCGCGACGTCGGCGTAGCGCGCATCGGGCAGCGTCTGGGAGCCCTCGAACTTCGGATCGCCCGCCATCGCCCGCTGCTCCCACGTGACCTGGTTGAGGTCGCGGTTGTTGAGCACGAGGACCACGAAGCGGGGGTCAGTGAAGCGGTCGCGGTAGCGCATGGCGGTCAGCAGCTCGGACGTGCCGTTCATCTGCATGGCGCCGTCGCCGGCGACCGCGATCACGGGCCGGCCGGGGTGGGCGAGCTTGGCGGCGATCGCGTAGGGGACCGCGCATCCCATGGTGGCCAGGGTGCCGGATCCGGAGGCCATCATCCCCTCGCGCAGCTGCAGGTGGCGCGCGAACCAGTTCGTGCCCGAGCCGGAGTCCCAGGCCACGATCGAGCCGTCGGGCAGCCGCGGGGACAGCTCGTGCAGGACCAACTGCGGGTTGATCGGCTTGGCCGGCTGGTGCGCGCGGCCGTCGAGGACGTCGCGCCACCGCCGCACGCCGGCCTCGATCTCCTCGCGCCACGCCCGGTCCCGGCGCTCGTCGAGCAGTTCCAGCAGCGCGGCGAGCGTCTCGCGGCTGTCGCCGACGAGGTTGACCTCCGTCGGGTAGCGCAGGCCGATCATGCGGGCATCGAGATCGATCTGGACGCCGCGCGCCTGACCCTCGGGCGGCAGGAACTCGGCGTACGGGAAGCCCGAGCCGACGACGAGCAACGTGTCGCAGCCCTGCATCAGGTCCCAGCTGGGCCGCGTGCCGAGCAGGCCGATCGACCCGGTGACGAACGGCAGGTCGTCCGGGACCGCGGCCATGCCGAGCAGGGCCTTGGCCACCCCGGCGCCGAGGCGCTCGGCCACGGCGACGACCTCGCGGCCGGCGTGCAGCGCGCCGGCGCCGACCAGCATGGCCACCCGCTCGCCGGCGTTGAGCACGTCGGCCGCCCGGCGCAGGTCGTCGTCGTGGGGGATCACGCGCGGGCGCGAGAACCCGAGGCCGCTGTGCAGGGTCCCGTGCTTGTGCGGCGGCTCGGGCACGGCGTCGACCTCCTGCAGGTCGTTGGGCACGATCAGGCAGGTCACCGCGCGCTCGGCCAGCGCGATGCGCACGGCGCGGTCGACCAGGTGGCGGCACTGCGCCGGGTCGGTCGCCATGTGGACGAACTCGTGCGCGACGTCCTTGAACAGCGACAGCAGGTCGACCTCCTGCTGGTAGGACCCGCCCATCGCCGTCTGCGCCTGCTGGCCGACGATCGCCAGGACCGGCTGGCGGTCGAGCTTGGCGTCGTAGAGGCCGTTGAGCAGATGGATCGCGCCCGGGCCGGAGGTCGCTAGGCAGACGCCGAGCTCGCCGGTGAACTTCGCGTGCGCGCAGGCGTTGAACGCCGCCATCTCCTCATGGCGGACCTGGATGAAGTCGAGGTCGTCCGACAGGCGGTCCAGCGCGCCGACGAAGCCGTTGATCCCGTCCCCCGGGTAGCCGAAGACGCGGCGCACACCCCACTGGTGCAGGCGCTCGAGCATGTACTGCGCGACGGTCGTGGCCATGGTGTGGCGGTACCCCAGGGGCGCCCCGCCAACCCGGGCGCGGCCCGGCTCAGCGCCGGCGGGGCGCCGCCGCGGCCCGGCTGGGCCGGGCGCCCTGGCCGGGCGTCCACGCCACGCCCGAGCGGCTCATGGGTCGCGCTGCGGTCCCCCGTGCGCAGCACGACGTGCACGACGGGCCCGCCGCAGGAGAGGGCCGGACGCTGGTGGGTCGCCGTCAGCGGCGCCGCTGCGCCGGGATCGGCGACGACGGCAGCGCCCCAGTCGCACGGCACGTGGTGGGCGCCGGCCACGCCCGGTGCCAGCAGCGGCGCGCAGACGGCGAGGAGCACCCCGGCCGCGCGGCCCGGGCGGGCCGGTTCGAGGAGGCGGAGGCTGGCCGAACGCGACATCGACGCCGACGGTGCCAGGGCCCGGGCGCCGTGCCCATCGGGGGAGCACCCTGATCTTTTCCGCGAGGCGCCCGCACGGCGGCTTGACGCCCGGCAGCCCACGTGCAAGGTCGGGCGCGATGGTCCGGTCGTCGGTGGATCGGCTGCTGGAGCGCGAGGACGAGCGGACGCGCCTGGCCGCCGCCTGCGACGCCGCGGCGCTGGGCTCCGGCGCGGCGGTGCTCGTCGAGGGCCCGGCGGGCATCGGCAAGACCTCGCTGCTGGCGCTGACCGGTGAGCTCGCCACGACCGCGGGCCTGCGCGTCGCCCGTGCCCGCGGCGCGGAGCTCGATCAGGCGCTGGGGTTCGGGGTGGTGCGCGACCTGCTCGCCCGGCTGGTGGCGCGCGCGCCCGCGGCGGTGCAGGGCCGGATCGCGGACGGCGCCGGCGCGGTCGCCCTGCCCGCGCTGGGTCTGGCCCCGGCGAGCGACGTCCCCGCCGACGAGGCGGGGGTCCGCCACGGTCTGACGTGGCTCGTGTCGCCGAGGACGCGCCGCTGGCGCTGCTGGCTGACGACGTGCAGTGGGCCGACCCGGCCTCCGCGGCATGGCTGCACCACCTCGCCCGACGGGTGGCGGACCTGCCGGTGCTCCTCCTGCTCGCCCTGCGCCCGCCGGGCGGCGCGCCCGAGCCTCCGGGCCTCACCGCGCTGCGCGAGGACCTCGAGGCCACGCGCCTGCATCCGCCGCCGCTGAGCCCAACCGCCGTCGCGCGGCTCGTGCACGCCCGCTACGGCGCCGGGTCCGAGGACGCGTTCGCGGCCGCCTGCATGACGCCACTGGCGGCAACCCCTTCCACCTGCACGCGCTGCTCGACGCCGCCGCCGAGGCGGGGCTCCCCGCCTCGGCCGCGGGGGCCCCGGCGCTCGCCGGGCTGGCGCCGGAGGCGGTGCGCCGGGCGGTCGCCGGCGCGCTGCGGCGGGCGGGCGAGCCCGCGGCGGCCCTCGCGCGCGCGTGCGCGATCCTCGGCGATCGGCTGCCGGTGCGCCGCGCGGCGCTGCTCGCGGGCCTCGATCCCGGGGCCGCCGACCTCGCGGCCGACCGGCTGGCAGCCGCGGGGCTGCTCGCCGCGGCACGGCCCCTGCGATTCGTGCTGGGCGCGGTGCGCGCCCTGGTGGCGCCAGGCGAGCGCGCGGAGCTGCACCGGCGGGCCGCGACGGCCCTGGTGGCCGAGGACGACATGCGCCGCGCCGCGGCGCACCTGCTGGAGGTGCCGGCTCGCGACGACGCGCAGGTCGTAGCGACGCTCGTGGCGTCGGCCGACGAGGCGGTCGCCGAAGGCGCGCTGGCGACGGCCGAGCGCCTCCGCTGCTCGAGCCCCCGCCGGCGTCGGAGCGGGCGGTGGTCCTGGCGAAGCTCGGTCGCGCGCGCATGTTCGCCGGCGTACCGGCGGTCGACGTGCTGCTCGAGGCGGCGGCCGCGCTGCCGCTGGGGCCCCGGGCGCACCTGATCGACTCGGCCGCCTGGTCGGCGACCTGGACGGACCCGTCGGCGCTCGAGCGCGTGGCCCGGCGCATCGAGGAGCTCCCGCCCGAGGCGGGCGAGGGCAGGCTCCGCGCCCGCGCGGCGCTGCTGTCGATGCGCGCCTACGCGGGCCTGCGCCCAGGCATCCCGACGCCACAGCTCGTGGCCGAGGCGCTGCAGCTGGACGGCGTGACGCCGGCCGAGCGCGAGCTGCTGGGGGCCGCCGCCTTCACCGCGGTGAGCGAGGCGGCGATGGCCGGCGAGGACGCCATGGTGCTGGTGCGCCGCGCATGGCGCGAGCCCGGCGAGACACTGGCGCCGGCGGTGATCCTCGCCGGGCAGACGGCGGCGCTGCTGGGCGCCGCGAAGGAAGCGCTGCCGGTCGTCGAGGCCGCCGCCGCCGGCTGCCGCCGGCGGGGCAACTTCGCCGGGCTCAGCGGCCACATCGGGTCCCGGGGCCTGCTGCTGTGGCGCCTGGGCGACCTGCGGGCGGCGGAGGCCGGAGTGCGGGTGCACTGGAGGGCCGAGCTCGGCGCGCCGCCGGCCCGCGGCCTGATGGGGTCGCTGACGCTCTACCACTTGCTGTGGGTGCTGGCACTGCGCGGCCTCGCAGACGAGGGCCGTGCGCTCCTCGCGCGGTACGCGCCGCTGGCCCGTGAGTCGCCCACCGAGGAGGCGGTGCTGGGGTTCGGCGCCGGCATGATCGCCGCGGAGGCCGGGGACGTCGACACGGCGGCGCAGCTCCTGCCGGCACGACGCGGATCCGCCGCTGGGCCCGGGACACCAGGTCGGTCACGAGCAGCGCAGCGCCGTGCTGCCCACACGCCACCGGACGCCCCTCGGCGTCGACGACCTCCGCGACGACGAGGTCCTCGAAGAGGTGCAGCCCGTCGTCCTCGCCGCAGGAGGCAGCCATGATCCCCGTCTCGGTCGTGGCGTAGATGTCCTGCAGCCGGGCGGCCGGCCAGGCCTCCCGCATGGCGGCCACCATGCCCTCGGTGCGCACCTCGCTGACCGTGCTGATGGTCCGCGGAGCGATCGCCAGGCGCCCGGCGCGCTGCTCCTCGGCGAGCAGGGCGATTAGCGAGGGGTAGCCCAGGACGAGATCGGGCTGGTGGCGCTGCAGCGCGGCGGCCACCTCGTCGAGCGGGCTGCGCGCATCGACGGCCAGCACGTGGTGCAGCCCGACGTCGGTGCTCTTGGCGTACCGGGCGCCCATGTGCCTGGGGTCGGTGGAGCTCACCAGCGCGACCCGCCGGCGCGGCAGCGGCCCGACGCCGATCAGCCGCTGCACCCGCAGCGCGGCGGCGATGCGCATGCGCCACTCGCGGCGCGTGGACACGAAGACGGCGCGCCGCCCGGTGGTCCCGCTGGTGGCCATCACCCGCAGGTCGCCGTCCAGCAGGACGTCGGCGTCGCCGAGGGTCGCGAGGTGCGCCTCGAGGCGCGCCAGGCGCAGCCGCGGGTCGGTGACCGCCTCGTCGAAATGGGCCATCAGCGTGGCGGAATCGGTCGGCGGCGTGGCGCCTGTGGCGAGTCGCGCGCGCCAGAACGGGGAGGCGGCGGCGGCCGCGTACAGCTCGGCCACCGCGCGGCGGCGGTGCTCGGCGAGCCGCTGGGCGCCCCAGCGGTCGCGGCGGGCCTGGACGGCGCCCAGCCGGACGCCGTGGAGCATGTCGACCAGCCGGGTGCCGGCGCCCGCCGCCATGGACCGCCGACGCTAGCCCGCAGGCCGCCGCCCCGCCACCTCCGTGTCCTTGGCGGGGCGGCCGACCCGACCGGGTCGGCGGCTACGTTCCCGCGGTGCTGCGCTTCGCCCGCCGGCAGCCGTCGGCCGTCCTGCTCGCCGCGCAGCTGCTCGGCGTCCTGCTCTATCCCTTCATGGACGCCAACGAGGTGGGACGGGCGCTGTTCAGCGTGTTCGGCATCCTGATCCTGGCGCTCGTGCTGCTCGCGGTCCGCAGCACGCCGGCGCTGACGTGGGTCGGCGTGCTGCTCGGCATCCCGGCCACCGTCCTGCTGCTCATCCAGGCGGTCACCGGCGACGACGCCCTGCTCCCCTGGTCGTCGGCGTTCGAGGCGGTGCTCTACTTCTACGCCGCCGGGGCGCTGATCTCGTACATGCTGGCCGACCACGAGATCACGCGTGACGAGCTGTACGCCGTCGGCGCGACGTTCACCCTGGTGGCGTGGGGCTTCGCCTACGTCTACACCGTCTGCCAGGCGATCGAGCCGCAGAGCTTCATCGCGGCGGTCGACCCGCAGGACGACCGCAGCTGGATGGAGCTGCTGTTCCTCAGCTTCACGACGCTGACGAGCACGGGACTCAGCGACATCGTGCCGGTCAAGTCCTTCGCCCGCGCGCTGGTCATGATCGAGCAGCTCGCCGGCCTGACGTACGTGGCGATGCTGGTGTCGCGCCTCGTCGGGTTGACGGTCCGCGGCGTGCCGCAGCGGCGCTGACGCGCGCTGGGGATGTCCGTGCCCCGGGACGGTGCGTTTCGACGCTCTCGGGAGCGGCATGTCGCCAGGTAGAGCCAAGGAGGACGACGTGCAGACCAGCAGGTACGACGTCATCGTGGTGGGCGCCGGACTGGCAGGTCTCGCGTGCGCGCACGAAGCGCTGGACCGCGGCAGCAAGCCGCTGGTGCTCGAGGCCAAGCACTACGTCGGAGGCCGCACGGCGTCGTGGATCGACCACGGGATGCCCGTGGAATCCGAGCATCACCGGTTCCTCGGCTTCTACAAGGAACTGCCTCGCCTGCTGCACGCGTCCGGAGTCGAGTTGAACGACATCCTGTGTTGGGAGGACGAGGTCGTCGTCCGCGCGCCCGGTGCGGCAGAGGCCCGGTTCGGAGCGTCGCCGGTGTTCCGTCCCATCCGGACGCTCACCGGAGCGCTCGGCAACAACCACTTCCTCAGGCCGTCGGACAAGGCCCGGCTGGCCGCGTTCTTCGCGGCCGGGCTCGTGGACGACGTCCGCCGGCCGACCGAGCTCGACCAGGAGGACATCGAGAGCTACGGACGTCGCCACGGGCTCTCGGACCGGGCCATCGAGCGCGTCGTCGTACCGGCGTCGGCCGGCGTGTTCTTCCTCCCTCCGGCCGAGTACTCGGCCTACGCGTTCTTCGCGACCGTCGCCAAGGCGGTGCGGCGGCCGCACCGCCTGCGCATCGGGGCCTTCGAGGGCGGCATGACGGAGGTGATGGCCGGGCCGATCGTGGCGACGGCCGGGTCCTGGGGGTCGTGACGGACGACGGCCCGCTCCGGGCGCCCCACGTCGTCGTGGCGACGCCGATCAATGTGGCGCAGGCGCTCCTTCGTCGCGCGTTCGGCACGGCGCGCTGGTGCGCGCCGCTGCTGGCGATGAAGACGCTGTCGGCCGCGACCATCCAGCTCGAGCTCTCGCGACCCGCGTACCCGGTGGACCGCACGATCTTCGGGCCCGGGACGGTCCTGGCGAGCTTCGGCGAGCAGTCGAGGACCACGTTCAAGCACGCGAACGGGCGCCTCTCGGTCATCCTCTCGCCGCCCGCGACGTTCGTCGGGATGCAACCGTTGCGGCCCGACCAGCGGACCCCGGTGCCGGGGCTCGCGCTCGCCGGCGGCTACACGAAGCAGCCGTGGATCGACACGATGGAAGGCGCGGTCATCTCCGGGCGCAAGGCCGCCCGAGCCGTCCTTGCGCGCTGAGCGCCGCCCATCCGCTCAGAGGTTCCCGCGCCGCTCCTGCTCGCGCTCCAGGGCCTGGAACAGCGCCTTGAAGTTGCCCTCGCCGAAGCCGCGCGCGCCGTGGCGCTCGATGACCTCGAAGAACGTCGTCGGCCGGTCGCCGCTGGGTGCGGTGAACACCTGCAGCAGGTGGCCCTCGTCGTCGCGGTCGACGAGGATGCCCTGCGCCCGCAGTTCCGCCAGCCGGCCGGCCGCCTCGGGCACCCGGTCGGGGAGGTCGTCGTAGTAGCTGTCCGGGATGCTCAGGAACTCGACGCCGCGCCGGCGCAGCTCGGCGACGGTGCCGATGATGTCGGCCGTGGTCAGGGCGACGTGCTGCGCGCCCGGGCCGTCGTAGAACTCCAGGTACTCCTCGACCTGCGAGCGCCGCCGGCCTGTGGCCGGCTCGTTGATCGGGAACTTCACGACGCCGTCGCCCGAGCTGACCACCTTCGACATGAGCGCGGAGTACTCGGTCGACACGGCCTCGCCGGAGAAGTGCGCGAGCTCGCGCATGCCGAGCACGCGCTCGTAGAACGCCACCCACGGGCCCATCTCCGGGACGTTGCCCACGACGTGGTCGATCCCCAGCAGCAGGCCGGCATCCCGGCCGGCGCGCCGCGTCACGAAGCCGGGCAGGAACGGGCCGTCGTAGGCCGAGCGGTCGACGAACGTGTGCACGGTGTCGCCGAAGGTCGCGATCGTCGCGCGGCGGACCGTCCCGTGCTCGTCCTCAATGTCGTGGGGCTCCTCCACGCCGGCGGCGCCCTGGGCGCGCGCGTGGATCCAGGCCGCGTCGACGTCCGGGACCGCCAGGGCGATGTCGCGCACCCCGTCACCGTGGCGGTGGTGGTGCTCGGCCACGGGACCGCCGCCGCGCAGCGCGCCGGTGAGGACGAAGCGGATGTCGCCCTGGCCCACGACGTAGGAGACATGGTCGCGCTGCCCCGTCTCCAGGCCGGCGTAGGCGAGCTGCTCGAAGCCGAGGGCGTGGACGAAGACGTACGCCGCCTGCTTGGCGTTGCCGACCCACCACTCCACGTGGTCGATGCCGTGCAGCGGCATCACGTCGGCGGCGGAGGAGGACGCGCGCAGCGGCGCCAGACCGGACACACCGGATGGCCTACCCCGTTGGTCGCCCGCGCCATCCGGGCATGGCACATCCACGTGGTTGCAGACCTCGACCTCTGGCTGCCCGAGCCCGCCGTGCGCACCCGCCACCGGCGCGTGGCCCGGGCGGCGCCGGAGGACCTCTGGGCCGCCGCGTCCGAGGTGCGCCTCGAGCAGACCCGGACCCTCGGGCGGCTCGTCCGCTGGCGGATCCCCGGCACCACTGCCGACCAGACCTACCGCGGGGTGCTGTCGTCGGAGCCCTTCACGGTCCTGGCCGAGGGCGAGCGCTGGTCGATCAGCGGGCTGGTGGGCCGGATCTGGACCGTGCAGCGCGACTACCCGCGGCTGGCCGACGCCGAGGCGTTCCGCACCTGGGACCAGCCCGGGACGGTGCGGGTCCTGATGGCGCACTGGGTGCAGGACACCGGTGACGGATCGGCGCTGGTGTCCGAGACGCGCGTGCGGCCGGTCGACCGGCGGGCCGGGCTGCGGCTGCGGGCGCTCTGGAGCGTGATCGGGCACTTCGAGCGGCTGATCGGCGCCGAGCCGCTGCGGCTGGCCGCCGCGGCGGCCGAGCGCGGCGTGGCGCCGGGCGCCGTGGCCGGGGGCGACGCCGGCCTGCGTCGGGGGTAGGACCCGTCACGTGTCGACCTCCGCCGCCGCGCCCGCCGTCCCGGCCCTCCCGCTCGCGGTCCTGTGGCGCTTCGGCCGCCCGCACACGCTCGTCGGCACGACCACCAGCGTCCTGGCGCTGGCGGCGCTGGCGCTCGACGGCGCCGTGGCGGGCGCCGGCACCGTCGTGCTGCACGTCGCCGGGACGCTGGCGGCGGCGCTGGCCGTCAACGTGGCGATCGTCGGCGTCAACCAGGTCGAGGACGTCGAGATCGACCGGGTCAACAAGCCCGGCCTGCCCATCCCTGCCGGTGAGCTGTCGCTCGCCACGGCGCGGCGCGTGGTCGCCGCGGCCGCCGCCATCGCGGTCGCGCTGGCGCTGACGCAGGGCGCCGTCGAGCTGGCCGCGGTCACGTTCGCCCTCGCCGTCGGCTGGGCCTACTCCTGCCCGCCCGTGCGGCTCAAGCGCCACCCGGTCGCGGCGGCCGCGGCCATCACCGTCGTGCGCGCGGGCGTCGTCAACCTCGGCGTCTGGTGGCACCTGGCCGACGCGCTGCGCGCCGGTGACACGGCCGTCGCGCCCGGCGTCTGGCTGCTGGCGGCGCTGACCGTGCCGTTCGGCGTCGCGATCGCGGTGCTCAAGGACGTCCCGGACCTCGAGGGCGACCGCCGCCACGGGATCACGACGTTCACCGTCCGCCTCGGCCCGCGCCGCGCGCTGGCGCTGGGCACGGGCGCCCTGGCCCTGGCCGGGCTGGGGACGGCGATCGCCCTCCCGCTGCTGCTGCCGGCGCCCGTCGCCCTGCCGGCCGCCGCGCTCCACGTCGCCGCGGTAGCCTGGATGGCGCGCCGCGCGCGCACCACGCACGACGTGCCGGCGTTCTACCAGGCGGTCTGGCGGCTGTTCTTCGCCGAGTACCTGCTGGTCCCGCTGGCCTTCCTGATCGGGTAGGAGCAGGTCGTGACCGACACCCACGTCTGCCCGACCTGCGGCCAGCCCGCCACCCAGGCGTTCCCGCCCGACGACGGCTGGGAGTGCCGCAACGAGTCGTGCCCGGAGTTCGGCCAGAGGCTGACCGATCACGAGCCGGCGCCCGCGCAGCCGCCCCACCCTCGCGCGCCCGACGCCGGCGGCTGACCCGTCAGGCCGCTGCCCGCAGGGCCCGTTCCAGCAGCGCCCCGGCGGCGAGGACGAGGTGGTCCTGCCCCGGGTGCCCGATGAGCTGGACCGACGCCGGGAGGCCGTCCTCGGCTGTCCCGCACGGGAGCGCCAGGGCCGGCCAGCCCAGCGCGTTGAAGGGGTACGTGCAGCGCAGCACGGACTCGCGGATGGCCCGGTCGTCGGTGAAGAACGGCGGCGCGACGAAGCCCAGCGTCGGGGTGACGAGGAGGTCCAGCCCGTCCATCGCCGCGGCTGCGTGCTCGCGGTACGCCGCCCGCGACCGCAGCGCGGCCTCGTGCTCGGCGTCGGTCACCGCCAGGCAGCGCTCGAGCTTGGCGCGGACGTTGGCGCCGTAGGCCCCGGCGTGCTCGGGGAAGAGGCCCTGGTGCGACGCGGCGGCCTCGCGCTGGAACGCCGGCGTCGTGGCGTGCGGCACGGGGAAGTCGAGCGCCGTGCGGTGCGGGAAGTGCGCCGCGGCCGCGGCGACGCGACCGCGGACGAGCGGGTCGGCCTGTTCGAGCCAGGCGACCCCGACCCGCAGGTCCGCCAGCGCCGCGGGCGTCGCGCCCCCGTCGCCGGGGGCGAGCGCCGCGAACATCCGGGTGCAGCCCGCCACGTCACGCGCCATCGGACCGGCGACGTCGAAGCTGGGCGCGAGCGCAAAGCAGCCGTCGAGCGGGACGCGCCCATGCGTCGGCTTGAACCCCACCACGCCGCAGCATGCCGCCGGGATCCGGATCGATCCGCCTGAGTCCGTCCCCAGCGCCGCGTCGGCCAGCCCGGCGGCGAGCGCCGCGCCGCAGCCCGAGCTCGACCCCCCGGCCGTGCGGCCGGGGGCGAGCGGGTTGCGCACCGCCCCGAAGTGCGGGTTGTCGCTGCCGATCCCGTAGGCGAACTCGTGCAGGTGCGCCTTGCCCACAGTGGCGTAGCCCGCCGCCTCCAGCTGCGCCACCGCCGCCGCCGTGCGGTCCGGCACGTGGTCGGCGAAGAGCGCCGAACCGTACGTCGTGCGCAGCCCGGCGGTGTCGAACAGGTCCTTGACCGCGAGCGCGACGCCCGCACCCACGCGCGCCGGCCGCGCCAGGAAGATGGACACGGACGCGACCGTAGTACGGCGGGGCCCGCATGCGCGAAGATGGCCCGCGGTGCACAGGGGGTCGCCAGAGGTCCGGATCGAGCTGCTCGGGCGGATGCGCGTGGTCACGGGCGCGCGGGAGGTCGAGGAGGACGCCTGGCCCACGCGGCGCGCGCAGGAGCTTGTGGCGCTGCTCGCGCTGGCCGACGGCCGGCGTCTGCTGCGCGACCAGGTGATCGAGCGCCTCTGGCCGCACCTGGGCGCCGAGGCGGGCGCCGCGAACCTGCGCAAGGCGGCGCATCACGCCCGGCGCACGCTGGACGACCCGGTGGCGATCGTGCTGCGCGCCGGGCGCGTCGAGCTGTTTCCCGGCCGGCCCGTCGAGGTGGACGTCGACCGGTTCCTGCAGCTGGCGGAGGCAGCGCTGCGCGACGGTGACCCGGAGGCGTGCGCCCGTGCCGCCGCGGCGTGCGCCGGCGAGCTGCTGCCCGGGTCGCCGTACGAGGCCTGGACGCAGGAGCCGCGGGCGCAGGCGCGCGCGCGGCTGGTCGAGCTGCTGCGCCGCAGCGGCGACTGGCAGCGCCTCACGGAGCTCGAGCCCACCGACGAGGCCGCCTGCCGTGAGCTCATGCGCGTGGAGCTCGACGCCGGCCGGCGGCACGTCGCCATCCGCAGCTACGAGCGCCTGCGGCGCGCCATGATCCGCGAGCTGGGCGCGCAGCCCGACGCGCAGACCCGCGCCCTGTACGACCGCTGCACCGCCGGTGTGCGCCTGGGTGAGGGCGCGTTCGTCGGACGGGAACTCGAGCTGGCCGAGGCGGCGCAGCAGCTGCAGTCGGTGGCCGGCGGCGGCGCCGCGGCCCTGCTCGTGCGGGGGCCCGCCGGCATCGGCAAGTCGGCCTTCTGCCGCGAGGTCGTGACCCGGGCGCAGGAGCGCGGCTGGCGCGCCATCACGGTCACGGCGACGGCCGCCGGCGTGCCCTACGCGCCACTGGCCAACGTGGTCGAGCAGCTCCTGGTCCACGGGCGTGAGCCCCTCGAGGCGTTGCCGGGGCGCACGCGCTCGATCCTGGCCGAGCTCACGCCGCTGGCGCAGCCGGCGCCGGCGCTCCAGGGCGCGCTGACGCGCCATCAGGTGGTCGCGGCGGTGCAGCGCGCGCTGGGGCTGGCGGGGCCGGTGCCGACCGTGCTGTGCGTCGAGGACGCGCACCTGCTCGACGAGGCGACGGCGGGCGCGGTGCACCAGCTCGTCGCCGGCGGCGGGGCTCAGCCGCTGCTGGTCCTGCTCGCTCTGCGCGCCGAGTGGGTCCGCACGAGCCTGCCGCACGGCATCGCGGAGCTGGCCGCCGGCGAGCGCACGCGCACGCTGCCGCTCGGGCCCCTGGCCGACGGCCAGGTCGGTGAGCTCGTCGCGCTGCACACCGCCACCGCGCCGGATCCGGCCACGGTGGCGCGCATCGTCGCCGCTGCGGAGGGCAGCCCGTTCTTCGCGCTCGAGCTCGTCCGCGCGCTGGTCACCGGCCATCCGGACGTGCTGCCGCGCACGGTCCGCGAGGCCGTCGGCCAGCGGCTCGAGGGCCTTCCGCCGCACGACGTCGACGCTCTGACCGCGCTCGCGATCGCCGACGACGAGCTCGATCTCGCCAGCGTCCTGGCGCTCACCGGCATGGACGAGGCCGAGGCGTTCGAGCTCCTCGACCGGGCCCTGGAGCGCGGCGTCCTGGTGGTGGCGGGCACGAGCTACCGGTTCCGCCACGGCCTCGTGCGGCAGGCGCTCACCGACGGGCTCCCGGCCCATCGCCGCCTGGGGCTGCACCGCGACGCCGCTGAGCGCCTCGTGCGCGCCGGGGCGCCGCCGCGGCTCATCGCCGACCACTGGCTCAAGGGCGAGCGTCCCGTCGAGGCGGTCGGCTGGCTCCTGGCGGCCGCGCGCGGCGCCGTCGGCATCGGCGCGTTCGCCGACGCGCTCGCCCAGGTCGAGCGGCTGCTGCACGTCGACCCCGGCCACCGCGAGGCGCTCTGCCTGCGCGCCGAGGTCCTCGACGCGCTGGGCGACAGCCGGGCGCCCGACGCCTATGCAGCCGCCGCCGTCGCGGTGGGCGACCCGGAGGCCCAGGAGCTGCGCGCGCGCCAGGCGCTCGCGCAGCTCAAGGCCTCCAACCCCGACAGTGCGCTGCGCACGCTCGACGGCATCACGCCGCGATCGACCGTCGGGCGCCTGGCCGAGGCGCTGACGCTGAGCGCCGCCGCGGCGATCGGCCGTTACGCCGACGCCGAGACCGCCTCCGCCAAGGCGCAGGAGGCCCACGCGCTGGCGGTCGAGCTCGGCGACCCGGGCGCGATCCTCGACGCGACGTGGGCGCACGCGCTCGCCGCGCACGCCAAGGGGGAGCTCCCCGTGCGGCTGCGCGAGTACCTGCGGGCGGCGCACGACCTCCCGGAGCTGGCGACGCGCCTCTTCGACGGCCAGCTCTGCGTCACCGAGCGCATGCTCTACGGCGGGATGCCCAACGAGGAGATCATCGCCTTCGCCGAGAGCCTGGCGACCGAGGCGCAGCGCCTCGGGGCGGCACGGGGGCACGCCTTCGCGCTGACGCTGCGCGGCGAGGCCGAGATCCTCGCGGGCCGCCTGGACGACGCCGACCGCCACTTCGCCGAGGGTGCCCGGCTGCACAGCGGCATCCGGGCGGTCGCCGGCGAGGCGCTGTCCCTGCTCGGCCGCGCGCAGGTGGCGATCCAGCGCGGCCGGCGGGAGGTGGCCCGGCCGTTCCTGGCCGACGCGCTGCTCATGGCGCGCGAGTCGGAGGTCGGCCACCACACGCTGGACCGCGTCTATGGCGCCATGGTCGAGGCCGCCGCCGACCCGGACGACGCCGTCCGGCTCATCGGCGAGGCCGAGACCGCGATCCAGGGGCCGGCCGAGACGTGCCCGACGTGCCGGATCGCCTTCATCGTCCCAGCCACCGCTGCGGCGGCGCGGGCCGGGGACCTCGAGCGCGCCCGCCACTACGAGGCGGCCTGCGCGACGGCGCTGGAGTTCATCGCCCTGCCGCCCGCCTGGAGCGCGGCCGTCGAGGAGGCGCGCGGCTGGCTGGCGCGGGCCGAGGGCCGCGAGGACGAGGCCCGCGAGCGCTTTGCCCGGGCGGCCGACGGCTTCCGCACCTGGGGCCAGCCGCTGGACGCCGAGCGCTGCGCGAGCAGCGCAGCGGCGTAGGGAACGTCTCGGGAACGGCCGGGCGGGAGGGTGGTCCGGTCACCGCCACCGGGGCGGTGGACCACCACAACGAGAGGACTGCCATGCGCTCCATCCCGCGTCAGGACGTTCCCGTCGCCATCGCCGACGGCGAGGTCGAGGTCCGCGTCCTGGATCAGGAGGGCCTCATGGTCGGCTTCGTCCGGCTGCCGGCCGGCGCCGACCTGCGCCCGGCCACCAAGGGCCTGCCGGACGACCTCTGCCCGTGCCCGCACTGGGGCTACATGCTCAAGGGCAAGGTGCGGATGCACACCGTCGACGGCCACCAGGACTTCGCCGCCGGCGAGGCGTTCTACTGGGCGCCCGGCCATGCACCCGAGGCGCTGGAGGACAGCGAGTACGTCGACTTCTCGCCGACGCACGAGTTCCAGCGCGTGCTCGACCACCTGACCGGGGCGCCGGCCGCCTGAGGCGACCGAGGGGAGGCGGCCGTCTGCTGGGCGGTCAGCGCCGGAGGGTCACGCTGCGCGTGAGTCCCGGCGCGGCCAGCCGCACGCGGGCGCTGCGCAGGGGGCGCAGCGCTCGCCGTGCGGCGGCCGTGAAGCGCAGCCGCACGACCGCGGCGCCGTCGGCCGACGTCGTGGCCCGGCCGGTGGCGACCGTGCGGGCGCCGCGGCGGGCCACCACGTCGAACGTCTCGCCGGCGGCGCCCGCGAGCCGGACCCGCAGGCCCTGGCGCAGCGCCGCGCGCAGCGACGGCCGCGCCGCGGGCCGCAGGGCGCGCACCAGCGCCTGCGGCCGGACGGCGCGGTCGGCGCCCGCCACCAGGCGGGTCACGAACGGCGGCGTGTCCTGCTGGGAGCGGATCAGGGTCCCGCTGTGGTCGGCGGGGTACGTCGTGAACGTCACGGGCTGGCCGTTGGCCTGCAGGCGGGCGGCGTACGCGGCCGTCAGCGGGTACGGCACGTCGGTGTCCATGGCGCCGTGGCCCATGAAGAACGGCTTGTCGAAGCCGGACTCCGGCATCGCCAGGTAGTCGTTGACGGTTGCCGACCAGCCGGGGAGCGTGGCCAGCGGGCGCGTGAAGAAGTCGCCCAGGACCACGCCCTCGAGCTGCTCCTTGAACTCGGCGTAGCAGGCGGTCTCGGCGAGGTCGACGAAGCGGCGGCCCGTGGCGGTCAGGGCGCCGTCGAGCCCGAGCTCGGGGTGGACCGTCCGCAGGCCGGCGAGGATGTAGGACATGTAGGCGGTCAGGCCCGCCGGCAGGGCGGCCGGCGGGACGCCGGGCCCGAGCAGCGAGACGTAGGCCTCGATC
>DASPKC010000160.1:0-2332 GCA_035628295.1 Baekduia sp.
GCCGCGCAACACCTGGCCTGTGATGCGTGGGTGGGTTCTCGACTGATCGGGGCGCGGCGTGGGACGTCAGGACGGGGGAGACCAGGGACCCACCGGGCATGGGCGTCGAGCTGCTCCGCGCCTGATCGATGTCGAGCAAGAGCAGGCGGCGGACGTCCTACGCCGCATGGTCGGCCAGCGGCTCGCGCTGGGCCTCAACGAGCGAGGCACGCCACCCGCTGCGCCTGCCATCGAGGTCGTGCCGGTTGTGGCCGTCGGCCTGCCGATGACCCGCCGTCGAGAGGCGCCAGAGCGCTTCGACGCCGTGCGGGACGCCTTGTGGGACGTGGTCGAGGAGCTCGCCGGGCTGCAGATCTGGGCGGTCGACGAGGCGAGCCGGCTGCGCGTCACGGACGCGACGTCGCTGCGCGACCCGCGGCTGCGATCGAGGTGACCGCGCCGCAGGCGGTGGTCGTCGGCCGGCCGGACCCGCGCGCGTCGTAGCCTTCCGCCGGTGACGACCCCGCCTGTCGGAGCCCGCCCGTGAGCGCGGGGCTCGCCGCACTGCTCGACGACGTCGCCGCGCTCGCGCGCGCGGCCGCGGCGTCGGTCGATGACGTCGCCGCCGGCGCGAGCCGCGCGAGCGTGAAGGCCGCCGGCGTGATCGTCGACGACGCGGCGGTCACGCCGCGCTACGTGCACGGCTTCCACCCCGAGCGCGAGCTGCCGGTGATCCGGCGCATCGCGATGGGGTCGCTGCGCAACAAGTTGCTGTTCATCCTGCCGGCGGCGCTGGTGCTCAGCGAGTTCCTGGACTGGCTGCTGACGCCGATCCTGATGCTCGGCGGCGCGTACCTGTGCTTCGAGGGTGCAGAGAAGCTGTGGGAGGCGATCGGGCCCGGCCACCACGCGCCGGAGCAGTCCGTCACGGAACAGGGCGGCGACCAGGAAGAGGAGCTCGTGTCCGGCGCGATCCGGACCGACTTCATCCTGTCGGCCGAGATCATGGTCATCTCGCTCAACGAGGTGGCCGACGAGCCGTTCCTGACCCGGACGCTGATCCTCGTGCTGGTGGCGTTCGCGATCACGGCGTTGGTCTACGGCGCGGTCTCGCTCATCGTGAAGATGGACGACGTCGGGCTGCGCCTGGCGCAGACGCGGGACGGCGCCGGGGCGGCGCTCGGGCGCGGCCTGGTGAAGGCGATGCCGATCGTGCTGCGGGTCCTGTCTGTCGTCGGCATCGCGGCGATGCTGTGGGTCGGCGGGCACATCCTGCTCGTGGGCCTCGACGACCTCGGCTGGCACTGGCCCTACGACCAGGTCCACCACCTCGAGGAGGACGTGCACGACGCGCTGGGCGGCGTCGGCGGCGTGGGCAAGTGGCTGACGAACACCGGGGCGTCGGCGATCCTGGGCGTCCTGGTGGGCGCGGTCATCGTCGCGGTGCAGCACGCGCGCGGCGGCGGACACGGGCACTGAGCGAGCGCCGGCGGCGCGGATAGCGTTGCGGCCGTGACGGCCCACCCCGAGCTCGGGTTCTACGCCCTCGCCGGCGCGGCGCCCAGCGCGCGGGCCATCATCGACGAGGTCCGGGCGGGCGAGGCGCTCGGCCTCGGCACGGCGTTCATCTCCGAGCGGTGGAACGTCAAGGAGGCCGCGACGCTGACGGGGGCGGCCGGCGCGGTGTCCGAGCGCGTGCGGATCGCGACCGGCGCGACGAACCACACGACGCGCCACCCGGTCATCACCGCATCGTGGGCGAGCACGATGCACTCGCTGACCGGCGGCCGGTTCGTCCTGGGTCTGGGCCGCGGGATCAAGCCGCTGTTCGACGCCTTCGGCCTGCCGGCGATCACCACCGCGCAGATGGAGGACTTCGCCGGCCTCATGCGCCGCCTGTGGCGGGGCGAGACCGTCGTCGGCCACGACGGGCCGGCCGGGCGGTTCCCGATGCTCAAGCTCGACGACCGCTTCGACCTCCACATCCCCATGGCGGTCACCGCGTTCGGTCCGCAGACGCTGGCCCTCGGCGGCCGGGCGTTCGACGAGGTCATCCTTCACACGTTCTTCGCCGACGACACGCTCCAACGCTGCGTCCGGGCCGTCAAGGACGCCGCCGAGCAGGCCGGCCGCGACCCGGCTGCCGTCCGGGTGTGGTCGGTCTTCGCCACGGTCGGCGACCACCTGCCCGAGGACGTCCGGCTGAAGAAGACCGTCGGGCGCCTCGCGACGTACCTGCAGGTCTACGGCGACCTGCTCGTGCGCACCAACGGCTGGGACCCTGCGGTCCTGCAGCGCTTCCGCGCGAGCCCGCTCGTGCAGGGCTTCGGCCGCGACCTCATCGACGCAGTCG
>DASPKC010000161.1:0-15024 GCA_035628295.1 Baekduia sp.
TCGCGCTGGCGCTCGGCGACCCGCAGTTCGTCAACGTGATCCGCACCGGCTGGTACGTCGACGACATCCGCCTGGTGCGCGGCACGTTCCGCGAGATCGGCCGCACGAGCGAGAAGTCGTTCACGGTCGCCGGCAAGCGCAAGGGCACGTACGGCTACCGCGTGCGAGCCGTGTTCAACGACGGCATCACCTCGGCGCCGTCGAACCTCGCGTCGGTGGTCGTGACGCGCGGGGTGCCCGACAGCGGCGAGCGCTGCGCGACCGCCTCCGGCTTCACGCGGGCACGCGTGGCGCGGGCCAAGGGCGGCGGCCTGCGGTTCGACCTGCGGCTGACCGGTGCCCCGGCGGTGGTGGAGATCTTCCGCGCCGCCGACGGCCGGCGCGTCGTCCGCCGGCGGGTGGCGCGGTTCGAGCGCCGCGGCTCGTTCACCTGGGACGGCCGCGTGCGCGGCCGGCGCCTGCCGTCCGGCCTGTACTACGCAAAGCTGCGCACGGCCCAGCGCCCGCGCGGCACCGACACCCGGTTCGTGACGCTGCGGCGCACGTCGCGCGGGTTCACCGTCGCGCCGGCCTTCCGGCGCACGCGATCCTGCGGCCTGCTCAGCCGCGCCGAGCTCAACCATCCGGCCTTCAGCGCGTCGCGGCGCCTCGTGCTCGGCTACGCGACGACGCAGCCGGCCCGGGTCACCGTCACGGTCCGGCGCGGGTCGCGCGTGGTCCGGCGCCTCAGGACGCGCACGACGCGCGCCAACCGCGCGGTGCGCGTCACGCTGCCCCAGCGCGGTCTGCGGCCCGGCACCTACCGCGTGGTCGTCGAGGCGCGCAAGGGGCGTGAGCGCCGGCGTGCGACGCTGACCGCGCGGCGGCTGTAGTGCGCCTGGCGGCCGTCCTGCTGGCCCTGCTGCTGGGAGCGCCCGCGCTCGCGGGCGCCCACCCGACCCAGCCGCTGGACAGCGACCACGACGGCGTCATGAACCTGCAGGACATCTGCCCAGACGTCTTCGACGCCAGGCAGACCGACACCGACGGCGACGGCCAGCCGGGCGCGCAGCGCTCGCCGCGCGAGGGCGGTGACGCCTGCGACGTCGACGACGACGGCGATGGCGTCGACGACGCCATCGACGGCTGTCCGCTGCTCGAGGATCCCGAGCAGCGCGACACCGACGCCGACGGCGTGGGCGACCTGTGCGACCTCGACGACGACGCCGACGGGGTGCGCGACCAGGACGACGCCTGCCCGAAGACGGCCGATCCGGACCAGGCCGACCACGACGACGACTTCATCGGCGACGCCTGCGACCCGGACGCGCCGAAGGGCCCGCGGCGCGCGACGTTCGTGGCGCTCGGGCGCCACGACCCCGACGACCGCGTCGCGCCGGCCGTGCGGGTCAGGGCGCCGCGGCGCGTGGCGCGCGACGAGCTGCGAGCCGGCCTGCCGGTGGCGGTGCGCTGCTCGGAGGCGTGCGCCGCCGAGGCCGAGCTGCGGCGCGGCTCGCGGGTGGTGGCGCGCGCCGACGGCGCCATTGCGGCCGCGGGCGAGACGTTCCTCTTCGTCCGCCTGCGGCGCGCGTCCGCGGGGGCGCACGTGCTGCGCCTGGTGATCCGCGACGCCTCCGGCAACCCGGTGCGCCGGACGGTCCGCCTGCGGGTGGTGCGATGACGGCGCGCACGGTCGCCCTCGCGGTGGCCGGCTTCCTGCTGCTGGGCGGTGAGGCGGCGGCGCACTCCATCGTGCGCGTCCAGGGGGCCGACGTCTCCTACACGTCCTCCGACGCCACGTCGCTGAACACGCTGACCGTGCGCGCCGGCCGCGACGAGGTCGAGTTCCGCGACCCCACCGTCGACGGCGGGATCGACCCTGGGTCGTGCCGCCCGGGCGAGACGGACGCCAACGGGTTCGTCGTCCAGGTGTTCTGCCCGCGCGGCGCGCTGCGCCTTGCGCGCATCGATCTCGGCGAGCGCGAGGACGCCCTGGACGCGACCGGCTCGCCGGTGGCGCTGCAGGCGCTCGGCGGCCCGGGCGCCGACCGGCTGACCGCCGGCCCGCAGGCCGACGTGCTCGTGGGCGGCGACGGGGACGACCGCCTCGACGGCGGGCCGGGCGACGACCGCGTCCTCGGCGGCGACGGCGCCGACGTGCTCGGCGGCGGCGACGGGGCGGATGACGTGCAGGCCGGCCTCGGCTCCGACGAGGTCGACGCCGGCGGCGGCGACGATCAGGTGCGCGTGCGCGACGGCCTGCGCGACGTCGTGCGCTGCGGCGACGGCGCCGACCGCGTGGACGCCGACACGCTCGACGAGATCGACGTCTCCTGCGAGGCGGTGACCCGCGCTGTCACGGCGGCGCCGCCCGGCGCGGCGCCGGCAGCGCGTGACGTCGTGGCGCCAGCGGTCCGCGCCGGCGCGCGCGCCCGGCAGCGGCTGCGGCGCGGCGCGGTCGAGGTGCTCGCGGTCAGCAGCGAGGCCGGGACCGTCGCGGCGTCCGGCTTCCTGGACGTCGGGGCGCTGCGCCTGCCGGTGCCGACCGTTCGCCGGCGCGTCGCCGTGCCGGGCGCCGGCGTGCGGCTGGCGGTCCGCCTGTCCTCGTCCCAGCGGCGGCAGGTGGCCGCTGCACTGCGGCGCGGGCGCCGGGTAGTGGTGCGCGTCGGCGTGGTCGCGACCGACCGGGCCGGCAACTCCCGGCGGGCCGGCGCGCCTGCGGTCCGCGTCGTCGGTTGAGAGGATCCCCGGGATGACCGACTGGGGGATCGGCGAGTACGAGCGCACCGCCGCGGTGCTGCAGCCGGCGGCCGACGCGGCCGTCGCCGCCCTCGCGCCCCAGCCCGGCGAGCGGGTGCTCGACGTGGGCTGCGGGACGGGCAACGCGGCGCTGCGCTGCGCCGAGGCGGGGGCCGACGTGGTCGGCCTGGACCTCGCGCCCCGGCTCGTCGACGTGGCCGCCGCGCGGGTGCCGGGCGCCCGCTTCGTGGTCGGTGACGCGGCCGCGCTGCCCTTCGCCGACGGCGAGTTCGACGCGGCCCTCAGCGTCTTCGGCGTGATCTTCGCCGAGATCCGCGCCGCGGCCTCCGAGCTCGTGCGGGTCGTGCGCGACGGCGGGCGCGTCGTCGTGACGACGTGGGTGCCGAAGGGGCCGTCGAGCCGCGTGGCCACGGTCGTCGGCGCCGCGCTCGGCGCGCCGCAGCGGCCCCCGACGTGGAGCGACCCGGCCGTCGTGCGTGAGGCCTTCGCCCCGCACGCGGTCGCGTTCGACGAGCGCGCGATCCCGTTCGCCGCCGCCTCGGTGGACGCGTACCTCGAGCAGCAGACCTACCAGCACCCGCTGTACCTCGCGGCCGAGGGGCCGCTGCGCGAGCGCGGGCGCCTGGAGGACGTGCGGGCGCAGATCCGCGACCTGTTCGCCGCCGACAACGAGGACCCGGCCGCGTTTCGTACCACCAGCCGCTACTGGATCGCGACGGTGAGCGTCTGATGGGCGCCGAGCCGACCGAGGCCCAGCGCCGGCGCCTGTGGCAGATCGGTGCGGCGTTCGTGGCGTTCGTCGTGGTGGCCATCGCGGTGGCGCTGATCGCCGGTGCCGGCGGCTCCGACGAGCGGCGCGGGCCGCTCGAGGAGGTCGCCGACGTGCGCGCGCAGTTCGGCGGCGTGCCGCAGGACGGCATCGCTCTGGGCAGCCCCCGCGCGCCCGTGACCCTGACGGAGTTCGCCGACCTGCAGTGCCCGTTCTGCCGGCGGTTCGCCGAGGACGCCCTGCCCGAACTCATCGAGCGCTACGTGCGCCCGGGGCGCCTGCGGATCGTGTTCCGCAGCCTCGCGTTCCTCGGCGACGACTCCGAGGAGGCAGCGCGCGCCGCCGCGGCCGCCGGATTGCAGGACCGCCTGTGGCCGTTCGTCGATCTCGTCTTCCGCAACCAGGGCTTCGAGAACACGGGGTGGGTCGACGAGGCGTTCCTGCGCCGCGTGGCGCGCGGCGCCGGCGGCATCGACGTGGCGCGGCTCCTGCGCGACCGGGCCGCCCCGGCGGTCGAACGGCAGCTGCGGGAGGCCAAGGACGAGGCGGAGCGCTTCGACATCTCCTCCACGCCGTCGTTCCTGCTCGGGCCGACGGGCGGCCGGCAGCGGCGGCTCGACGTCGACGACCTCGACGCGGGTGCCTTCCGCGGACCCGTCGAGGACGCGCTGGCCGGCCGTTAGCGACGGATGGCGAAGAACGTCCGCACGCCGCGGTGGCAGCGGAACGTGAGCTTCGTGTCCGTGTACCGCCGGCACCTGTAGCCGCGCGGGGCACGCCGGCGCTCCAGGTAGGTGCGCGTCCACGCCTTGGCATCCGCGCAGCGCAGCTGGTCAGCCTTGACGTTGTAGCGCTTGCCCTTGACCGTCAGCGAGCCGCAGTCGCGCGGCGGGACGACGGCGGGCGCGGGCGCGGCCAGGCCGAGCCCCGCGGCAACAGCGAGGAGGGCGGTCGTGCGACGGACGGGCACGGACCCATTCTGCCGACGTGCCAAGATCCGCGGGCCAGGAGGGGTGGCAGAGTGGTCGATTGCACCGGTCTTGAAAACCGGAGTCCGCCCCGCGGACCGCGGGTTCGAATCCCGCCCCCTCCGCCTTCGAGGCCGTGTCTCTACAATGCCTCCCCGTCCCGGAGAGGTGGCCGAGTGGCTGAAGGCACTCGCCTGCTAAGCGAGTAACGGGGTGATACCTCGTTCGCGGGTTCGAATCCCGCCCTCTCCGTTCCGGTCCACGGCCCCGACGGGTAGTGCGCCGTCATGGCGCATCCCGAAGTTGAGGTCACGCTGCTGCCCGGCATGGGTGAGCGGCACGAATTCACGACGGGCGGCGGCGAGCGCGTCGGCGTCGTGCGCCACCGTGATCTCGACCGCGAACTCATCGTCTTCTCGCGCGACGACCCGGATGCTTGCCGCTTGTCGCTGCGCCTCAGCGGCAGCGATGCGCGCCTGCTCGCCGCGCTGCTCGGCGATCAGCCCGAGGGCCGCTGACGCCGGTGCTGCTCGCCGCGTCCGCCGGCGACGTCGGCCACGCGTACCTCGAGCTTGGCGCCGCATTGCTGCTGTTGGGCCTCGCCGGTCGCCTGGCCGCGCGCCTGGACGTCTCGCCGATCGGTTTCTACCTCCTCGGGGGCCTGCTGTTGGGTGCCGTCGACCCACCGGAGCTCACCAGCGAATTCGTCGAGCTGACCGCGAACCTGGGCGTCGTCCTGCTGCTGTTCCTCCTGGGCCTCGAGTACACACCGGAGGAGCTGCGGGCGAACCTGCGAGCCCATGCCCCTGCCGGCGCGCTCGACGCGGCACTGAACTTCGCCCCGGGGTTCCTCGCGGCGCTCGTGCTCGGATGGGGCCTCATCGCCGCCGCTGTGCTCGGCGGGATCACGTGGATCTCCTCCTCCGGCGTGATCGCGAAGGCGCTGGCCGACCTCGGGCGGGTCGGCAATAGGGAAACGCCGGCCGTCCTCTCCGTGCTGGTCACCGAGGACCTGGCCATGGTGGTCTACCTGCCGCTCGTCGGCGCGCTCCTGGTCGGCGGTGGCCTGCTGGCCGTCGCCGGGTCGCTGGCGGTGGCGGGGGCGTCGGCCGGGCTGACGCTGTTCGTGGCGCTGCGCTACGGACGGCGCATCGCCCAGCTCGTGGAGCACAGCTCCGCCGAGGTGCTGCTGCTGAGCGCGCTGGGCCTGGTGCTGGTGGTGTCCGGCCTGGCCGAGAGCGTCCAGGTGTCCGCCGCAGTCGCTGCGTTCCTGTTGGGTATCGCGTTGTCCGGAGAGGTGGCCGAGCGGACGCGTGAGCTGCTGACGCCGCTGCGCGACTTCGCCGCGGCGGTGTTCTTCCTGTTCTTCGGCCTGACGATCGACGCCGGGTCGCTCCGTGGGGTGCTCGTGCCGGCCGCCCTGCTGGCCGTCGTCTCGGCGGCCACGAAGATCGTCACGGGCTGGTGGGCGGCGAGGCGCGCCGGCATCGGACGCGCTGGTCGTGCCCGGGCGGGCGCGGCCCTCATCGCCCGCGGCGAGTTCTCCATCGTCATTGCCGGCCTGGGCGTGGCCGGCGGCCTCGAGGCCGAGCTCGCCACGCTCGCGGCCGCTTACGTGCTGATCCTCGCTCTCGCGGGCCCGGTGGTGATGCGCTTCGACGCCCGCCTCCTGCGGGTCGTGGATCTGCTCGACCGGCTGCTGGCCCGTACACGCATCGCCGTTCCCGAAACGCGATCGCGCTCGCGCGCGACCGCCGCATGACGCACCCCGGGTCAGACCTGCGGCAACACCAGCCGCGAGGGGTGCGCGGCGCCGTGCAGGACGTCGACGTCGACGGGCCGCAGCTGTGTCGCCTCGGCCCACGGCTCGCCGGTGCCCGGGTTGCGGGCGTAGCGCGGGTGCGCGCCGGAGGAGACCTGCAGCCTTATCTGGTGGCCGGCGGCGAACCGGTGGCCCAGTGGCCACAGGTCGAAGACCACCCGCCAGACGCCGTCGCCGTCCTGCTCGAAGCGGCCGGGCCCCAGCCGCGCGAGCGCGTCGCACACGTTCCACGACGCCCCCGTGCGGTCCACGTCGCACACGCGGGCGAAGACGTCGACGTGCGGCGAGCTCGCCCGGACGTGGAGCTCGACGCGCACCGGGCCGACCGCCTCGACGACCTGCGGCAGCGGCGGCGTCGTGTACGTCAGCACGTCCGGCCGCGTCTCCAGCGGGCGGTTGTCGACGATCGGCTCGCGGGCCAGGAGGACCGGGCCGCCCAGCGACGGCGTGGGATCCGCCGGGTCGTAGCGGTAGTGGTCGGCGCCGGCCGCGTCCGGCGGGTCGTCGCGCAGTGCGCCGTCGGCGGCAAGCCAGAGGTCGCGCTCGCCGGTCCCGGCGGGCGGCCAGGTCGGCAGCTCGCGCCAGCCGCCGCCCGAGCGCTCGCCGGTGACCAGGACGCGGACCGCCGCCGGGCGCAGCAGCCGCTCGTCGCCGAGCAGGTGCGCCCGCAGCCACCCGATGGCCGCGCGATGGCCTGCGGCCAACAAGCCGGGCGAGGTGTGCGTCCAGGGCCCGATGATCATCTGCGGCGCGCGGCCGGCCTCCTGCAGCGCCGCGAAGTCCTCGAGCATCCACGGCAGGAAGATGTCCTGCCAGCCGCCGACGAGCTGGACACGCGCCGCGACCTGCGCGACGCCCGCGGCGTAGTCGCGCGCCACCCAGTACGGGTCGGCGCGGTCCGGCCGCGACATGGCCTCGCGGAACCAGGCGACCTCCGCGCCCGTCGCCCGCATGTCGAGGTCGCCGAGCGGCAGTTCGGAGAAGAGCGAGGGCAGGCGGCGCAGCGCCCGCAGCATCGCGACCGGTGCCAGCCGGCGCTCCTGCGCGGCGACCATCACCAGCCAGGACGCCGAGGTCTCGAGCGACATGCTCCCGCCCGCGTACGCCTGGCCGTGGAACTGCGAGGCGCTGACCTGGATGGCGAGCGCCGCGAGGTCGTCGCCGGCCTCCGGGGCGACCGCCCACTGCACCAGTCCCAGGTAGCTGGGTCCCGCCATGCCGATCGGCCCGCGGTGCCACGGCTGCTCGCGCAGCCAGCGCAGGGTGTCCAGGCCGTCGGGGCGCTCGTCGAACGGGCTGAACTCGCCCTGCGAGCCGAACGTCCCGCGCACGCTCTGGATCACGACCTGCAGCCCGCGCTCGGCGAGCAGGCGGCCGAACAGCAGGCCGAAGACCTGCTTGCGCCCGTACGGCGACCGGATCAGGACCGTAGGCTGGGGCCGGTCCCGGGCCTCCCGGGCGACCCAGCGGTCGGCGAGCAGGACCGCGCCGTCGTCCATCGCGACCGGGAGGTCGGCCTCGCAGAGGACGTCCCGGGTCTGCGCCCGCGGCAGCCGCATGCGCCGGGCGAGGATCGCGCTCGGGAGGGACATGGCGCCCGATGGTAGGGCCGCTCAGAGCGCGACCGGCTGGGCGTCGGCCGGCGCGGGCGGGTGGCGTTCGGCGAGATAGCGGGCCCGCAGCGGCGGCCCGCCGAGCGCCAGCACCCCCGCCCCCGCCGCGCCGAGCAGGAACACGAGCGAGAAGCGCCCGGCATCGGCCAGCGGCGCGGCAGCGGCGCTCGCGACCGCGCCGCCCGTGAACACCGCGCCCGCAAACAGCGACACCGTCAGCGCCCGCGCCTGCGGGTGGACCTGCGTCGCCCACAGCTGCATGGTCGAGTGCAGGAAGCCGAAGCCCGCACCGAGCGCGGACGTGGCGAGCACCGCGGTGACGACGGTCGTGTCGATCGCGGCCACCAGGAGTCCGGCCCCGGCGAACGCCGCGCCCCCGGCCATGAGCACCGGCGAGGACACGATCGGGATCGCCCGCGTGATGAGCGGCGTGCACACGGCGTTGGCCAGCCCGAAGCCCGCCGCCGCGGAGCCCGCGAGCGCGACGCCGACGCCCGACTGCTCGAGCGCGGCCGCCACGAACGTCAGCGCGCCGAAGATCACGGCGCCCTCCAGGAACGCGATCCCGACGACGACCGCCACCCAGCGATCCCGCCGCAGGCCGCGCACCCGCTCGCGGAACGACCCGCCCGCGTCGGGATGCAGGGACTCCGGCAGGCCGCGCAGCAGCAGGCTCACGGCCGCTGCCAGCGCCGCCGAGACGAGGAACGCGGCGCGCCAGTCCAGGACGCTGGCCGCGACCCCCGAGACGGCCGTCCCGCTCGCCACGCCCGTCGTCGCGGCGGCCATCAGCACGGCGAGCGCATGCTGGCGGCGGTCGAGCCCGACCGTGTCGCCCGTGTAGGTCATCGCCGTGGGCATGACGGCGGCGAAGAAGAACCCGGCCAGCGTGCGGGCGGCCAGGAGCAGGCCGAAGGTGGGCGCCAGCGCGGCCACCACGCAGACCGCGCCGCCGGCCGCCACCGTGCCGCGCAGCACGGCGACCCGGCCGACGCGGTCCGACAGCGCGCCCCAGAGCGGCTGGCTCAGCCCGTAGGCGACGAAGTACGCGCTGGCCACGACGGCCGCGGCCCCGAGCGAGACATCGAGGTCCCGGTGAATCGCCACCAGCAGCGGCGGGATCGTGAAGCGGTCGAACGACCCGAGGAACGCGGCGGCGTGCAGCCGCCGCTGGGGATCTATCGCCACCATGCGGATCGTGACCGAGGCCGAGCCGCAACGCGTCTACGTCGACGCGATGAACGTGATCGGGTCGCGCCCGGACGGCTGGTGGCGCGACCGGACCGGCGCCATGGCGCGCCTGGTGGAGGAGGTCGCCGCCCGGGCCGACGCCGCCCGGTGCGTCGTCGTGCTCGACGGCAACGCCCGGCAGCTGGACCCGCGCGGCGTAGAGGTGGTGTGGGCGCCGGGCGGCCGGGACGCGGCCGACGACGAAATCGTCCGCCGGCTCGCCGCCGAGCCGGAGGCCGGCGGCGTGGCGGTCGTCACGTCCGACCGCGCGCTCGCGGCACGCGTCCGGGAACTCGGCGCCGCGGTCGTCAGCCCGTCGGCGTGGCGGCGAGCTCCCGGCGGATCTTGAGGTCGCCGAAGATCGAGCCGGGAGGGCCACCGGTGACGAGCGTCACGGCGGGGAACCACCAGCCCCACCGCTGCTCGCCCGCGCCCTTGGCGGTCAGGTACAGCAGCAGCAGGAACCCGAGGCCGTGGATCGGGCCGAGCACGTTGATGACGGATTCCCGGTCGGTCACGGCGCAGTACAGGAGGACGAGGAGCGCGAGCCCGTCGAGGATGGCGACAAGGCGGACGCGGTCGAGCTCCTTGCGGACGGCGGAGGCGTCGGTCATGCGGCGACGGAGCCTACGACGCCAGCGCCCGGAGGGCCGTCGCGGTGGCGCGCGCCACCCTGGCCAGCAGCCGTCGGTCGACGTTGGCGCCCGTGTCGCAGGCGCGGTGGTAGCACGGGTCGCTGCGCCGGCTCGCGCCCGTGAAGATCCCGCCGACCGGGATGCCGGCCCGGGCGAACGGCACGTGGTCCGAGCCGCCGCGCATCCGCGTGCGGCCGGGTGCGGGGCCGCGGGTGTCGAGCGCCTCGCGCAGCGCCGCGCGCGGCGCGCGGTCGCCATAGACCGCCGCCTCGCCGTTGCGCGAGCCCACCATGTCGAGGTTGACGTAGGCGCGGATCTGCCGCCGCCGGGCGTCGTCGATGCGCCGGACGTAGGCGCGCGAGCCGTGCAGGCCGAGCTCCTCGGCGCCCCACAGGCCGACGCGCACCGCGGTGCCGTCCCGCGCCAACGCCTCCGCGGCCGCCAGCGCGGCCGCCACGCCACTCGCGTTGTCGTTGGCCCCCGGCGCGCGGGCGACCGAGTCGAGGTGGGCGCCGACCATGACCGCTCGGCGTCGCCGCTCGGCGGCGGGCGTGTCGGCGACGACGTTGGACGAGGTCCGCTGCTCGGAGACCGCACGCACCCGGACGCTGGCGCGGCGGGCTCGGCGCAGCCGCTCACCGGCGTCGCGCCCGACCGCCACGGCCGGCACCGTCGCGATGCCGGGCCGGCCCAGCGTGCCTCGTGGCGCGTCGGAGTCGCGGCGATCGGCGACGACGACGGCGTCTGCGCCGGCGCGCTGTGCCAGCCGCACCTTCCGCGCGAACGGGCACACGCCCCGTCCGGCGAGCACCACGTCGCCCCGCCGCACCGCCGTGAAGTCGGTGCGGCGGCAGCCGCTGTCAGCGCGGTCGAACGCGACGACGGCGACGGGCCCCGTCGCCGACCCGGACGCGGAGTAGGCCAGTGTCCGCACCTGTCCCGGCGCGCCGACGCCACGTCCATCGGCCGTCACGCGCGCCGGGCCGCGCTCTTCGAAGAACGCAAAGCGCACGGGCTGACGGCGGACGCGCAGGCCGGCCTCGCGCAGGACCGCCGTCGCGTACGCGGCGGTGGCGCGCTCGCCGTCCGTCGACGCCACGCGGTCGCCGCCGGCCTCCCGCGTGTGCTCGAGGAGCGCGTCGAGGTGCTCCAGCGCCCGCGCGCCGGGCTCCACCGCAGGCGCCGCCCGCGTCCCGGTGGTCGTGCGAGCCTCGCGCGCGGGCGCCCGTCGGTCGTCGGCTCCGCCGCATCCGGCGGTGGCCACCAGGGCGAGCGCAAGGAGGGCGAGGGGAGCGCCGCGCACGCCGCCACCGTGGCACCGGGCCCGTCTGGCGGGTGTCAGCCCCTC
This sequence comes from Baekduia sp., assembly GCA_035628295.1. Lineage (GTDB taxonomy): Bacteria > Actinomycetota > Thermoleophilia > Solirubrobacterales > Solirubrobacteraceae > Baekduia. The sequence continues at coordinate 11,125 of DASPKC010000161.1, forward strand.
ACGGGCGCGTGGCGGTGACCACCCAGCACGATGCCTGCCCGATGACGCCCTCGTCCGTCCGGCGCGCCTCCATGGCGGCCGCAAGCGCCGCGCGGATCTCGTCGTGGCGGTGGGCCATGCGGTCGCCCCACAGCCGGATCAGCTCCCCCGCGGGCCCGATCGCGGTGACCATGTCGATCGCCTCGTCGACGGAGCGGCCGATGAGCATCGGGCGGTCGACCCGGTGCGTCGCCACGTCGGTGAAGCCCGCGGCCAGGCACTGCGCCGTCACCGTGTCGGCGTTGGACATGGAGAACGGCCCCGGCCCGCACGTCGGCTCGTCGTACTCCTCCGGCCGGCCGATCATGCCCTCCACGATCTGCTGCGCCTCGTACAGGAACGTGTTGTCCTCCCGCCGGCGCCACACGACCATGGTGAGCGGCGCCCCCGGCCGCAGGATCGCCGCGACGTTGCGCAGCGCCGCCACCGGGTTGGCGAAGAACATCGTCCCGAAGCGCGCGTACGCGGCATCGAACGGCCCCTCGTCCAGCGGCTCCTGCATGTCGTGCACCACGAACTCCGCCGGGCTGCCGGCGTTGTCCTCGCGGGCGGCCTCGATCATCCGCGGCGCGGCGTCCAGGCCGAGCGCCCGGCCCTCCGGCCCGACGAGCTCCGCCAGCCGGACGGTGGTGTCCCCCAGCCCGACGCCGATGTCGAGCACGTGCCAGCCCGGCTGTGGCGGCACCAGCTCGAAGGCCCGCTCGCTGAACCTCTGCAGCCACGGCAAGGTCAGCCCCATCAGCCACCGCCACCGGTCGAACAGCGGCCCGTCCCACGCCGCGATCGCCTCGTCGTTGCTCTCCCACTGCGTCTGCTCGACGTCCTGCGTGCTCATGCCATCCCCCCGGGTCGCTGTCGGCGGCGTCAGGCTACGCCGACGGAGACGGCCCGTCGAGGGGGGCTGGCCGAACCCGCGCCGCGCCCGCAGGCCGACGCTCGCTATCCTCGTTCGTCGCTGCGCCCGTAGCTCAGCTGGATAGAGCGTCGGTCTACGGAACCGAAGGTCAGAGGTTCGAATCCTCTCGGGCGCGCTTTGTGATGTCTTGGGACATGTGTCTCATGTGTCTCGGGACATCGGTCTCGTTTCGGGAGGCCCCGGCCATCGGCCGGGCTCTTTGTCTTGGTTGCGCCAGTAGTTGCGGTTGGGGTCGGTGTGGTGGCGGGAGAGGACTTCGCCGGTGGTGAGGTCGGTGACGGTGAGGTGGGTGTCGTCGGCGATGGCCAGGACGCGGGTGCGGGCGTGTTTGGCGCCGATGCCGAGGTGGTGCATGCGGCCGGCGCGGCGCAATGAGGCGGGCTGGGTTCCGCGGAGACCGGGTTAGTTGGGTCCCTCTTTTCATCTAGAGGGAGGGACTTCCTTGGGTCCGTGCAGCGTATGCGGCTTCGAGCTCGGCGGGTGGGATGTCGCCGAGGGACTGGTGCAGGCGCTCGGTGTTGAACCAGGCGACCCACTCGACGATCGCCAGCTCCAGCTGGGAGCGGGTTGCGCCAGACGCGGTCGGCGATCAGCTCGGTCTTGAAGGTGTCGACGAAGCTCTCGGCCAGGGCGTTGTCGTAGGCGTCGCCGACCGAGCCGATCGACTGCAGCACGCGGTGATCGTCGAGCTCTTGCTGGAAGGCGAAGCTGGTGTATTGGCTGCCCGCGTCGCTGTGGTGGACGAGCTCGACGTCGGCGCCTGGCGGGCGGCGGGTCAGGGCCATGCGCAGCGCGTCAAGGACCAGGTCGGTGCGCATCGAGGTCGAGAACTGCCAGCCGACCACCTGCCGCGAGAACGCGTCCAGGACAAAGCTGAAGAACACCAGGCCCTCCCAGCAGCGCAGGTAGGTGAAGTCCGCCACCCACAGCTCGTCGGGCCGGCTGGCGGTGAAGTCGCGATCGACGAGATCGGGCGGGCGCAGCGCCCGAGGGTCGGCGATCGTGGTGCGCCAGGGCTTGCCGCGGCGCTTGGCGCCCTGGATGCCGTGGGCGCGCATCAGCCGCCTGACCCGATCGCGGCCCACGTTCTCGAGGCCCTGGCGGCGCAGAGCCAGCCAGGTCTTGCGATAGCCGTAGGCACCGTAGTTGCGCTGCGCGATCTGCTCGATGAGCTCCAGCAGCCGCTCGTCCTCGATCGCGCGTCGGGACCGGGCGCCGGTGGCGCGGTGGTAGTAGGCGGACGCCGACACGCCCAGGGTCCGGCAGATCGGCTCGACCCCGAAGCGCGCGCGGTGCTCATCGATGAACGCGCTCACCTCGTTCGGTCTTGGTCGAGCTCGGTCGCGAAAAACACCGACGCGGCCTTAAGGATCTCGTTGGCCCGCCGCAACTCGAAGTTCTCCTGGCGCAACCGCCGGATCTCCTCGCGCTCGGCCGCCGTGGGCAGATCCGGACGCAAGCCCTCGTCGGCCTCGATCTGGCGCACGTACTTGCGCAACGTCTCGGGCGGGATCCCCAGATCCCGCGCGACATGCGCGATCGGCCGGCCGGACTCGATCACCACACGAGCGCCGCGGTCAAGCAACTCGCGCGGGTACTTCCTCGGACGGGGCATCAGAACAGATGCTTCCTCTCTGCGCGGATGGTTCCCGCGCTTCGAGGTCTCCGTCAATCCCAGCCTGCCTCATGCCGGCAAGGCGCCGAGATTCAGTCGTCCGAGGTCGGGGACGGGGCAGCACTCGCGGATTCGTCCTGGGTCCCAGGGGACTGCGGCCGATAGCGGCTGATGGTCTCACGGACCTCATCGTCACTCTCGAGTCCCGACCCGATCGCGCCGACAACGATCGCCATCGATGTGGCGAACCACGCAGCCGCCGCGTAGTCCTCGAACACGGCGTCGTGCGAGAGGTTGGACGACATCGAACCGCTGGGAACCACGAGAGCCATCGCGGTCAGGACGACGGCGTAGAGCACCAAGTAGGCGAACAACAGGCCCATCAGCAGCGTCAGCAAGGTCGCGATGTTGATGCGCCTCATCAAAGCCGGATCGGGAGTGCGAGTTGAGTTCTCCCAAAGCGAGTGAGCGATGATTAGCCACGCGCCGAGACCGACCAACGCCACGACGGCGATCAGGACAAGGCGGCCGACATCCTGCGTGTCTGCGATCGCCCAGGCGTTGGAATTGACAACGAAGAACCCGGCGCTTCCGACGATCGCGACCAAGACCTTGGAGAGATCGCGTACGAGCCGCCACGGGCGGTTCGCCAAGACCATCTGGCTGATCGACAGATCTTCGTAGCGGGAACGGCTCGATTCGGAGTGCACACGTGGCCGAGCAATGCTCGGTTGCTACCCGGCAGCCGTCTGCCGACGCCCAATCGACGCCTCGGAGGAAGAGATCCGCAGGTAGCCGTTGTCTCTGGCCGTCACGGCCTGGCTGGACCGTGGTCCAGCTGCTGAACCGGCGCCGGGCGTCCGACGAGGCGGTCGCCGCCGTGGGGCCGGGCTGTTTGCTCTGGTTGCGCCAGGAGCCGCGGTCGGGGCAGAGGTGATCGAGGCCTCCTCATGCTCCTGTCGGCGTTCCAGCGGGGCGACTCACCTCGCCGTCGTCCCTGCCGCGGCCCCGGCACCAGCGCCCGCACGCTCGGGCGGCGAGGGGCGCGGCACGAGTGCCGTGGCCGCGATCGCCGCGCCCACGCCCAGGGCCGCCATCAGCAGGACCATGGGGAGGGCGCTCGTCGATCCGCCGAGCCCGACCAGCGGTGCGGTGACGGCGCCGGTCGTGTACTGCACGACGCCGAGCGCCGCCGACGCGCCGCCGGCGACGGTGGGATGGTCGGCGAGTGCGAGCGCCGTCGCGCTCGGCAGCACGAAGCCGTGCCCCGCCACCGTGAGCATCAGGGCCGGCAGGATCGCGCCGAGCGGGAGATCGGCGAGCACGGCGC
>DASPKC010000162.1:0-24135 GCA_035628295.1 Baekduia sp.
CGGCGCCGAGCTCGCGCCGGCGCGCCTTGGCCGCGAGGTCGCCGGCGAACAGCCCGAGGACGTCGGCGACGAACTGCGAGCGCACCACCGGCGCGCCGTCGTCATCGGCGTCGTGCCAGGAGAGGACGAGCTGGTCGGTCGGCCGTGATGCGGTGACGTAGAGCAGGTGGCGCTCGGCCGCCAGGCGGTCCTCGTGCAGGCGCAGCCGCAGGCCCGAGACCGCGTTGACCTGCCGGCGCTCCTCGTCGCCCAGGAACGGCTCCGGGCGCCCCGGAGCCGGCCACACCCCCTCGACCATCGCCATGCAGCACAGGACCCGCACGCGCCGTGCGCGCAGCGCGAGCGGCGTGGCGACCGTCACGCGGCCCGGGCCGGGCGGCGCCCCGACGACGACGTCCACGGCCCCGAGCGCCGCCCCCAGGCCGGCCGGGTCAGGCAGCAGGTCCTCGGGCAGCGCGCCCAACTCGCGCAGCGCCGCACGCAGGCGGCCCGCGACCTTGGCGTCGTCGGCCTCGGGGCCCTCCAGGACCCGGGCCTGCCGCCGGTAGGGCGCGGCCAGCAGCAGCGCCGTCTCCGCCGCCAGGCGCTCGCACAGCGCCCGGGGCCCTTGCTGCGCCGCGGCAGCGACGCGGTCGAGGGTCTCCAAGGGCCAGTGCTGCGCCTCCCACAGCTCGCGCGCCTGCGCGGCGGTGCGGGCGCCCTCGCGCCGGCACTGCGCCTCGAGCTCGTCGGCGAAGCCCGGGCGCTCGAGCAGCCCGGGCGAGCGCAGCCAGGACAGCAGGTCGTCGGCGCTGCCCTCCCCCGTGGCGCAGCGCAGCAGCGCCACGAGCGCCCGCCCGAGCGCGGTGTGCCCGGCCTGCACCCGGCGCTCTATCGCGGCCGGCACGCCCGCGGCGCGGAGCGCCTGCTCCAGCAGCGGCGCGGCCTCGCGCAGCCCGCGGTGCAGGATCGCGATGTCCTGCGGCGCGATGCCCTCGCGGGTGATGAGGCGCTTGACCTCCCCGGCCACGAGCTCGGCCTCCGCCCGCTCGCCCCCGCCGACGAGGGCCCGCACCGCCCCGCCGGTCTTGATGCGCCTGGCCCGCGGCTCGAGGAGCCGGCGCTCCAGGTGGTGCAGCGCGTCGCGCGCCGCGGGCGCGTAGTGCTCGGCGCGCGGCGGCAGCGCGCGCTCCACGGCCCCCAGCGCGAGCAGGTCGCCGTGGGTGCGCGCCCGGGCGCGGGTCGCCTCGCGACCGGCCTCGAAGGTGAGGGCGAACGTCACCTCCGCGCCGACCACGTTGGCCAGCGTGTCGATCGTGTCGAGCTGGACGGGCTCGAGGTCGTCGAAGCCGTAGAGGAGCACCGGCGTGTCGCCCCAGGCCGCCGGATCCAGGCGCAGCGCGTCGAGCACCGCGGTGGCGGCGAGCTCGGTGTCCAGCCGCTCCAGGCGCTCGAGCACGCGGCGGTAGCCGGCGTACAGGGCGCCGACCTCGTCGCCGTAGCGCCGGCGATCGGCGTCGCCCGCGGCCCAGTCGCGCAGGGCGCGGATCAGCCGCGGCGGCTCGATGCGGCCCTGCTCGAGCTCGGCGACGAAGCGCAGCAGCGCCGCCGGGAAGCCGTCGGTCGCGGCCGCCGCCTGCAGGCGCTCCAACGGCGTCGCGGCGATGGCGGCGACGGCCGCCCGCTCGCGCGCCAGCCGTCCGAGCGTCCGGGGCCGCACTCCGGTCCGGCGACTGATCTCGCGCAGCAGCCAGTCGAACCGCAGCACCTGGGCGCCGAACACGACGCCGCCCTCGGCCAGCTCGCGGCGGTAGCGCTGGACATCGGGGAACGTCGGGACGACGAGCAGGGGGTCGCGGTCCTGCGACGCGCGGATGGCGTCCAGCACGACGCCCGCCTTGGCGGCGTTGGCGGGTCCGGTGACGAGGGTGAGCGGCACTCCGACCCCTCAGGGTCGCAACGCCTGCGGACGCTCTGACTCGGCTGGTGCACCAGAGGGCTGGCCCCTTGGTGGGCACCAAAGGGCGAGGGTGCGTCGTCAGCCGAGCCCGAGGCCGGTCAGGAGGCGGGCGAAGTCCTCGGGCGCCAGGGCGCCGCCCGTCGCGCGGGGGTGGCCGTGGGCGAACTCGCCGCCGACGCCGGGCAGCGCGGCGCGCAGGCGGTCGGGCAGCGAGCCGGTGCCGCCGCGCACGGAGAAGTGCACGCGGCCGGCGACGTAGCCGTCGTTGGCCGCGAGCACCATGCGCGGCGCCAGCCGCCGCGCCCACGTCGTCGCCACGATCGGATGCACCTGCGCCGGGCTGGCGAAGCGCAGCAGCGCCGCGTCCTCGCCGACCCGCGGAGCCGTGCGGATGACGCGGTCGAGCTCTGCCCGCCACGCGCGCTTGGCCTCCTCGAGCTCGGCGACGCGCGGGTCGCGCAACGCCTCCCGCGGGTCGTCGTGCTCGACCAAGAGGGCCAGCGCGGTGCGCACCGGGCCGTCCGGGAGCCGCCGGGGCGCGTTGACGAGCGCGGTCAGCCGGCGTACCGCGGTCTTCGGCGCGCCGGCGCATTCCGGCAGCGCGAGCCCGCGATCGCCGAGATCGCCCACCGCGCCGACCGCCGCCAGCCAGGCCGGGGCCTCCGCGACGATCCGGCGCAGCAGTGGCGCGGTCGGCACCTCGGGGTCCTCCCCGTGGGACGTCACGATGACCTGGCCGTCGCGCCCGGCGGCCTCGGGCACGTGGTGGTCGACGATGAGCGCGGGCCGGTCGAGCTCGCGCACGCCCCAGTCGAGGATCGCCAGCGCGCCGTCGGGCAGCGGCGCGTCCGGCGCCCACGGTGTCTGCCCGCGTCCCAGGAGCACCGCGGCGCCGGCGTCCTCGCCGCGGGCGCGCAGCGCGATCGCGCCGGCCGCAAGCCCGTCGGCGTCGGTGTGCGGCACGACCGCCGTCGCGCGCGCCAACAGCTCCCGGGCCCGGGCGGACAGCGTGTGGTCGGGCGGCACGCCGGCTACGTACCCGGTCAGATGCGACTCGGCTTCGCCGTCAAGGTCCTGGGCGCCGGGGGACTCCCCTCGCACGACACGCGCCGCTGGCAGTCCGAGCCCTCGCTCGGCGTGTCGCTCGACGCGCTGGAGGCGATCCTCGCCTACTGCGACGACCGCGACATCCGCTTCTACCGCATGGCCACCGGCCTGGCGCCGTACGCCTCGCACCCCGAGCTGACGCAGTTCCGCGACCAGCCCGCCCGCTTCGCCGGGCGCCTCGCGGAGGTCGGCGCGCGCGCCCGCGAGCTGGGCATCCGCGTGACGTCGCACCCGGGCCAGTACACGGTGCTGAACTCCGAGGACCCCGAGATCCGCCGCCTGGCCGCGGTCGAGCTCGAGGTCCAAGCCGAGCTGATGGACGGCATGGGCCTCGGACCCGAGTCGGTCGTCGTCCTGCACGTCGGCGGCGCGGCGGGCGGCGAGCAGGCGGCGCTGGACCGCTTCTGCGCCGGCTTCGAGCTGCTCTCCGACGCCGCGCGGGCGCGCCTGGTGATCGAGAACGACGACCGGACCTTCGGCCTGCGCGACGTCCTGCGCCTCGGCGAGCGCCTCGGGCGTCCGGTGGTGTGGGACATCCTGCACCACCACTGCAACGACCCCGACCGCATCCCCGACCGCGAGGCGCTCGAGCTGGCGCTCGCGACCTGGCCGGCCGGCGTGACGCCGAAGATCCACTACTCGACGCCGAAGACCGCCGTCGAGGAGAAGAAGGTCAAGGTCGGACGCCGGGTCGAGCGCCGCGTCGTGCTGCCGCAGCTGCGCGCCCACGCCGACGTCATCGACCCGATCGCCTTCGAGCAGTTCCTGACCGAGACGGCCGCGGGGCTCGACTTCGACGTCATGCTGGAGGCCAAGGCCAAGGACCTCGCCCTCCTGCGCCTGCGCGAGCAGCTCGCCGCCCGCGGCGTGGCCGGCTACGCGGCGGCGGTCTCCGCGGGCTGAGCCTCGACGGCGGCCGGCGCGTCCTCGAGCTCCGCCTCCGGCGGCTTGGCGCCCTCCTTGGCCCACGGCTCGTCGAACTCGACGCGCCACTTGCCGTCCTCGCCCTGCTGCAGCGCCAGCCGGGCCCGGAACGACCGCCCACTGCGGCCCTTGAAGCCGGTGACCGGCTTGGCCGTGCGGCCGGTCGAGATGAGCTCGCGCGCCACGGCCGCGGGCAGCTGCTTGCCCGCCTTGGACTTCCAGATGACGAAGCCGCAGCCGGGGTCCTCGCGCGACCAGCACGAGTAGCCCTTGCGGTTCTCGACGATGTCATGGCCGCAGACCGGGCAGGGCCCGAGGTTGGCGCGCGGGATGCGCACGTCCTTGAGCGTCGCGTCCAGGACGCCCACCGTCTCGCCCGCGAACTTGCGGATGTCCTCCATGAACGCCTTGCGGGAGTCCTCGCCGTGCTCGATGTCGCTGAGGCGCTTCTCCCAGTCGCCGGTCAGCGCCGGCGACGTGAGCGGATGCTCGGCCAGCAGCCGGATGACGTTCAGGCCCTTCTCAGTCGCCACCAGCGCACGGCCGTCGCGCTCGACGTAGCCCACGTCGATCAGCCGCTCGATGATCGCCGCGCGCGTCGCGGGTGTCCCGATCCCGGAGTCCTTCATCGCCTCGCGCAGCTCGTCGTCGTCGACGAGCTTGCCCGCCGTCTCCATGGCACCGAGCAGCGACGCGTCGCTGTAGCGCCTGGGCGGCTTGGTCTCCTTCTCGAGGGCGACCACCTCCTTGGTGTCGACATCCTCGCCCTGCACGAGCTTCGGCAGCTGCTGATCGCGGCCCTCGTCCTCCTCGTCGGCGGTCTGACTCTCCGAGAGCTCGCCGTAGACGCCGCGCCAGCCCGGCTCGAGCAGCACCTTGCCGCGGGTGCGGAAGACGTGCTCGGCCACCGTGGTCTCCACGCGCGTGTTCTCGAACACCGCCTCGGGGTGGAAGACCGCCAGGAACCGGCGGGCGACCAGGTCGAAGACGCGCCGGTCGTCGTCGTTGAGCTTGTCGAGCTTGTGCGCGGTGTTGGTCGGGATGATCGCGTGGTGGTCGCCGACCTTCTCGTCGTTGACCACCCGGCCCAGCGGCAGGACGTCCAGGCCCCGGACGTACGCGGCGGCCTTGGCGTACTCCGGGCGCGCGCCCACGTGGCCGGCGGTCGGCTTGAGCTCGCCGATCATGTCGCTGGTCAGGAACCGCGAGCTGGTGCGCGGGTACGTGAGGACCTTGTGCTCCTCGTAGCAGCGCTGCGCGGCGGCCAGCGTGCGCCGCGCGCTGAAGCCGAAGCGCGTGTTGGCCTCCCGCTGCAGCGACGTGAGGTCGTACAACAGCGGCGCCTTCTCACGGCGCGTGGTCTTGGTGAGCTTGGTGATCGCGCCGCGCCGGCCGCGCACGGCGGCGACGACCGCGTCGGCCTCCGCGGCCGTGGCGATGCGCGGCTGGGCACCAGCGTGGAAGCGGCCCTCGTAGCGCCGGCCGTCGTCGGTGGCGAACGTCGCGTCGACCAGCCAGTACGGCTCGGGCTTGAACGCCCGGATCTCCTCCTCGCGGCGGGTGAGGATGGCCAGCGTCGGGGTCTGGACGCGGCCGAGCGACACGGCGCCGTCGAAGCTCGACCGCAGCCGGATGGTGGCCGCGCGCGTCGCGTTCATCCCGACGATCCAGTCGGCCTCCGAGCGCGAGCGCGCCGCGTCCTCGAGGCTCACGAGCTCCGCGTCTGGACGCAGGCGCGAGAAGGCGTCGCGCATCGCGTCGTTGGTCATGGAGGACAGCCACAGGCGGTGGACCGGCCGGCCCTTCGCGCCGCCGGCCTTCTCCACGACGTACTTGAAGATCAGCTCGCCCTCGCGGCCGGCGTCGCAGGCGTTGACGATGGCGTCGATGTCGTCGCGGGCCAGGATCTTCTTGACCACCGACATCTGCTTCTGCGACCGCTCGTCGCGCACCACGAGCTTGAAGCGGTCCGGCACGATCGGCAGGTCGGCCATCCGCCACTTCTTGAACTTCGCGTCGTACTCGTCGGGCTCGGCCAGCTGCACGAGATGGCCCACCGCCCAGGTGATGACGTGCTCGGGCCCCTCCAGCCAGCGCTCCGTGCGCTCGCCGGCGCCGGACTTCTTCTCGAACGGCCCGGGCAGGACGCGCGCGAGGTCGCGGCCGACGGACGGCTTCTCGGCGATGACGAGCGTCTTGCCCATGGGGCGGGCAGGGTAGCGGGCTGCGGCGGACGGCCCGCGATCAGCCCGCGCAGGGGCCGGTGGAGACGGTCCCGCCGCCGCGCGCCTGCGCGAGCGCCTCGCGCGTGATCGCGTTGGGCACGCCGTAGCCACCCTCACGCTGCGTGCCGCGGCTCGCCGCGAAGATCGTCGCCACGACCCGGCCTCGTCCGTCGACCATCGGGCCGCCCGAGTTGCCCGGACGCACGAGACCGCGCAGCGCGGCGATCCGGCGGCGCACCGGGCCCTGGCCGTAGGCGTCCTGCGTGAGGACCTCCGTCGTGGCGCCCAGGCGGCCGGCGCGCACGTCGTACGGGCCGTTGCGCGGGAAGCCGAGGATGGCGGCCGCCCGGCCGGCGGGCGGGTCCTCTGCCAGCGCGAGGGCCGGGGCGCCGCCGAGCCCCTCGACGCGCAGGACCGCGACGTCGTTGCGCGGGTCGAAGGCGACGGCGCGGGCGCCCAGCCGCGGGCCCTCGCCGCGCAGCTGCACGTCGGTGTCGTCCTGGCCCGCCACGACGTGGGCGTTGGTCACCACGAGCCCGTCGCCGGCCACCCATCCCGAGCCGGAGACGCCGAGGCCGCAGGCCGTCCCGAGGATCCGCACGACGCTCGCGGCGGCGGCCTGGACCTCGGGGTCGCGGGCGATGGCCGCGCGCGGCGCCGGCACGTCGGCCTCCGGACCGTCCAGGCGCGGGAACGGGTCGAAGCGCGCCAGCGCGTTGAGGATCGGCCCCGACGGCGGGAGGACGTCGTTGAGGCGGCTGAGGATCTCCGAGCGCTGGATGTCGGCCCGCAGCTCGCGCGCGCCCGGGGTGTGCAGCGCGACGGCCCCGAGGATCCACGCGATGCCCAGCGCCAGGCCCGCGCTGAGCAGGGCGCCGAGCATGCCGTCGGCCGCCCGGAGGCCGGGCACGACGATCCGGGCGCGCAGCGCCGCGCCCACGCCCTCGAGGCCGGTGGCGAGGATGGCCCCGCCCAGCAGCGCCCCGAAGAGCCCGAACAGCGGCGCGTACGGCGACGCGGAGCCATCGGGCACCAGCTCGGGCCCGAGCCGCGTCCCGAGCACGGCGCCGCCGACGAAGCCCGCCAGCGACAGGGCGCCGACCACGAAGCCCTGGCGCCAGCCGACCGCGGCCATGAACGCCGTGAGGGCGATGATGCACCAGTCCACGGCGGTCATCCAGGCGCGAGCGTACCCGCAAGAACGCGATCCCCGGCTTGGAGCAGGCCCGATGGCGGGTACCGTGTGCCTCGTGGCCGTGGGGGCCGGACCTCGCAGCACCCTCACCCCCGCGCGTCACGCGCGGCGCCCACCGCTGCGCCACCGCCGCGGCCGCCTGACCCGCCGCGCGCTGCCGCTGCTGGTCGCCGGCGCCGCCCTGGCCGGCGGCGCGGTCGTGGTGCTCGGCGGATCGGATGCCGAGCGGACGCTCGTGCGCGAGTACGTGGCGGCCTGGAACCGCCAGGACTACGCCGCCATGTGGGAGCGCACCACCGACGCCGTGCGCGAGCGCACCGACGCCGCGGGCTTCGCCCGCACCCACCGCAGGGCCCTGGACACCGCGACCGCCCAGTCGCTGCGGGCCGGCGCGCCGCGCGAGCGCCGCGACGGCGCCTGGGAGGTCCCGGTGCGCGTGCGCACGCGGATCTTCGGCCTGTTGCGCGGCCGCGTCGTGCTCCCGGTCGAGGGCGAGGGCGACGAGGCGGCCGTCGCCTGGCGCGGCCACCTCACGTTCCCCGGGCTGCAGCCGGGCGACCGCCTGCGCCGCACGACCACCATGCCCGAGCGCGCCACGCTCACCGCGCGCGACGGGCGACCGCTCGCCGCCGGCCCCGAGCGCACGTCGTCGCTGCCGGGCGCCTCGGCGATCGTCGGGGCGGTGGGCAGCGTGCCGCCCGAGCGCAGCCAGGCCCTGCGGCGCCAGGGCGTGCCGGCCGACGCGCAGGTGGGCCTCACCGGACTCGAGCGCATCCTCGATGACCAGCTGCGCGGCACCCCCGGCGGCGAGCTGCGCGCAGGGCGGCGGCTCATCGCCGAGGTGCCCGCCAGGCGCGCCCAGCGCGTGCGCAGCACCATCGCCCCGTCCGTGCAGGAGGCGGCCGTCACGGCGCTCGGAGACCGTCTCGGCGGCGTGGTCGCCCTGCGTCCGCGCACCGGCGAGATCCTCGGCGTGGCCGGCATCGGCTTCAGCGGGCTGCAGCCGCCGGGCTCGACGTTCAAGGTCGTGAGCGCCGCCGCGGCGTTGCAGGCGGGCAAGGTCAAGGCCTCCGACCGCTTCCCGGTCGCCACGTCGGCGACGCTGTCCGGGGTCGAGCTCGAGAACGCCAACGGCGAGTCGTGCGGCGGGACGTTCATCGACGCGTTCGCGCACTCCTGCAACTCCGTCTTCGGTCCTCTGGGCGCGAGGACCGGGGCGCAGCGCCTCGTGCGCACCGCCGAGGCGTTCGGCTTCAACCGCGCGCCCGAGATCCCGGGCGCGGCCACGAGCACGATCCCGCAGCCCGACGACATCGGTGACGACCTGGCCGTCGGCTCGACCGCGATCGGTCAGGGCCGGGTCCAGGCCTCGCCGCTGCAGATGGCGCTCGTCACCGCCACGGTCGCGCTCGGCGGCCGCCGGCCGGTCCCGACGCTGGACGGGCGGCGCATCGGCGAGCGCGCGCAGACCACAGAGGTGATCGGGCCACGGGCGGCCCGGACCCTGCGGCGGGCGATGGTGGCCGTCGTGGCCGGCGGGACCGGGAAGTCCGCGGCGCTCGGCGGGGTGCAGGTGGCCGGCAAGACCGGGACGGCGGAGCTCAAGACGACGCAGGGCTGCGCGCCGCCCGAGGAGGTGCCGCCGGGCGGGCCGGCGCCCTGCGCGCCCGACGACCAGACCGACACCACTGCCTGGTTCGTCGCCTTCGCTCCCGCGCGCGAGCCGGAGGTCGCCGTCGCGGTCATGCTCGTCGGCGCCGGCACGGGCGGCGACAGCGCCGCGCCGGTGGCGCGGCAGGTGCTGCAGACCGCCTTGCGCTGAGCACACCGATGAGTCGCGGCGGCGGCGGGCGTCCTGAGCACATGGACACCAAGCCGACGCTCTACGTGTGCCACGGCGACGACGAAGGCGTGCGCATCCACCCCTGCCGCCGCGTGCAGGAGGCGCTGCGCGCCCGCGGCATCGCCTACGACAAGGTGATCGCGGGGCACGGCCACCCGATCCCGTTCCTGCGCAAGGGCTCGCGCGAGGAGCTGCGGGCCGTCACCGGGGACACGAGGTTGCCGGCCCTGGTGCTGCCCGACGGCACCGTGCTCACGCACTCGCGCGCCATCCTGGCCTGGGCCGCCGCGCAGGCCGGGGCGGGCGCCGCGGGCGCCGCCGCGTAGGGCTAGACGTCGAGGTCCACGGTCGCCTCCTTGCCGGAGACACCCCCGTGGATCTTGACCTCGAGCGGACGGTTCTCGAGGTTCTGGCGCGGGATCTTGTAGAGGACCAGCGCACCGGCCGTGCTCGTGGTCTGGGCGACCGACCCCACCGCCGGGTTCTCGTCGCCCGGCTCGAGGACCCGGGGGACGTAGGCCAGCGGCGTCCGGTCGCGGTCCATGCGCACGGGCTCGAACTCCGCGCCGGTGGTGTCCTCGATGACGATGTCGCTGGCCGAGCGGACCGCGTTGTCGCTCTCGTTCTCCACGCGCAGGAAGAGGGCGAACCAGGCCTCCTCGCCCTCGAGCTCCGCCTCGGCCGGATCGACCGCTTCGACGTACGCCTGGTCCTCGGGGTCGGCCGGGTTGAGCACCCGGGAGATCTGGACCTGGTACTTGAGGTCGTCGACCGTGACGTAGAAGGCCTCCGACTCGCCCTTGGTGACCTCGTGGTCCTCGCCGCAGGCGGCGAGTCCGAGGGTGGCCGTCAGGGCGAGCGTGGTGGCGGCGAAGCGGCGCAGCATGGGGCGGGGACCTTACTTGTCGCCGCTCAGGGACGGCTCGTAGCGGTACTGCGAGGCGGGCTTGCGCGGACCACCGGCGATCGTCGGCCGCTGACCCCGCCCGCGGTCCTCCTCGAGGATCTCGCGCAGCCTCCGCATCGCCTTGGCGCACTTGCGCCGCATGAACGACCGCGCGCCCAGCTTCTCCAGGAAGCGATCCGACGGCTTGGCCGGCAGCGACTCGAACGTGAACGTCACGCGGGTGGCGTCCGCCCCGACCGGATCGAGCTCGTAGATGCCGAGCGTCCGGATCCGGTTGAACTTGCCGCCGCGCCCGCGCTCGACGATGCGGCGCGGGGCCACGACTTCGGCCAGGGTCGCATCACCCCAGGGGAAGCGGTTCATCGGCGCCTTGAGCCGGAACCGTGCGCCGGCGCCCACGCCGGTGCTGTCTTCGCGCGTGAGGCGCCAGTCCACGAGGAAGTGATCGCAGAACTCCGCGTGGTTGGCGATGTCCGCAAGGTAGGTGAAGACCTCCTCACGGGGACGCGCGATCGTGACCGAGACGCTGAAGGGGTCCACGTCGGCGCGGCAGTCTACGCCCGCGCGCCGGCGGGCGCGGTCAGGCGGCCCGGCGGCGCGGGCGGACCGTGTGCCCGCGCTCGCTGTGGCGGACCAGCTCGCTGCGCTCCGGCTCCCCGCGACGGCGCGGCCGGCACAGGGCGCAGACGGTGCTGCCGCGGGCGAACACGTAGACGCGCTCGCCCACCAGGGGCGTGCGACCGCACTCCGCGCAGCAATGGCGGCCGGCGGCCAGGGCGCCCACCCCCTTGCGCAGCAGCGCTCGTTCGAGGTCGGACTCGGAGAGGACCTGCAGGCGCGCCATGCCCCCTGTTTCGGCAGGTCGGGGGGTGCTCCTTCAGTCCGGGCGCGCTTTCCCAACCTCCCGGGACTGAGGTCTTGCGTCCGAGGGTACGTCCCGCGATGCTTGAGCGCGGAATCAGGAGGAACAGCGATGCGATCCCCTATGGCAGGAGCGACTGACGGCACGGGGTCCTTCCGCTGCGAGCAGTGCGGCTACGTCGTGGCCACCACCTCACCGCAGCACCTCCAGGCCTGCCCGAGCTGCGGCACGGACTCCTTCGTCCAAGCGACGGCGGTCCCGCGTGGCCGGTTCTCCCGGCCGCGCACGGTGCCCGCCACCGAAGCCGACGACCTGGTCGCGGAGGCGCTCGGCGTCGTCGAGGCGCCCGGGACGTACCTCGCCTTCCGCGACGCCGGGGAGCTGCGGGTCGTGCCCGTACAGGGCGAGTGGACGCGGATCGGGCGGTCGCTGGCGGCCGACGTGCGCTTCGACGACCCCACCGTGTCCCGGCGCCACGCCCTGCTCGTGCGAGCGCCCGACGGCCTGCGGGTCCTCGACGATCGCAGCCTCAACGGCGTGTTCGTCAACGGCGAGCGCGTCGAGTGGCGGATGCTGCACCACGGCGACGAGCTGCTCGTCGGCCGCCACCGGCTCGTGGTGGTCGAGCGCGCCACGGACCGCGAAGCGACCCCGGCCTAGGCAGCGCCCCGGCCGGCTGGAGCCGTCCGGGGCCTGGACCCCTCGGCCCCGGCTCTGCGCGAGCCTCACGTAGACTCGCGACGCATGGCCCAGAAGATCGCGGTGCTCAGTCAGAAGGGCGGCACGGGCAAGACGACGACCGTCCGCCACCTCGCCGACGCCTTCCGCCGCGCCGGGCTGTCGGTGCTCGTGGTCGACCTCGACCCGCAGGGCAATCTCAGCGACTACTTCGACGTCCCGCCGGACGCCGAGCCGACCATCGGGGACGTGCTGACCGGCCGCGCGAAGGCGGCCGCCGCCATCCACGCCGACATCATCCCGGCGAACCTGTCGCTCGCCGAGGCCGAGCTGACGCTGGCCGGCAAGATGGGCCGGGAGCTGACGCTGCGCAAGGCGCTCAAGGGCGTCGAGGACGGCTTCGAGGTGGTGCTGGTCGACTGCCCGCCGAACCTCGGGCTGCTGACCGTCAACGCGCTCGTCGCCGCCGATCACGCCCTGCTGAGCGCCGAGGCGCAGTACTTCGCCCTGCAGGGGGTGGAGCAGGCGCTGGAGGTCATCGAGCTGGCGCGCGACGGTCTCAACCCGGATCTCGAGTGGCTCGGCGTGGTGTTCAACATCGCCGACATGCGCACGAAGCACTCGCGCGAGGCCTACCAGTCGCTGCAGGAGCACGTCGGCGACAAGCTGTTCACCACGGTGGTCCGGCAGTCGATCGCCTACGCCGAGTCGGCGGAGTCCGCGGTGTCGATCCTCGACCACCGCCCCGACCTGGGCCTGGACTACCTGCGCCTGGCCGACGAGCTGCTCTCGCGTCTGGGCCAGGGCGCGGCGCGCAAGCGCCTGCGGCCGCTGCTCGAGGAAGCCGAGGAGCGCGCGGCGCGCTCGGCGGCTCCGGCAGGCTAGGACCGCCGGCTCGCCGGTTCGTCCCGGCCGCCGCGGACGGCCTCGAGCTCACGGCGCAGGCGCGCAACCTCCGCCTCCTTGGCCCGCTCGGCGTGTGCGGCGAGCAGCCGCAGGCGCGCGAGCTCGGCCGACTGGCGCTCCACGCGATCCAGGAGCTCGTGGACGATGGTGCGCGCCTCGAGCGCGTCGCCGAGGTTCTGCAGCGGGTCGTCCGGGCGGCGCCGGTGCGGGTCGGACGGCTTCGTCGGCGCGTCGGTCACCAGCAGGCCGGCACGGACCAGCTCCGCCAGCGGGATCCGCCGCCGCCCGTCGACGAGCACCGAACGCAGCGATCCGCGCTCCATGCGCCGGCGCAACGCCTTCGGCGTGAGGCCGGTGGCCGCCGCGGCTTCTGCGACGGCCAGCATGACCTCCGGTCGATCGCCGTTGTCCGGGTCCATCCCGCCAGAACTCTGTCCAAGCGACGACGCGCCAAAACCCCTGCTCAGACGAACCGCGCGAAGTGAGTAGGGGACCACTCAAACGGAGTACCCCGGGGGGCGCCCCGCGGGGCGCCCCCCGGTCGGCTCTCGCTTCCCCGATGAGCGGCGGCGCGCCAGTTATCCGCCCCACCCTGCCCCTGTCAGCCGGGCGCAAGCGGGACCGGGCAGGGCTGTTGCCACTCCCGATCCCCAACCACGGATGGGCTGACCTATGCTCCAGAGACATCTCACACCACTCCTCGCCGCTCTGGCGATCGTCCTCCCGGCGGCGATCGCCGCGCCTGCGGCGATCGCGACCGGCACCACGACCGCGACCGCGTCCGACGCGAGGGGGACCGATGCTTCCGGCTCCACCGCCGAGGACACGACCACCGGCGACCCGGCGCACGAGCCGGGCCACGGCACCGACAAGCCCGACCACGGCGGCGACCGCCCCGGCCACGGCGACACCAAGCCGGGCCACGGCGACGGCCACGGCTACGGCCACACCGGCAAGCCGGCCGAACAGCCGACCGACGGCGACACCGGCAGCGAGTCGGATTCCGGCGGCCACAGCGATGCGGGCCGCGACACGCCCGCGCACTCCCCCGGCCACGGCACCGACAAGCCCGACCACGGCGGCGACCGCCCCGGCCACGGCGACACCAAGCCCGGCCACGGCGACGGCCACGGCTACGGCCACACCGGCAAGCCCGCCGAACAGCCGACCGACGGCGACACCGGCGACGACGGCCCCTGCAGCTGCACCGGCGGCGAGGGTGACCCCGGCGGCGGAAGCGGCACCGGCACGTACTCGGGCGCCGGCGACGGCCGCGGCCCCGGCGACGACACCCACACCGGTGGCAGCACGCCGCGCGAGCACCCTCGCGGGCGCGATGACGAGAGCGACGAGGGTGCCGGGACCCCGAGCGGTGGCTCCACCAGCCGGCCCGGCGGCTCCACCGGCGCCGGTGGCGGCATCCAGCAGCCCGTCGGCAGTCCCTCCCATCCGTCCTCCACGGCGCCGGTGACGGCTCTCGCGGGCACGACCGACATCGGCGCGTCGACGCGCCCGCCGGCCGGCGCCGCGCCGCCCGCCGCGGCGGGCGCAGAGGTGAGGTCCCCCGCCACGACGGCCCAGCCCCCGTCGGGCGTGCTCGGCGCCCGGGCGTCTGCACCGGCGGCCACGGACGATGCCCCGGCCGGCTCGCCGGACGGCACCGGCGGCAACCCGCTCCCCGCGTCCGACGGCCGTGACACGACGCAGCCGGTCGAGGACACCGGCGCCCAGGCGACCGCTGCCACCGGCGCGCGGGCGGCCGCTGCCACCGGTGCGGCGCAACTGCCGCGCACCGGACTGGACCTCTGGCTGCTCCTCTTGGCCGGGCTTCCCCTGCTCGGCCTGGGGCTCGCCGCCCGTCGGGGTGCGGCGGGCTGACGCAGAGGCCCGCGGCGCCGGGCCGCCCTCGGATGGGGCGGCTCGGGCCGCGGGCACTGCGCCGCGATGGCTCAGAGGCTGCGCACGTCGGCGCCGCGCGTCTCGAACGGGACACGGCTGACGTCCGCCCACCCGGCCGCCCGGCGGCGGACCGCCTCCACGACGCCGCCGGTCTGCTCGAAGTGCGTCCAGAGCAGCACGGTCGGGCCCGCCCCCGAGATGGTCGCTCCGAGGGCGCCGAGCGACGCCGCCTCCCCCATGAGCTGCGCGCTGCGCGGGTAGAGGTGGGCGCGGTAGGGCTGATGCAGGCGGTCCTGCAGGCCCCGGGCCACGAGGTCGAGGTCCCCCGTCGAAAGCCCGAGCACCAGCTGTGCGGCATGGGCCACGTTGGCCACCGCGTCGGCCATCGGGACCTCCGGCGGCAGCGCCGCGCGTGCCTGCGCGGTGCGGACCACCTCGTGCGGGACCACGAGCACCGTCTCGATGCCGGCGGGCGCGTCGAGGCGCGTCACGTGGCCGTCCGGCGCGCACACGACCACCCCGCCCTGCAGGGCGGCCGCCACGTTGTCCGGATGGCCCTCGATGCGGGCGGCGTGCTCGAGCAGGTCGGCGTCGAGCTCGAACATGCTGTCGGCGGCGACCAGTCCGGCCACGATCGCGGCCGCGCTCGAGCCCAGGCCGCCCGACAGCGGGATGGTCGACGTGATGCGGAACTCGAAGTCGTCGGGCGGGTGCAGCGCCGCGAAGCCGCGCACGACGAGGTTGCGCCGGTCGCGCGCGATGTCGAGGTCGGTGACGACGGCGAACCGGCCGGTCTCGACGACCTCGACCTCGACGTGGAGGGCCAGCGCGGCGCCGAAGACGTCGAACCCCGGCCCGAGGTTGGCCGACGAGGCGGGCACGCGGACGAGGCGGCGGCGGTCGAGCATCCGGCGCAGCAGCCTATTGTCGGCCGGTGGCGATCGTCCTCGCGCTCACGACCTCCGTCCTCTACGGCGTCTCGAACTACCTCGGCCCGACCCTCAGCCGGACCGCGCCGCTGTTCGTGGTGCTCATCGCGGGCCAGGCCGTCGCGTTCGCCGTCTCGGGGGCGCTCGCGCTGGCCGGCGGCGAGGAGCTGCTCGACGGCGGGCAGGCGGCGGCGGCCATCGCCGCGGGACTCGGCAACGCGGCCGGCCTGCTGTGCCTGTACCGCGCCGCGGCGCTCGGGCCGTTGTCCCTGGTGATCCCGATCGGAGCGGTCGGCGCCGCCGTCCCGGTGGCCGTCGGGATCGCCGGCGGTGAGAGCGCCTCGGTGCTGAAGCTGACCGGGATCGCGCTGGCGCTCGCCGGCGTGGCGCTCGCGGCGCGCCGGCCCAGCGGCGCACCCGCCCACGCGTCCGATGCCGATCGCGGCCGGGCGATCTTCTGGGCGCTGGCGTCCGCGCTGGCCTTCGGTGTGTTCCTGGCGGGGATGGCGCCGGCGGCCGAGGGCGGCGTGCTGTGGGCGGTCTGCCTGTCGCGCGCCGCGCTGCTGGTCATCCTGTTCGGCGCCGCGTTCACGATGCGCCGGGAGCTGCGCGTGCCGCTGGCGGAGCTCCCGCGCCTTGCGGTGCCCGGCGTCCTGCTGTTCGGGGGCACGCTGTCCTACTCGGCGGCCACGCGCGAGGGCGACCTGTCGGTCGTGTCGGTGCTCGGCTCGCTGTTTCCCGTGGTGACCGTCGCGCTGGCGTTCGTGTTCCTGCACGAGCGCGTCTCGCGCGTCCAGGGCGCCGGCATCGTCGCGACGCTCGTCGGGATCGTCCTGCTCAGCGCCCGCTAGGCGTGAGGTCCGCCACGACCGCCGCCGCGGGCGCCTCACGCGCCAACGCGTGCGCCTGCCCGGCCCACAGGTTGAACGCGTCGCCGGCGCCGGCGGCGCGTGCCGCAGCGCGCAGCGGCGCCGTCAGGTGGTGCACCTCGGGATAGGCGGCCGGCGCGTGCGCGTCGTGCTCGAGCAGGAAGCGGTTGACGATGCCGCGGGCCCGGCGGCCGGAGAACGCGCGCGTGAGGGCGGTCGGCCGCGCGGAGGCCACCGCCTCGCGGTGCGCGGGCGTCGTGCCGGCCTCCGGGCAGCGCAGGAACGCGGTGCCCGCCTGGGCGGCCGTAGCGCCCGCGCGCAGGGCGGCGGCGACACCGTCGCGGTCGGCGATCGCCCCTGCGGCGACGAGCGGCAGGTCCACCGCGCGGCGCACGAGGCGCAGCAGCGCGAGCAGGCCGAGCTCCTCCCCGTCGTCGGCCGAGCCGCCGCGGTGCCCGCCCGCCTCGGCCCCCTGGACCACGAGGACGTCGGCGCCCGCGGCCTGCGCCGCCCGCGCCTCGTCGGGGTGGTTGACGGTCACCCAGCTCGCCACCCGCGCGTCGCGCAGGCGGCGCAGGACGCCGGGGCCCGGGAGGCCGAAGGCGAACAGGACGACCGCCGGCCGCTCGCGCACGGCGAGCTCGACCTTCGCCTCCCAGTCGTCGTCGTCGTGGCGCGGCTCGCCCAGCGCGGCCCCGAGCCGCGCGGCCTCGGGCGCCACGCGGCGCGCGTAGGTCTCGACCTCGCCCGCGACGGACGGCTGCGGCGCCGGCTGGGGCACGAACACGCCGAGCCCGAGGGGGCGCCGCGTCCGGGCGCGCGCCTCGCGCAGGTCCCCGGCGGCCTGCGCGGCACTGCGGTAGCCGGTCGCGAGGAGGCCGAGGCCGCCCGCCTCGGAGACCGCTGCGGCGAGCGCGGGGGTCGACGGCCCGCCCGCCATCGGCGCGAGCACCACCGGCACGTCGAGCTCGATCACGCCGCGCCCATCAGGTGCAACAGCTGCCCGGTCACGAGCGCGACGTGGTGCTCGCGCGCCGCCGGATCGGCGAGGTCGCGACCCAGGGCCGCCAGGAAGGTGCTGCGCTGCGTCAGCGGCGAGAAGACCAGCGAGACGACGACGAGGACCGCGTCGTCGGGGTCGAACCGGGCGCCGAGCGCCTGGCGCACGGCGGCGAAGGCGGCGTGGATCGCCGCCGACTCGCGCGGGACGTCGCGCAGCCGGGCGCCGCCGTCCAGGGCCTCCCACTGCAGGAGCGCAGCGAACGCGGGGCGCTCGAGCAGGAAGCCGAGGTAGCCGTCGACGGCCCGGGCCAGGGCGTCGCGCAGCGGCTCCCCGCCCCCCGGACTCCACGCGGCGACCGGCGCGAACGCCTCGCGCACCGCGACCTCGCGCTCGGCGAAGGCCCGCTCGAGCACCGCGCGGTGCAGGCCCTCCTTCGAACCGAAGAAGTAGCTCGGCGTCGCCCGCGAGACGCCCGCGGCCGCCCCCACCTCGCCCAGGCTGACGCCGCGCGGGCCGCGCTCGGCGAACAGGCGCTCAGCAGCATCGAGGATGGCGCTCCGGCTGCGGGCGGCGTCGCGGCGGCGTGGAGCCTGGACGGACACCGGCCGATTGTAACTTGCTGATCGTTCAGCTACAACTGTGCGGCATGGCTCGCCCGACGCTGTTCTTCGACCTCGGCTCGCCCTACGCGTACCTGGCCGTCGCGCGGGCGGAGGGGGTGCTCGGCGAGGAGCCGGACCTCGTGCCCGTGCTGCTCGGCGCGCTCTTCGCCCGCCGCGGACACGGCTCGTGGGCCGACACGGACGCGCGGGCCGCGCAGATGGCCGAGGTCGAGCGCCGCGCCGCCGCCTACGGCCTGCCCCCGGTGCGCTGGCCGGACGGCTGGCCGCGCAACGGCCTGCCCGCCCAGCGCGCCGCGACCTGGGCGCGCGCGCAGGGCGCCGGACCGGCGTTCGCCCGAGCCGCCTTCGCGCGCGCGTTCGTCCGCGGCGAGCCGCTCGACGACCTCGACGTCCTCGCGTCCGCCGCGGCCGAGGCCGGGCTGCCTGCCGCCCGGCTGCCGGACGCCCTGGCCGACCAGGAGGTCAAGGACGCGCTGCGCGCGGCCACGGACGCCGCGTGGGAGCTGGGCGTGCGCGGGATCCCGACCCTGCGCACGGGCGACGACCGCCTGCTGTTCGGTGACGACCGCCTCGACGAGGCGGCCGGCTAGCCCAGGACCGCGTTCTCGACCGCGGCGAGCGTCGGCTCGCACGGCACGACCGCGCCCGCCTGCTCGAGCGCCGTCTGCGGATCCTTGAGCCCGTGGCCCGTGAGGACGCAGACCACCCGGCGGGCGTCCCCGGCGCCATGCACGAGCAGCCCGGCGACCGACGCCGCGGACGCCGGCTCACAGAACACGCCCTCCTCGCGGGCCAGCAGGCGATAGGCGTCGAGGATCTGCCCGTCGGCCACCGCCGCCACGTTGCCGCGCGAGGCGGTGAACGCGTTCATCGCCTCCTCCCAGCGGGCGGGGTTGCCGATGCGGATGGCGCTGGCGATCGTCTCCGGCCGGGCCACGGGCGCGCCGTGCACGAGCGGGGCGGCGCCGTCGGCCTGGAAGCCGAAGCAGCGCGGCGCGTGCCCGAGCTCCTGGAAGCCCTTCCAATAGGCCGTGACGTTGCCGGCGTTGCCGACGGGGATGCAGAGCGCGTCGAGCTCGCCGAGGTCCTCGACGAGCTCGAAGGCCGCCGTCTTCTGGCCCTCGAGCCGGAACGGGTTGACGCTGTTGACCAGGGCGACGGGGTGCTGGTCGCACAGCTGGCGCACGAGCGCGAGGGCCTCGTCGAAGTTGCCACGCAGCGAGATCACGCGCGCCCCGTGCATCAGCGCCTGCGCGAGCTTGCCCGTCGCGATCTTGCCCTCGGGCACGAGCACGGCGCCGCCGATCCCCGCGCGGGCGGCGTAGGCGGCCAGGGAGGCGGCGGTGTTGCCCGTCGAGGCGCAGACCACGACCTGCGCGCCGTTGCGCACCGCGTCGGACACCGCGCAGGTCATGCCGCGGTCCTTGAAGGAGCCCGTCGGGTTGGCGCCCTCGATCTTCAGCCACACCTCGGCCCCGACCCGGGCGCTCAGCCGCGGCGCATGCACGAGCGGCGTGGAGCCCTCGTTGAGCGTGACGACGGGGTCGTCGGGCCCGAACGGCAGGCGGTCGCGGTAGCGGTCGATGAGGCCCGGGCGGGCGCTCGCGGCCGACTGCGCCGGCGCGTTCACCCGAAGTGCTCCTCGATCACGCGGATCGCCCGCGGCCGGGCGCGCATGAAGTCCATCCCGCCGATCATCTCCAGCGCCGCGGTGAGCCGCGACTCCAGGACCGGGTGGGTGACCATCACCAGGCGCGCGTCGCCGCCCAGGCCCTTCTGGACCACCGACTTGACGCTGATGCCCTGCAGGCCGAGGACCTGCGCGATCTGCGCCAGCACGCCCGGCTCGTCGGCCACCTCGAAGTGCAGGTAGAAGGCCGAGCGCACGTCGGCGACGATCGCCAGGCGCTCCACGGCGTCGGAGCGCAGCGTGCGCGGCAGCATGGTGCTCACGACGTCGCCCAGCACGGCGCTGGCGGTCTGCGGGCCGCCCGCGCCGGGGCCGCTCAGCGTGATCTCGGTGATGGCCTCGGACTCGATCGTCACGGCGTTGAACGGCCCGTGGACGGAGGCCAGCGGGTGCGCGCCGTAGAGGAAGGCCGGGTGCACGCGCACGCTCAGCCCGCCGTTGACGCGCTCCGCCGTGCCGAGGAGCTTGAGGCCCAGCCCGAGGTCGCGCGCGTACTCGAGGTCGTCGGCCGTCAGGTGCTCGATGCCCTCGTACACCACGTCGTCCAGCGACACCGGCGACCCGAACGCCAGCCGGGCCAGGATCGCCATCTTGGCCGCCGCGTCGGCGCCGGAGACGTCCTCGGTGGGGTCGGCCTCGGCGTAGCCGAGCGCCTGGGCCTCCGCGAGGGCCTCGGCGTAGGAGGCGCCCGTCTCGGCCATCCGGGTGAGGATGAAGTTCGTCGTCCCGTTGACGATCCCGTGCACGCGCTCGACGTGCGCGCCCGCCAGCGACTCGGACAGCACGCGGATGGCGGGGACGACGCCGGCGACCGCCGCCTCGAAGCGCAGCTGCACCCCGTGCTCGCGCGCGCACGCGAACAGCTCCTCGCCGTGACGGCTGAGCAGCTGCTTGTTGGCCGTGACGACGTGCCTGCCGGCCCGCAGTGCCGCCAGCACGTGGTCGCGCGTCGGGTCGACGCCGCCCATGACCTCCACGATCACGTCCGACGCCGCGAGGATCTCGGCGAAGTCCCCGCGCGAGCGCGTCAGGACCCCGGCGATCTCCGGGCGGCGGCCCGTGAGCGCCGCGACGTGGCCGGCGCGCTCCTCGAGCAGGACCGCGAAGGCGCCGCCGACGGTCCCGTGGCCCAGCAGGCCGATGCCGCAGCGCTCAGACATCGCGGGCCGCCAGATCGTCGTAGGTCTCGCGCCGCACGACCACGCGGGCGTCGCCGCCCGACGCGAAGACGACCGGCGGGCGCAGGTTGCCGTTGTAGTTGCTGGCCATGGAGAAGCCGTAGGCGCCCGTGGCCGGCATGGCCAGGACGTCGCCCGGGCGGGGATCGGCGAGCACCGCGTCGCGCACGAGGACGTCGCCGGACTCGCAGTGCTTGCCGGTGACGTGGCAGGCCCCGCCGCCCTCGGGACGGCCGACGACCTCGACCTCGTAGCGGGCCCCGTAGAGCATGGGGCGCAGGTTGTCGCTCATCCCGCCGTCGACCCCGACCCACGTCGAGACGTTCTGCTTGACCGACTGCACGCCGTAGAGCGTCACGCAGCCGTTGGCGACCATGGCGCGGCCCGGCTCGTCGGCGATGCGCGCGCCCGCTCCGACGATCTCGCGCACGAGCCCGACCTTCGTGGCGACGTAGTCCTCGATCGACGGCGGCTGCTGCTCGTGCGTGTAGGCCACGCCGAGGCCGCCGCCGAGGTTCCAGGTGCGGAACTCGCCGAGCTGCGCCATCGCCTCGAGCGCCGGGCGGAACGACGCGAGGTCGAGGATCTGCGAGCCGATGTGCATGTGCAGCCCGTCGAGCTCGAAGCGGTCGTCGTCGCGCAGCCGATCGATGGCCACCTGCGCGTCGGCCGGGTTGAAGCCGAACTTCGTGTTCGGGCCGCCCGTCGAGATCGCCGGGTGCGTCTCGGGCGAGACGCCCGGCGCGACGCGCACCAGCACGCGCTGGCGCGTCCCGGGCTCGATCACGCGCCGCAGCAGCTCGATCTCGTCGTGGTTGTCCACGACGATGTCGCCGATCCCGGCGGCCAGCGCCTCGCGCAGCTCGCGCTCGGTCTTGGCGTTGCCGTGCAGGTGGATGCGGCTCGGATCGAACCCGGCCCGCAGGGCCAGCGCCAGCTCGCCGCCACCGGCGACGTCGCAGGCGAGGCCCTCCTCGGCCAGCAGCCGCAGTACCGCCGTGCACGGGAACGCCTTCGAGGCGAAGTGCACCTCGTGGTCCGGCCCGGCGTGCCTGGCGAACGCCTCGAGGATCTCCTGCGCGCGCGAGCGCACGTCGTCCTCCGCCACGACGTAGCAGGGCGTCCCGAACTCACGGGCGAGCTCCAGCGCGTCGCAACCGCCGATCTGCAGGACGCCCCGGGCGTCGTAGGTGGTGCCCCGAGGCCAGACGTGTGCCAGCCGGCCGGGGGCCTGTTGCGCGGCCGCCATCGGCGGCGCATGATGGCAGGCGATGTCCCGCCTGCGCTGGTGGAGCCGGCCGGTCACCGACGCCCTGCCCGCGCAGACCGGCGTGCGCGACGGCCTCGCCTGGGCCTGGTTCGCCCCCGACGACCCGCCGCGCGGGGCGGTCGTCGTCCTGCACGGCGCCGGCTCGCGCAAGGAGAACCACTTCGACGTCGCCCGGGTGCTGCGCGGCGGCCGCTTCGGGGCGCTGGTCGCCGACCTGCGCGGCCACGGCGCGTCGCCGGGAGCGATGGACGGCCGCGCGATCGAGGACGTCGCGACGCTGGCGGACCTCGCGCGCGAGCTCTCCGGCGGCGCGCCGGTGGCGCTGCGCGGCTCGTCCATGGGCGGCTGGCTGGCCGTCGTGGGCGCCGGCGCCGCTCGTGCCGCCGCCGTCGTCGCCATCTGCCCCGCGGGCGGCGGGATGCTGCGCCGCGGGCTGGCGGCCGGGCGCTTCGACTTCACCGCCGACCACGACGCGCTCGACGGACTGCTGGCCGCCCACGACGACCTCGCCGCCGCCGCGGCGCTGGACGTGCCGCTGCTGCTGCTGCACGCCGAGGGCGACGAGCAGGTCCCGGTCGAGCACTCGCGCGCCATGCACGCGGCCGCGCAGGAGGCCGGCGTCGCGTCGCGCCTGGTCGTGGTGCCCGGCGGCCATCACCGCAGCGCGCAGCACGACCCGGAGCTGCAGACCCTCATCCTGCGCTGGCTGCGGCGCGAGCTCGCCTAGCGAGGCAGGCGCAGGAACTCGCCGAGCGCGCCGCCGGTGTCGCCCAGCGCCTTGCCGGCGACCTCGCCGGCGGTGGCGAGCAGGCCCGAGGTGCGCGGGGCCACGGGCTGCGTCTCGCCGGCCACGTCCCCCGTGCCGGTCGTGACGCCCGTGCCCAGGACGGTGCCGACGCTGCGCGGCGTGAGCGCCGGGGTGACGAGGGACGGCGCGGGCCCACCGGCCTGGGCCGGCGGCGGGGCGCCGTCCTCGCGGCGCGCCTGCGCGGGAGCGATGCTGGCTGGGGTGATCCCGGGGCCGGCGCGGCCGACGACGCGGCCCGTCCGCGCCCGCGCGCCACCCGGCGCGCCGGCCGGCCGGCGCACGGCGGCGGCACCGGCGTCGCCCGCCGCGGCGGCGAAGGACGCCTGCGAGGCGGCGAGCGCTGCAGGCACGTCGAGCACGGCCAAGCGGACCTCGGCGCCTCCCGAGCCCGACGGCGCGCCGGGCCACGACGTGAAGGCGATGGTCCCGGTGATCGCCGACGCCGCCACAGCCGCGGCGGCGATGAGCGAGACGGTGGAGCCGACGCCGGCCAGGAGGCCGGGTGGTGCGGGCGCGGCGGCGCCGCCCGACGCGGCGGCGGCGGTGCGGTCCCCTGCCGATGTGCGATGCCGTCCCAAGACCGTCCCCTGTGGCGAGCGTCCGGCCCGCCCGCAATGGGTAGCAGTTCGCGGGCCTGCGCTCAAGCGGTGGCACGCGCCGTGGGCGCGAGCCCGGCGCGCGGTGCGTCGGGATTGCGCACGCCGCCGCGGCGCGCGGCCAGCGCGAGCCAGGCGATCCCGGCCGCCACGAGGACCAGGCTCTCGACCTGGGCGGTGGTGAGGCCGGCGACCGTCTCGTCGTTGCGGCGCACGAACTCGACGAGGAAGCGCTCGAGGCCGGAGAGCACGAGGTAGCACGCGAACAGCAGCCCCGGGCGCAGCGCATCGCGCCCGCGCCACAGCGCCCACGCAATGAGGCCCATGGCGAGCGTCTCGTAGATCGGTGTCGGGTGCACCGCGATGTCCGTCGCGACGGTTCCCTCCGGGTAGGCCATGGCCCAGGGCCCGTCCCACGGCTTGCCGTAGTCGCCGTCACCCGAGAGCTGGCACCCGACGCGGCCGATGGCATAGCCCAGCGCGAGCGGCACGGCGGCGATGTCGAGCAACCGGGTGCTGACCTCGAACTGCCGCCAGGCCCACACGACGACGCCGATGGTCCCGCCGATGGCGCCGCCGTACCACGTCAAGCCGGCGCCGCTGAACAGCGAGTCCAGCAGGTCGTCCTGCGCCTCGTCCCAGTTCTCGGCCATCCAGTACAGCCGCGCGCCCACCAGGCCACCG
>DASPKC010000163.1:0-2411 GCA_035628295.1 Baekduia sp.
CGTCGCCCGTGCGCAGCCAGCCGTCGATGAACGCCGACTGCTGGTCGCTCTCGTAGTAGGCGGAGGCCACCCAGGGGCCGCGGACCTGCAGCTCGCCGGTGGCCTGCCCGTCCCACGGGAGCTCGATGCCGTCGTCGTCGACCACGCGCGCCTGCAGCAGCGCGGCCAGGCGCCCGGCGCGGTCGCGGTACTCCCACTCCGCCTCGCCCTCGACCCCCGCCGGCGGCCGGGCCACGGCGCCCAGCGGGCTCATCTCCGTCATCCCCCAGCACTGCACGATCTCCGCGCCGTGACGCTCCTGGAAGGCGCGCGACAGTGACAGCGGCACCGCGGAGCCGCCGCACAGCACCGTGCGCAGCGACGAGAGGTCGGGCCGGTGCTCGTCCGCGTACCGGAGCAGGTCCATCCATACGGTGGGGACGGCGCCCGCGATCGTGGCGCGCTCCTGCTCGATGAAGCCCGCCAGCCGGTGGGGCTGCATGTGCTCGCGCGGCATGAGCATCGAGGCGCCGGTGAGCGCGCAGCAGTACGGCAGGCCCCAGGCGTTGGCGTGGAACATCGGGACGATCGGCAGCACCCGGTCGCGACCCGAGAGGTTGAGCAGGTCCGGCATGCATTCCGTGACCGTCTGCAGGACGTTGGAGCGATGCGAGTACAGGACGCCCTTCGGGTCGCCCGTGGTCCCGCCGGTGTAGCAGAGCCCGGCAGCCGAGCGGTCGTCGAGCTGCGGGTAGGCGTAGCCCGGTGACTGCGTCGCGAGCAGGTCGTCGTAGCGGATCGCGCCCGCCAGGGCGCTCGCGTCGCCCGAGCCCAGGACGACGTAGTGCCGGACGCTGGTGAGTCGGTCCTGCAGCGGCGCCAGGAGGGGGACGAGCACGTCGTCGACTGCGATCACGACGTCCTGCGCGTGGTTGACGATGTAGGCCAGCTGTTCGGGGGCGAGCCGGAAGTTGAGGGTGTGCAGCACGGCGCCCATGCACGGCACGCCGAGGTAGAGCTCCAGGTGCTCCTGCGAGTTCCAGGCGAAGGTCGCCACGCGGTCCCCCGGCCGGACCCCCAGCTCCTCGAGCCCGCGGCAGAGCCGGTCGACCCGCTCACCCAGCGCGCCGTACGTCGCGCGGCGCGAACCCGCGGGCTCCAGCGTGACGACCTCGCGGTCGCCGTTGATGGTCCGCATCCGCTGAAGCACCGACAGCAGCGTCAGCGGGTGGTCGTGCTGCACCAGGCCCTCGAGCATCAGGTGGTCCCTCCTCGCCTATCGACGGGAGCGACGCTAGGACCCCGGCTCCGTCCGGGCTTGACGACTTCCGACAGGTTCGACGCCCGGACTTGTCAGCGCTGCCAAGCCGCGGTCACCGGCCGTCGCGCACTCCTGCCGCCCGCGACGACGGGCACACTCGGCACGTCGATCCTCGAGAACCGGTCGAAGCGGCCACACCCGACCATGCCCAGGAGGCGGTCCCTCGCGCACCGAGCTCCTCAACCCGGGACCGGTGACCCGAGACACGGTGAGACACATGTCCGAGGCACCACGAGGCGGAGGGGGAGGGATTCGAACCCTCGGTACGGCAAAGCCGCACAACGGTTTTCGAGACCGCCCCGTTCAACCACTCCGGCACCCCTCCGCGGGACCCGTACGGGCGGAGTCGGCAGGGTAGCGCGACAACCGGGCGCTGCGCCCGTAGGGTCGCACCATGGCCCAGGACGAGCTGCCCGCGTTCATCAGGACCGCCCCGCGCGCGGTCGGCGTCATCACGCTGCTGATCGGTGCCGGGCTGGCGCTCGCGCCCGAGAAGGCCGGACCGGTCGCGGCGCTCGAGCCGGCCGAGGCGCGGGCCTTCGGGATCGCCGACCTGGCGCTGGTGCCCGGTCTGCTGCTCGGCAGCGACAAGGCGCGGTGGATGCGCGCGCGGGCCGCGTTGAACGTGGCCATGGCGGGCTACTACGCGGCGGTCGTCGGGCGGCGGCGGCCCGACGTCGCCAAGTCCGCCGCGGGGGCGCTGGCGGCGCTGACGGTCGCGGACAGCACCGTGGCGCGGGCGTTGCGCCGGGCCGGCTGACCGCGCGTCACCCCCGCAGGCCGTAGCGCTGCTCCTCGCGCTCCTGCTTGGCGCGGAGCTCCTCGCGGTAGCGGCGGCTGCCGCGCTGGCGCAGGCCGACCGCGTAGACCACGAGCGGGACGAACAGCAGCCCCCAGCTGATCATCGCGACGATGTACATGCCGAGGCCGATGCTGCCCAGGCGGTCGATCATGTTCAGGCCGGCGTAGGCGCCGCCGAGGAACACCACGGCCACCACGACGAGCACGGCAGCGGCGCCGGCGTGCGAGACGACGTCCCGTACGGCGCGCCACATGCCGCTGTCGGCCTTCCCCATGAAGCCCAGGGTAGGGCCCAGGGAGCGCTCGCCTT
>DASPKC010000164.1:0-13877 GCA_035628295.1 Baekduia sp.
TCCCGTCGCGGGTCGAGAAGCTCGGCCTCCCGGTCACCGTCGTGACGGCAGCAGACCTCCCCGCCGGCCCGCGCATCTGAGCCGCTCAGCGGCGCCGGCGCTCGACCTCGGCCCGGGCGGCCGCCAGGTCGGCGGCGCCGCGCAGGAGGTCCGACAGCTCGCCCCCGGGCTTGGCGGCCCTGGTGAGCTCGCCGACGAGCAGGCGCAGGTCGAGCACCAGGTGCGGCAGCTCGCCCACCGTGTACGACAGGCCGGTCAGCAGGCCGGCGACCGTCTGGACCGGCGCGACAGCGACCGCCGCCGGGCCCTGCCGCGGCGGTGCGGGGGCATCGGCGATCCGGCGGTCGGCGGCGCGGTGGTGCGTCGTGGCAGGCATCGCCGCTCGCGCTGCCCGCCGTGGGCGGGCGGACGTGTGACCTTGGTCACACCGCGTCCGCACGCGGCCAGACGCAGCCCGGGCTCAGCTCTTGCAGGTGCCGTTGACGCGACCGTCGGGCGTGACGACCAGGCGCGAGTTCGTGGACACCTCGCGCGAGGGGAAGCCCGCCTGGCACGGGAACCCGCGCAGCGACTGGGCCTGCGCGGGAGCCGGGACGCCCGGCACGAGCCGGCCGTGGAACCGCGCCTGCGCATCGCCGCCCGACCGGGTGACGTTCGTGAAGCAGAACTCGAACTCGTACGTCCCGACGACGCCGGCCCAGACCTCACCGGGACAGCTCGCGAACTGGGTGGCACCGCCGCCGGCCATGGCGGGCGCTCCGACAGCGACGACCGCGGCGACCGCGGCGCCCGCCGGCACGGCGAGCAGCTTGGGAAGAGGCATCCGTTCCTCCTGTAGGTGGGTGGGGGCAGCGCGCAGTATGGGCGAGCATCCCGTTGCCGTCGAAGGGACTGGACGACTATCGTCGGAGCACGTCCTCAAGTCCGGTACTCCCGCCGGGCCCGCGCGGGCCCGTGGCGCTCACGACGCTGCGCTTCGTCCGCCGGCCCCTGGACCGGCTGGCCGGCTGGCGCACGCGCTACGGGGACATCTTCACCGTGCGCTTCGCCGGGTTCGGCGCGGGGGTCTACGTCGCCGACGTCGACGCGATCCGCGAGCTGTTCACCGGCGACCAGTCCGACCTGCTGGCCGGCGAGGCCAACTCCTTCCTGGAGCCGGTGCTGGGGCCCCACTCGGTGCTCGTGCTCGACGGGCCCGAGCACCTGCGCCAGCGGCGGCTGCTGCTGCCGCCCTTCGGCGGCGCGCGGGTCGCCGGCTTCCGGGACGTCATCCGCGAGGTGGCCGAGCGCGAGGTGGCCGGCTGGCGGACCGGACAGGAGCTCGTCCTGCGCGACCGGATGCGCGCGCTCACCTTCGAGGTCATCTGCCGCGTCGTGTTCGGCGTGACCGAGCCGGCACGGGTCGAGCGCCTCCGCGCGGCGCTGTGCGCCGTGATCGACAGCACCCCGCTGTTCATGCTCGTACCGGCGCTGCGGTGCGACCTCGGCCCGGCCAGCCCGGGGCGCGTCTTCCACTGCCGCCTGGCGGCCGCCGACGCGCTGCTGCACGAGGAGATCGCACGCCGCCGCGCCGAGCCCGACCTCGAGGACCGGACCGACGTGCTGTCGCTGCTGCTGCGCGCCCGCGACGAGCACGGCCGGCCGATGGGCGACGCCGAGCTGCGCGACGAGCTGTTCACCATGCTCGGCGCGGGGCACGAGACGACCGCCACGGGCCTCGCGTTCGCGTTCGAGCTGCTGCTGCGACACCCGGCCGCGCTCGCGCGCCTGCGCGAGGACCTCGCGGCCGGCGAGGACGGCTACCTCGACGCGGTCGTCAAGGAGACGCTGCGCCTGCGGCCCGTGATCGACGCCCCGGAGCGGACGCTGACCGTGTCCAGGACCGTGGCGGGCTGGACGCTGCCGCCTGGCGTGAAGGTCTATCCCGCCATCGCCCTCGTCCACCTGCGCGAGGACCTCTACCCCGACCCGCACGCGTTCCGCCCCGAGCGCTTCGCCGACGAGGGCGTCGAGTCGTACTCCTGGCTGCCGTTCGGTGGCGGGATCCGGCGCTGCATCGGCGCCGCGCTGGCAACCGCCGAGATGGCCGAGGTCCTGCGCGCCGTCATCACCGCGGTCGACCTGCGTCCCGTGCGGCCCCGGCCCGACCCGGTCGTCCTGCGCGGGATCACCCTCGCCCCCAAGCATGGCGTGCCGGTCACGGTGCAGGGCCGCCGCGTGGCGGACGACCGCCCCCGCGAGGTTCGCTATCCTGCCGCAGGCGCGCGGCTGTAGCTCAGTTGGCTAGAGCGTCTGCTTGCCATGCAGAAGGTCGAGGGTTCGAGTCCCTTCAGCCGCTTTTCAGGAAACCCCCGCTTGCCGGGGGTTTCCGCGTTCTTGCGGAGAGACGCTACACGGAGCGGGTCCCCATCGACCTCCGCTGCCGCCCTCGTGACTTCACCCCGAATGCGACGAAGCTCGTCTGGCCGGGTGATGGGTGTGCCACGCGGTCATCGCCGGTCACGCAACGACTTCGACATGGTCACCGGCGTCGCCGAGCGCGGCGGCCACCTGGTCCTCGCCGGCCCGCGCCACCACGCTGTCCTCATGACGAGCTGCCACGAACGACGGCCGCAGCACCCGAGGGCGGGCGAAGCTGCACGCGCACCGGACGTCCCGGACTGCCCCTTCCAAGGGGGACCGCGGGACGTTCGACGGCGCCGCCGCCGCGGTCCTGCGCCCCGGAACAGGCGGGCGCTCAGGCAGGCGTAGCCTGTGCCCGTGCAGCGCTTGGGCGGAGAGGTGGTCGAGCTGGCGGTCCAGGACCAGGGGCAGGGCGACCCCGTCCTGCTGCTCCACGGGTTCCCGGACACCTCGCGGCTGTGGCGCCACCAGGTCGCCGCGCTCACGGCGGCCGGCTTCAGGACGATCGCCCCCGACCTCCGAGGTCGCGGTGCGTCCGAACGGCCCGAGGCCGTGGAGGCGTACGCGGCCCCGCTGCTGACGGCCGACGTGGTGGCGGTCCTCGACGCGCTGGAGGTGGAGCGCGCCGACGTCGTCGGGCATGACTTCGGAGCGCTGATCGGCTGGCGGCTGGCCGAGCACCATCCGGACCGCGTGCGGCGGCTCGTCGCGATGTCGGTGGGCCATCCCGGTGCGGCCGGAAAGCGCACGATCGAGGATCGCGAGAGGGCGTGGTACCAGCTGCTGTTCCAGTTCCGGGGTGTGGCGGAGGAGCTCCTGCAGCGCGACGCCTGGAGCCTCTTCCGCGCCTGGCTGCGGGAGGACGGTGACGTCGACGACTACGTCGCCGACCTCTCCCGCCCGGGTGCCTTGACCGCCGGCCTGAACTGGTACCGCGCGAACCTGGCGCCCGAGCTCGAGCTGCGATCCCCGCCGCCGGCGGCCCCCGCGCGGATCGACGTGCCCGTGCTCGGTCTGTGGAGCGACCGCGACCACTACCTGGGCGAGGCCCGGATGCTGGCCTCCGAGCAGGTGTGTCATGCCGGTTGGCGGTACGAGCGCATCGACGGCGCGAGCCACTGGATGCAGCTCGACCAGCCGCAGCGCATCAATCAGCTGCTGCTGGACTTCCTGGCCTGATCTGCCCCCGGTCCCGCGGCCCGGTCCACACGAGCGACCATCACGTCCCCCGGGAACCCTCGTGGTGGTGCCCGCCGCGAACCGTGCGCCAGGAATGCCACGTGATCCGCAGGATCACCAGCGAGATCGCCAGGCCGATGAGGGGGTCGACGAGGTCCAGGCCGAGCGCCAGGGCGGCGGCGCTGGCGACGACGCCGAGGCTGACGTAGGCGTCGGCGCGGGCGTGGTCGCCGTCGGCCACGAGGGCGGGGCTGTCGAGGCGGCGGCCGGCGCGCGTGCGGATGATCGCGGCCACCCAGTTGCCGGCGAAGCCGACGGCGCCGGCGACGGCCAGGGCGCCGAGGCCTCCGACGTCCTGGGGGTCGACGAGGCGGTCGACCGCCTCGTAGGCGGCGACGCAGGCGCTGACGAAGATCGCGGCGACGACGGCCAGGCCGGCCCAGCGCTCGGCGCGGGCGCTGCGCAGGGCGAAGGCGATGCCGAGCGGGATGGCGGTGGCGGCGTCGCCGACGTTGTGGATGAGGTCGGCGAGCAGCGCGATGCTGCCGCTGCCGGCGAACACCACGGCCTGCAGCCCGGCGGTGGCACCGAGGACCACCAGCGCGAGGCCGACGGCCCGCAGGCCCTCGCGGGAGCGCTTGATCGCGTCAGGGACGAGGCCGTGGCTGTGGCCGTGGTCGTGCGGGTGGTGGTGCGCGTGGGCGTGGCTGCTCACGACGCGGTCGTCTCGCGGTGCTCCGCGGGGCTGGAGATCGGGAGGCCGAGGTGCTCGCGGTGATGGCGCAGCGCGGCGAGCAGGTCCGGCACGTGGTGGTCGAAGAGGCGGTAGTGGGCGTGGCGACCGGCGCGGCGCACGCGGACCAGGCGGCCCTGGCGCAGGACGCGCAACTGGTGGGAGACGGCCGGCTGCTCCATGCCGAGGTGCCGCGCGAGCTCGTCGACGGTCCGCTCGCCGTCCAGCAGCGCGAAGAGCAGCCGCACGCGGCTGGCAGTCGCCAGGAGCGCGGCGATGTCCGCCAGCTCGCCGGCCTCGTCCTGGTCGAGCGGGTGATCGGGGTCGCGGTGCTCCTGGGGGTGCGTCACACGCCAAGCATACATGTGCATCCATGCATCCGTTCAGGTCCCGGCCGGGCGCCGTGCCGCGGCCTCAGCCCTCGTACGGCTTGTAGCGGTGGTGCAGCATGAGGTCGTTGCCGTCCGGGTCGCTGAAGAACGTCATGTGGCACACGCCGGTGTCCAGGACCTCCCCGTGGAACTGGACGCCCTTGCCCTCCAGCGCCGCCCTCGCGGCCGGGACGTCGTCGACGCCCAGCGGCAGCGGATTGCCCTTCTGGGCATGGAACGGCAGGCCCACGGTTTCCGGCGCCCAGATCCCCAGACAGGTGTCACCGGCCCAGAACTCGTACTCGGCGTGCACGTCGGGCCGCAGGCCCAGCACGTCGCGGTAGAACGCCCGGGCCCGCTCGACGTCCTGCGTCGGGATCCCGATGAAGTCGACTCGCTGGATCACGCTCATCGGCGCACCCTAGACCGGACGTTCTCCGTAGTCGTCCGGCTCGCTGCCGTGCAGATGCCGGATGCGCCGGCGCGCACCGCGCGGGACGCTGGATCCAGAAAGGAGGGTGCCATGGCGACCCAGACGATGGAGCCCGCGGCGCAGCGCCCGGCCGCCGGCCTGGAGGCGCGCTTCCCCGGCCGGTTTCTCAGCGTGACGAGCTTCAAGCGCGACGGCACCGGCGTCGCGACACCGCTGTGGTTCGTGGCCGACGGCGACCGGCTGTTCGCCCTGACCGACCTGCACTCGCCGAAGGTGCGGCGCATCCGCCGCGATCCGCAGGTGCTGGTCGCGTCGTGCCGCCCCGACGGGGGGCTGCGCGGCGACCCGGTCCGCGCCCACGCGGAGGTGCTGACGGCCGCGGCCGATCTCGATCGCGTGCAGCAGCTGTTGATCCGGCGCTACAGGCTCTCGTACCGCCTCGTCATGCTCGTCTACCGCCTCGGGCGCCGTGTGCGCGGCCGGCGCAGCGTGGCCGACGGCGCGGCGCTGGCGATCACCGTCGGGTAGCGCGCCGCACGCCCGCCCGGTCAAGCGCGGGCGGGCGCGTGCCGATGCCACAGCCCATGGGCGGAGATCGTGCACCGGACGCGAGGCGGACGGTGGCGCGATTGGTCGCCGCGGCCGTGACCGCCGTGCTCCTGCTGGCCGGCTGCGGCGGCGGCGCGGACGAACGGCGTCCCGACACGACGGCGCTGCGCTTCCTGCCGGCGGACGCCGATGCGGTGGCCGCGCTGTCCCTGGACTACGGCGGCGCCGACTGGTCGGCGATCAAGCGGCGCTACGCCCGGCTGGCCGGCCGGGAGCGCACGCGCGACCTGCTCGGCTTCGACGGGCCGCTGCCGCCCACCCTCGACGGCGCCCTGAACCTCCTGGCGGGCTTCGGCGGCGTCACCTTCGCCGACGATCTGCGCCCGCTGCTGGGCGGGACCGCCTACCTCGCGATCCGGCAGACGCCGCGACCGCCGCTGTCGCGCAGCGCCCAGGACGTGCTCGAGCGCCTCGACGAGACGGCCACCCGCTTCGGCCCCCGCGGACCGGCGTACGTCGACCGCCGCGGTCGGCGGCTCCCGGGCGCGGCGGTGCACCGTGCGCTGACCGAACGCGACCGCGCACGCCCCGCCACCGAGGCCGTCGTGGCCTACACCGTCCCCGAACCGGCCGCCCTCGAGCGCCTCCTCGACGGCCTGCAGGAGCAGGGCCTGGAGCGCCGGCGCCTGCGCGGAACCGACGCGGTCGCGCTCGGCGACGGCGTCGCCGTCGCCGGCGGCCGGACCGTCGTCGCCGTCCTCGACCCGGGTGCGCGCGACGCCCGGGCCGTGCTGCATGAGCGGCTGACCGCCAGGCGCCCCGGCCCGGCGCCTCCCGGCCCGTCCGACGCGCTCGTGGCCGTGCGGCTGCGCCCCGATCTCCTCGGCGCCGTCCTCGACCGCGCGCAGCTGCGCCGCGCGCTGCGCGAGTCGCAGGCCGGCCGGGCGCTGCGCGGGCTCAGCGCCCGCCTGGACGTCACCGAGGACGAGGTGCGCGTCGACGGCCGGCTGGACTTCGAGGGGCTGACCGACGAGCAGCTGCCCGTCGGCGCGTCGTCGGCCCTGGAGCTGCCGGCCGGCGAGCCGATCGCCTCCGCCGCCTCCGACCAGCGCCGCACGACGACCTTCCTCAGCCGCCTGGCGCGCGAGCTGCTGCCCGACTCGCGCTTCGTGCGGCGGGTCCGCGCGCTCGAGCGCGCGACCGCCACCCGCTTCGACGACGAGGTGCTCGAGGCGTTCGAGGGCGCCAGCCTGACGCTCCTGCGCCCCGCGGCCGGCGCCACCACCACGTTCGCGGCGCGCTCGTCGCTGCGCGACCCCGAGCGGATGCGCGCCCTGCTGCCGCGCATCGCACCGCGGCTGCCGGGGATCCTGGAAGCCCTGCAGGGGCTCGGCGCCACGGGCCTCACCGGGCTGCTGCTGGTCGCGCCCGACGCCCCCCTGGTCCCCGACGCGGCCTCGTTCCTGGCCGCCGTCGGGGTCCGGCGCCTGCCGGAGCCGGCGAAGCGGCCCGGACGGCCGCTGCTCTTCGAGGTCCGCGGCCTCGATCCGGGCAACCGGCAGCCCGGGCCCGACCGCCTGGTCTACGGCGTCGTGGGGGACGCGTTCGTGGTCGGCTCGACCAGGGCGCTGGCGCTCAGGGCGGCCAAGGTCCCCACGACCGGCGCCCGGCGGTCGACCGGGGCGCTGCTGCGGGCAGACGTGCGGTCCCTCGCTCGTGCGCTGGGCGCCGACGCCGCGACCGCGACCCTCCTCGCGCAGGCCTTCCGCGGCGTGCAGGCCGAAGCGCGCTCCCGCGACGGCGACGTCGCCTTCTCCGTCAGCGCGCGGTGACCTCGACGTAGACCATGCCGTCCTTGGGGGCCACGAGGCGCTCGTAGACGCGGCGGGTGCGTCCGTACTGCTCGTCCAGCGCCCGTTCGGCCGCTGCGCACTCGTCCGGTGCCTCCAGGACCCGGGCCGTGCCGTCCACCGCGGGCCCGAGCGGCTTGCCGCGCGGGTCGCACGGCAGCACGCGCGCCCGCGGGTCGCGACGGATCCGGCGCACCTTCGCGGTGCGCTCCTCGGTGCTGAGGACCAGCCGCCGGTCGTCGAGCAGGGCGAACCAGACCGGTGTCGGGACCGGCGTGCCGTCCGTGCGGAAGCTGACCAGGAGGGCGTAGCGCTGCCCGCGCAGGCCCGAGAAGTCGACGGCCGTGCCGGGCTGCGCAGCCGAGGCGAACGCCTCGCGATGGCGCATCCGGTCGTACGTGCGGTAGCTGAGGTCGGCGATCCGGTGCTTGAGCGCCACCGGACGATCATGCCAGCCGGCTTCGGGGCGGCGAGGCGTGTGCGATCGTCCGCGACATGGACGATGCCGTCGCTCGGTACTGCGCCGCCTCCTCGGCCGGGGCGATCGATGCGCTGCTGGAGACCCTCGCGCCCGACCCGGAGCTGGTGTCGCCGATCTCCGGCCGGATGGTGTTCCGCGGGCGCGACGACCTCCGGGTCCTGCTGACTGCGGTCTACGGCACGTTGACGGGGCTGCACTGGACGCACACCGTCGGCAGCGGCCAACATCGCGTCGCCCTGGGGACGGCGCGCATCCTCGGCGTGCGCCTGACGGACGCCATGGTCTTCGAGCTCGCCCCGGACGGCCGGATCCGCCGGATCAGCCCGCACCTGCGCCCCTGGCTGGCGCTCACGCTCTTCGCGGTGGTCCTCGGGCCGCAGGTGGGCCGCCACCCGGGCGTCGTGCGGCGGGCGCTGGCCGCGGGCGCCTAGGGGCGGCGGGGCGCAACCCCTCAAGGCGCGCGCCGGCCCTGCCGATGGTCGGGGAGGAGGCCGAGCGACGCCCTCGCGGGATGCCGCGGCCCTCCTCCGTCCCCTCCCCCGCCCGAAGGTCCTGCGAACGTGACGCGTCTCGCCGTCCTGATCGCCACTGCCACCCTGTCCCTCGCTGCCGCGCCGGCCGCGCTCGCCGACACCGCCGTCATGGTCTCGGGCGGCGTCATGACGATCACCGCCGCCCCGGGCGACGCCAACCAGCTGACGCTGTCGGCCGCCGGCGCCGCCGTCCACGTCGAGGACGCGGGGGCCACGCCCGTTCCCGGCCCGGACTGCGCGATCGCCGGCGCCGGCGTGGACTGCACGGGCGTCACCGCGGTCGCCGTCGACCTCGGCGACGGCGACGACACGCTGGACGCGTCGGCCTCGCCCGCGCCGGTGACCGTCGACGCGGGCGCGGGCGCCGACACCGTGACGGCGAGCGCGTTCGCCGACACGATCACCGGCGGAGCGGGAGCCGACGACGTCACGGCGCTGGCGGCGAACGACACCTTGCACCTGGCCGACGCCGAGACGGATACGGCGGACTGCGGCGTGGGCGCCGACGACGCGTCCGACAGCGACGGCGCGGATGCGCTCACCGGGTGCGAGGAGAGCTCGCTGACCGCGGGGCCCCCGGACACCTCCGTCGTCAGCGGACCGCCCGTCCTGGTCGCGTCGAGCTCTGCGATCTTCGGGTTCGGCGCCTCGGAGCCCGCGACGTTCGAGTGCCGCCTCGACGGCGGCGCCTGGCAGGGATGCACCACGCCCGCCACCTTCACCGGCCTGGGCGACGGCGGTCACTCGCTCGAGGTCCGCGCCACCGACCTGCTCGGCCAGGCCGACGCCAGCGCTGCGCTGCACACCTGGACGGTGGACACCACCGCCCCCGTCGGCGCTCTCACCGCCGTGCCCGCGCCGCTGACCAACGACGCCGCCCCCCGCTTCGCGGCCACCGCGGACGAGGCCGCCGTCTGGCACTGCAGCGTGGATGCCGGCGCATGGCAGCCCTGCACCGCCGACCACCGCCTGGAGGCCGGCGTCGCCGACGGCCCGCACACCTACGCGCTGCGACCCAGCGACGCCGCCGGCAACGTCGGGGCGCCCGTGGTCGCCGCGTGGGTGCAGGACACGCTGCGCCCGCAGACGAAGCTGCTCTCCGGCCCGCAGACGTCGGCGCCGGTGACCTCGGCCGAGGCGACGTTCTCGTTCGAGGCGAGCGAGGCCGGGCGCTACGAATGCCGGCTGGACGGCGGCCCGTGGGAGCCGTGCACGACCCCGACGTCGTACACCGGGTTGCCCAACGGCCAGCACACCTTCGACGTCCGGGCGGTCGACCCGGCCGGCAACGCCGACGGCACGCCGGCCTCGCGCTCGTGGACCGTCCAGGCCCATGGCGCACCCGACGCGGTGATCGCGGTGACCCGCGAGGACGACGGCTTCCGGCTGAGCGGCGCCGGCAGCCGCGACCCCGAGGGCGCGCAGCTCACGTACCGCTGGCTGCACAACGGCCAGCCGGCCGGCGCCGGCCGGGCCATCACCTTCGCCCAGCCGGACAAGCCCGGCGAGGACCGCTTCAGCCTGACGGTGACCGACCCGCTCGGCCGGCAGGGCCGCGCCGAGGTGTCGTTCTCGACGACGTCCTCCAGGATCACCGTCGACCACGAGACGCTGCGGATCGTCCGGTTCGGCCGCGGCGCCCGGCCGACCGCCGCCGGCTCGGCCGAGCTCAAGGCGCTCAGGGCCGTGGTCGCATCGGCGCAGCGGATCTCGCTCGAGGGCCACGTCAGCAGCGCCGTCGCGCCCGCCCGGCGCAGCGGGCTGGCCCGGGCTCGCGCGACCGCCGTCCGGCGCGCGCTGCTGGCGACGAAGCGCACGGCCGCCAAGGTCGCGATCGCGGCGCGCGGCGCCGCCAGGCCCGCCGCCACCAACGCGACGGCGGCGGGCCGGTCGCGCAACGACCGCGTCACTGTCACGATCCGTCACCGGCAGCCCGTCACCCGGCTGGTGACCGTCCAGGACGGCGAGCCGCGCAACCGCCTCGACAGCGGTCCGAGCACCGCGCCGCTGCCCTCCGGCGGCCGGACCCCGAAGCTCTTCGCCTTCTGGTCGCGCAACGGCAGCACCGGCCTGCGCCGGCTCAAGGAGGTCGGCGACCGGGTCTCCATCCTGGCACCGAACTGGTACACGCTCGATCCGACGACCGGCGCCGTCACGGGCGGCGCCCCGGACCGCACCGTTATGGGCCTCTCGCGGCAGCTGCGCTTCGCGGTCTGGCCGGTGGTCAACGCGACGATGACCGGCTCGCCGCTCATCGAGCGCGCCGCGGGCCGCGCCGCGGTCTCGGGTGCCATTGCCCGGCTCGCGCGCCGGCACGGCATGGCGGGCGTCACGCTCGACATGGAGGAGATGGCGCCCGGCCAGAAGGACGAGTTCACCGCGCTGGTCCGCGATCTCGCCGCCAGGCTCCACGCCGACGGGCGCAAGCTCGCGCTCTACGCGGTCCGCCGCACCGCCACGCGCGTGACCGACTCGGCCGCCGCGTACGACTGGCCGGCGCTGACCCGGCACGCGGACGTGCTCATCGCCTCGGGCTACAACGAGCACGGGCCGACGAGCGCACCGGGGCCGCTGACCACGCGTGCCGGCTTCGCCGACGTGCTCGGCTACGCCCGGTCGGTGTCGCGGACCAAGGTCGCGCCCGCCATCGGCGCGTTCGGCTGGAAGTGGGTGGGCGACGCCGTGGGGCAGCTCGTCGCCAGCGAGGAGGCCGAGCGGCGCTGGCCGGCGCCGGCGCCCCGCAACAGTGCCGACGGCCGGGTCGTCCGCCAGGGCGCCACGGTCGTGGGCTACGAGTCGGCCGAGGATCTGTGGGCGCGCGAGCGCGCGGTGCGGGCCTCGGGCGCGTCGTGGATCGCGCTGTTCTCGCTGGGCCGCGAGCCGGAGCGCTTCTGGGAGCGGTCGATCCTGCGCTGACCGGCGTGCGGGCCGCGGCTCATCGGTGCGGCCACGCCCCGGCGCGCACCTGTCGGCGGATCGACCCCGGGATGCCGCGGCGATCCGCCAACAGGTGCGGCCGGGCGGCGCACCATCGGCAGCCACTAGCGTCCCGGCGGTGGACCCGCACGACGTCCGCCTGCCCGACGGGCTGGCCCGCCGGCTCACCGCCCGCGGCGAGGAGCTGCTCGGGCTCGGCAGCCTCCTGGAGGACCAGCACGACGCCGCGCCCGAGGAGCGCGCCGCGATCGCCGAGCTCACCGAGCGCCTCCGGGCGACGTACCCCTACCCGGACGCGCGCTACGCCGGGCAGATGCTCAAGCCGCCGGCGGCGATCGCCTGGGCCGCCTACGCCACGGCGATGCTGCTCAACCCCAACAACCACGCGCTGGACGGCGGCCCCGCCACGGCCGCGATGGAGCGCGAGGCCGTCGCCCAGCTCGCCGCCATGTTCGGGCTGGCCCAGCACCTCGGGCACCTGACCGCGTCGGGCACGATCGCCAACCTCGAGGCGCTGTGGGTGGCCCGCGAGCTGCGCCCGGGCGCGACGATCGTCTCGGGTGCGAACGCGCACTACACGCACGCACGCGTCTCAGCGGTGCTCGGCGTCGCCCACGACACGGTGCCCGAGGACCCGCAGGGCCGCCTCGACCTCGACGCCCTCGAGGCCCGTCTGCGCCGCGGGGACGTCGGCACCGTCGTGGCGACGCCCGGCACGACGGGCCTCGGGGCGGTCGACGACGTCGCCGCGATCGCCGACCTCTGCACCCACCACGGCGCGCGGCTGCACGTCGATGCGGCCTACGGCGGGTTCTTCCGGCTGCTGGCCGACGGCGGCCGGCCGGGTGTCGCCGCGGACGCGTTCGCGGCGCTCGCGCGCGCCGACTCGATCGTCGTCGACCCGCACAAGCACGGCCTGCAGCCCTACGGGTGCGGGTGCGTGCTGTTCGCCGACCCCGGCGTCGGGCGCCTGTACGCCCACGACTCGCCCTACACGTACTTCACGTCCGGCGACCTGCACCTGGGCGAGATCAGCCTCGAGTGCTCGCGCGCCGGCGCCGCCGCCGCCGCCCTGTGGACGACGCTGCGCGCGCTGCCGCTGACGCGCGACGGGCTGGGCCGCCACCTCGCCGCCGCCCGCGCCGCGGCGCTGGACGTCGCCGCGCGCCTGGACGCCGACCCCCGGACGGCGCTCGTCGTGGCCCCGGAGCTCGACATCGTCGGCGTGCTGCCCGCGGCGACCTCGGCGGCCGCCGCGAGCGCCGCGGCCGACCGCGCGTTCGACACGCTGGCGGCCGAGGGGTGGCACGTCGCCAAGCTGCGGCTGGGCACCTCCTGGCTGCGGCGCACCCGCCCGGACCTCGCCGCGGACGCGCCCACGACGACGGTCCTGCGCTGCTGCCTGCTCAAGCAGGAGCACGCGCGCGTGGCGCCGGAACTGGCCGCGGCGCTCGCCGGCCACCTCGCGGCCGGCTAGGCCCGGCGCAGGAGCACGACGGGGATCTCGCGCTCCGTGCGCTGCTGGTAGGTCGCGAAGGCGGGATAGGCGTCGACCAGCCGCGGCCACAGCCGGGCCTTGTCCTGCGGCGCGGCGACCTCGGCCCGGACGCGGCGGCGCTCGCGGCCGACCTCCACCTCCGTCTGCGGCGCCGCCATGAGGTTGTGGTACCAGGCCGGATGCTTGGGCGAGCCGCCCATCGACGCCACGATGGCCAGGTCGTCGCCGTCGGGGAGGTACAGCAGCGGCGTGACGCGCTGCCGGCCGCTCTTGCGCCCGACGTGGTGCAGCAGCAGCACGGGCGCGCGGTCCATCCGGCCGCCGATGCGCCCGCCGCTGGCGCGGTAGAGGACCACGTTGAGGTCGGTGAAGCGCTCCCACAGCCGCCGGCGCCGCGACCCGGGCCGCGGCGGCTCGACGAGGCCGGTCACGGTCGAGGCGGGATTGCGCAGGGCGTCGCGGAGACTCGGCACCCTGGTGAGCCTACGGGGCGCGGCCGCCCAGCGGCGGGTCGGCGGCCGGCGGTTGCGGCGCGCGCGCCAGCGGCTGCGGCCTGGCGAGGTCGCCCGGGCGCGGATAGGGGTTGACCTGCTCGTCGAGCAGCTTCTTGACCCCCGTCACCCGCAGCACGCGATCCAGCAGCCGGCGCTGGGCCGGCGAGATCGCCAGCGAGTCCTGCCAGAGGATCGGGAAGACCCGCCCGAGCCGGCCGACGTGGTCGCGCGCGTCCGACGACGCGCCGGTCACCGCCAGGAACGTCCCGAGCTCGCGCCGGTAGGGCGCGAGGTAGCGCACGACCGGATTGACCTGGCGCAGCGTCTCGCCGGTCTGGCCCATGAGCGGCGCGGCGGCCGCCGAGAAGGTGCGCAGGCGTGCCAGCAGCGGGTCGCCCGCGCGCGCCAGCGGCGGC
>DASPKC010000165.1:0-2626 GCA_035628295.1 Baekduia sp.
CGCGCCGCCCGCACCGCCGGCGCCGCCCTGGCCGCCGCCGCCCGACACGCCGCCGTTGGCCGAGCCGCCCGCGCCGCCGTTGCCGGCGTTGGTCTGGCTGCCGCCGGTGCCGGCGCCGCCGGTCCCGGTCGAGGTCGACGAACC
The DNA here is from genome assembly GCA_035628295.1 of Baekduia sp. GTDB lineage: Bacteria > Actinomycetota > Thermoleophilia > Solirubrobacterales > Solirubrobacteraceae > Baekduia. The sequence goes on from DASPKC010000165.1 coordinate 145, forward strand.
GGAGCTCGCGTTGCCGCCGTTGGCGCTCGCGCGCTGGCGCGTGCGGTTGCGGTTGCGGCTGCTGCCGGTCTCCGCCTCGTTGCCTGCGTTCAGGGTGCCGTTGCCGGCCGCGGCGGCGTTGCCCTGTGAGGTGCCGTTCGTCGCGTTGGCGTTGCCGCCCTGGCCGCCGGTCGCCCCGCTGCTCGCCGTCGACGACCCGGAGCCGCCGCTGCCGGCGCCGCCGATCGCGCTGCCGCTTGCGCCGTTGCCGCCGGTCCCGCCGTTGGAGGACGACGCGTCGGATCCCTGGCCGCCCGCGCCCCCTGCGCCGCCGGCGCCGCCGGTCGTCGCGCCGGATGCGCCGCCGGTGCCGCAGTCGCCGCCGGTCGCAGTGTTCGTCTGCGCCCCGCCGTTGGACGAGCCGTTGCCGTTGCCCGTGGCCGCGCCGCCGGCGCCGCCGGCGCCGCTGGTCGCGGCGCCGCCGGTGCCCGTGGCGTTGCCGCCCGTGCCGCTGCCGCCGTTGCCCGACCCGGTGCCGTTGCCGGAGCCGCCGCCGGTGCCGCTGCCCAGACCGGCCGAGCCCGGGCTGCCGTTGCCGTTGCCGTTGCCGATGTTGCCCTCGGCGGCGCCGCCGGTCCCGGACCCACCGGCCGCGGTGCCCCCGCCGCCGGTGGCGGCCCCGCTGCCCGCACCGTTGCCGGCCGTCGCCGTGCCGTTGCCGCCGGCCGAGTTGCCGCCGGTGGAACTCGCGTTGCCGCAGGAGCCGCCCGCGCCGCCGGCGCCCCCGGGCCCGCTCGTGGCGGGACCGCTCGCCGCGGTCTGGTTGTTCGTGTTGCCCTGGGTGGCGGTGGTCGCCGACCCGGACGTCGAGCTCGTGCTCGACGAGGTCGACGAGGTGGAGCTCTGCGACTGCGAGGTGGTGGTCTGCGCGAGCGCCGGTGTGGCCGGCAGCGCGATGGCCACCATGCCCAGGCCCGAGACGAACACGTGCTTGATGCGCACGAAGATGTCCTCCTGACGGAGTTGTTGCCCCCATGTGCCCTGCCCGCGTCCCGGCCCGTGGGGAGATCCGCCCGGGTCGCGCACAGCGGGTCACGGCGCAGCAGGCCCTCTCCCCCTCGAGCGGTGCCTCTCCGTCGTGCCCCTGCACATTCCATGACGTCGGCGCGGCCCCCGCTATTCCAAACGGGAAGTACGACTACCCAGCTGGGCAGGAGGGCGTGCAAGCGCGCCTGCAAGCCGGGTGGTCCCTTGCCGGACAACCCGCCTTGCGGATAGCGTGGCGGCCGACCCGGCGCAGGGGGTGCGCCGGGCGGGGGCTGACAGGGGGAAATCGGTTGGGAAGCCGGCTGGGCGCGGCCGCGTTGCTGCGCCATCTCGACGTGCTGCACCGGGTCGCTAGCGAGCTCTGCGACGCGCAGGATGCGGAGGATCTCGTCCAGGAGACCTGCCTGCGTGTGCTGACGCATCCGCGCGAGGTCGCCGCCGAGCAGCACCTCGCGTACCTGTGCACGGCGTTGCGCAACACGCACATGGACCGCTGCCGGCGGTCGCGGACGCAGCCGGTCGCCGACGGCGCCGCGGAGGAGATCACCGCGTGCGACCTGCGTGCCGTCCCGGGCATCGAGCGCCTGGCCCTGCGCGAGTCGCTCGCCGACCTGCCCGAGGGCCAACGGGCCACGGTCCTGGCCGTCGACCTGCTCGGGATGCCCTACGCCGAGGCGGCCGCCGCGATGGGCGTGCCGACGGGCACGGTGATGAGCCGCCTGCACCGGGCGCGGCGCACGCTGGCCGACGAGCTCGGCGCGCTCGCGGCCTGAGCCCGAGCGCGCCGAGGCGTCCTACGCGGCGTCCGGGACGAGCCCTTCCCCCGTGAACTCCTCGCCTGCCTCGGCGAAGGTCATGTCGGACGGCGGCAGGATGACGTCGGAGCCGTGCAGGTCCTCGATGTCGTGGGCGGTGCCCGTCGAGCGCACGAACTGCAGCAGGGCGTCGAAGCGCTCCTGGAAGGAGGCCTCGTCGCCGGCCTCGACCGCCGCGACGACAGCGTTGTCGAGCTCGTCGAGACGGGCGTGGTGCTCGTCGGCCAGGTCGTACTGGCCCTCGCCGGAGATCCGGACGATCACGCCTTGCCCTCGCCCTCTTCGAGCTGCTTGCTCTCGCCGCCGGCGCCGAGCTCGGCCCGCATCTTCGCCAGCTCGTCGTCGACCTGCGAGCCGGTGGACAGCTGCGCGAGCTCGCGGTCGATGTCGTCCTGGCCCGAGCCCAGCTGCGTCAGGTCCTCGAAGGTCCCTGCCGCCTCGAGCTCAGCGACCGCATCGGCGCGGGCGCGCATCTGCTCGGTCTTGTCGACGGCGCGCTGCATGGCCAGCCCCACGTCGGCCATCTCCTCGCCGACGCCGGTCGCCGCCTCGGAGATCTTCACCTGCGCCTCCGCCGCGGAGTACTGCGCCTTGATGACCTCCTTCTTCGTGCGGAAGTCCTCGACCTTGGTCCGCAGCTT
>DASPKC010000166.1:0-17264 GCA_035628295.1 Baekduia sp.
AGCCCCAACCCGTGGCCAAGGACCGGATCCCGACCTCGCGCGTCGCGCGCACCGCCCGGGTGTCCGGGCTGGCCGCGGGGCAGGCCGCGCGGCACCTCGGCACGCGTGCGCGCAACCTCGCGCGCTCCGAGGACGCCGGCCGCGCCGCGCTGGAGCGGCGCAACCTCGAGGCGGCCGAGCAGATCGTCGCGGCGCTCGGGACGATGAAGGGCGCGGCGATGAAGCTCGGGCAGGTCATGAGCTTCCTCGATGTCGGCCTGGTGCCGGAGGCCTACCGCGAGGAGTTCCAGGCCAAGCTCGCGCAGCTGCGCGACGCCGCGCCCAAGGTCTCGTTCGGCGACATGAAGAAGGTGCTCGAGGCCGAGTACGGCGAGCGGCTGGACCGCGTCTTCGAGACCTTCGACCCGGTGCCGATCGCGGCGGCGTCGATCGGGCAGGTGTACCGCGCGCGGCTGCACGACGGCCGCGATGTCGCCGTCAAGGTCCAGTACCCGGGCGTCAACGCCGCCGTCCGCGCCGACCTGCAGAACCTCGGGATGATCCTGCGGCTGATGAAGCGCCTCGCGCCGGGGCTCGACCCGCAGGCCATCGGCGCCGAGATCCGCGAGCGCATCGAGGAGGAGCTCGACTACGAGCTCGAGGCCAGCAACCAGCGCACGCTCGCGCGCCTGTACCGCGGCCACCCGTTCATCGTCATCCCCGACGTCGTGACGGCGATGAGCCACGAGCGCGTGGTGGTCACCGAGTTCGTCCAGGGCCGGCGCTTCGAGGAGTTCAAGTCGGCCCCGCAGGCCGAGCGCGACCGCATCGGCGAGATCATCTTCCGCTTCTACTTCGGGTCGATGTACCGCCACCACTAGTTCAGCGGCGACCCGCATCCCGGCAACTGCCTGCTGCTCGACGACGCCGGATGGCGTTCCTGGACTTCGGGCTGTTCAAGCGCATCAGCCCCGAGGCGGCCGGGTTCGAGCTCGAGACGCAGCGCTTGGGCATCGAGGGCCGGGGCGCCGAGCTCATCGACCACATGCACCGCGGCGGCTGGATCGCCGACCCGGCGACGTACACGCGCGAGTCGATCCTCACGCAGTTCGAGGACCTCACCGGCTGGTACACCGTCGACGGCGACATCGCGCTCACGCCCGAGCTCGCGACGGAGGTGATGATCCAGATGGGCGACCCGCGCTCGCGCCACTGGAACACCATGCGGCGCGAGACGCTGCCACCCGACCACCTCTTCGGCCGCCGGCTGGAGATGCTGACGCTCGCGGTGCTCTCGCAGCTGCAGGCGTGCGCCAACTGGCACCGCATCGCGCGCGAGTGGATCTACGGCGAGGAGCCGGTCACCGAGCTGGGCCGCGAGGAGGCCCGGTTCCTGGCTGCGCGCGCCTGACGCGGCCGCCCTCAGCCCTTGCGCCGGGCCTGGCGCGCGAAGCGCGACGGCGTGTGCGGGTCGGGCACGACCTGCACCTGGAACAGCGACGTCGAGCCCGGGCGCCCCGACGGCAGGCCCGCCGTGATGCCCACCCGGCAGCCCGGCTTGACCCACCCGAGCTCGGCGACCCGGCGGGCCGCGCTGTCGATGAGCTCCTCGGTGATCTCGTAGCGCGGCAGCGACGCCGCCTTGACGCCCCACATCAGCCCGCAGCGGCGGACCGTCTCGCGCCCCGGCGAGAGGGCCAGGATCGGCACGGTCGGGCGGTGGGCGCTCACGAGCCGGGCGGAGCGGCCAGAGAGCGTCGGGATCACCAGGGCGTCGAGCTCGAGCTGGCGCGCCGCCTCGCAGGCGGCGTGGGCGACGGTGTAGGACGGGTCGCGCGCGTCGCGCGCCACCCGCTCCTCGTTCCAGCGCTCGTACGGCGCGTAGGGCTCGGTGTGCGTGGCGATCGCAGCCATCATCTCCACCGCGCGCACGGGGTAGTGCCCGACCGCCGTCTCCTGAGAGAGCATCACGGCGTCGGTGCCGTCGAGGATGGCGTTGGCGACGTCGGCCACCTCGGCGCGCGTCGGCCGCGAGGACTGGACCATCGAGTCGAGCATCTGCGTGGCGGTGATGACGGGCCGGGCGTGGCGCCCGGCCTCGGCGATCAGCTGCTTCTGCACCATCGGCACCTCGTAGATCGGCAACTCGATCCCGAGGTCGCCGCGGGCGACCATGATGCAGTCCGAGACCTTCACGATGTCGTGGGCGTTCTCGACGGCCTGCGGCTTCTCGATCTTGGCGATCAGCGGGATCCGGGTGTGGTCGCGGATCTGCAGGACGTCCTCGGGCCGGCGCACGAAGCTCAGCGCGACCATGTCGACGCCGATCCGATTGCCCGCCTCGAGGTGGGCGAGGTCCTCGTCGGGGACCGAGGGCAGCATGTCGGCGGGGCCCGGGATGTTCAGGCCCTGGCGCGACGCGACCGTCCCGCCGATGACCACCTCGGTGTCGACCTCCCCGGCTGCGGTGCGCACGCGCACGGCGCGCAGGCGGACGGTGCCGTCGGCCAGGTAGAGCAGGTCGCCGGGCCCGACGGCCTCCGGCAGGCCGGCCCACGAGACGGACATCCGCCGCTCGTCGCCGGCCGGCTCGTCGCCGTCCCCGCAGACGAAGGTGAGCTCCTCGCCGGGCTTGAGCTCGACGGCGTCCTCGCGCAGCGGGCCGATGCGCAGCTTGGGCCCGGGGAGGTCCTGCAGCACCGCGACCGGCCGCCCGGCGCGGCCCGCCGCGTCGCGCACGCGCTGCGCCGTCTCGGCGTGCTGCTCGTGCGAGCCGTGGCTGAAGTTCAGCCGGGCGACGTCCATCCCCGCCTCGACGAGCCGGACGAGGACCTCGGGGTCCCGCGAGGCGGGGCCGATGGTCGCGACGATCTTGGTGCGGCGGGCCACGCCTGCTGTCTACCGCAGGCGTGGCCCGAGCAACAGTGCGGGTGCCGATCAGCCGGCGGACGGGACGCACACGGCGATGACCGAGAACGTCCGGGCCGCCGCCGTGTCGGCGTTCTCCACGGTGGCCTTCCAGGAGTTGGCCGTGGCGGGGTAGGTCTCCTTGACCGAGACGTCACCCGTGTCGTCCAGGCGCACGCCGCCACCGGTCACGCGCTGGCCGCCCGGACACGTCGCGGTCGCCGTGGCGGAGGTGGGCGTCTCGGCGTTGGCCGCCGCGCCGACGCTGCCCGCCTGCGGCACGTAGTTGATCGCGTCGATGGCCGCCGAGGAGTTGGCGTGGCCGGCGTTGCCGGCGTTGCCGGCGTTGTCGGCGACCGCGGCGCTGTCGGCGCGGCCCGCGGCCGCGACCTTGTTCGGCACGGACGCCGCGGGCAGCTGCAGCGTCGACTCGTTGATGTCGGCACCGGTCAGCGAGTCGTCCCGGACCTTGGTGCCGTTCACGGCGTTGGACTTGATCTCGGCCGTGCTGACCGCGTTGCGCTTGATCTGCGACGCGCCCACGCTGTTGCTCGGCAGCTTCAACGCGGCGTAGGACGTCCCGCCCAGCGCGATGACGAGCGCCGCGCAGGCGACCGCCATGGACGGTGACGGGACAAGTCGCCGGGCATGCTCACGCATCGGCGTTCTCCTCTGAAGATCGTCGCCCGGGCCCCGTGGGCTCGATGGAAAAGGGCCACCCCCCGCCCGTGCCCCCGCACGGACAGCGAGGCCCAAACTAGCGGGTAGGGCCGCGCTAGGGCAACATCGCCTGTCCGTGGGAGGTCCACTGCGCCGGCTGCCGATCAGGACCCGCGTCACGCTGGCCTTCACCGCCGCGATGGCGCTGCTGCTCGCGGCCACCGGGACGTTCCTCTACCTGCGCCTGGGCGACGAGCTCGAGACGACCGTCGACCAGGGCCTGCAGTCCCGCGCCGCCGACGTGAACGGCCTGGTGCGGGGCAACGACCCGGGACGCATCGAGCGCCTCGAGCTCGGCGCGCTGGCGGAGGCCGGCGAGGGCGTCACCCAGGTCGTCGACGCCCGGACGGGCGCTCTCCTGGACAGCACGCGGGAGTTCCACGGACGGCGGCTCGTCACCTCGGGCCAGCTCGAACGCGCCCGGTCCGGCACGGTGTTCGTCGACCGCCCCGCCGTGGCCGACGACGACCCCATGCGGCTCCTCCTCACGCCCGCGCGCACGCGCGGGCGCGAGCTGGTGCTCGTCGTGGGCAGCTCGGTCGACGACCGCCTGGAGGCGCAGCGCGGGCTGCGCCGCACCCTCCTGCTGGGCGGGCCGATCGCGCTGCTGCTGGCGGCCCTCGCGGGCTACGCGGTGGTCGCGGCCGCGCTGCGGCCGATCGAGGCGATCCGGCGCCAGGCCGACGCGGTGTCGGCCGGGCGCCTGGACGAGCGCGTCCCCGTTCCGCCGGCCGACGACGAGGTGCGGCGCCTCGGCGAGACCCTCAACGCGATGCTGGGCCGCCTCCAGGACGCCTTCGCGCGCGAGCGCAGCTTCACGGCCGACGCCAGCCATGAGCTGCGCACGCCGCTGTCGATCCTGCGCACGGAGCTCGAGCTGGCGCTGCGGGGCGACCGGACCCGCGAGGAGCTGCTGGAGGCCGTGCGCTCGGCGGCCGAGGAGACCGACCGGCTGTCGCACCTGGCCGAGGACCTGCTGGTGATCGCCCGCGCCGAACAGGGCCGTCTGCCCGTCCGGGCCTCCGACGTCCCGGCCCGGGAGCTGCTGGGCCGCGTGCGCGAGCGCTTCGCCGGCCGCGCCGCCGCGCACGGCGCCGCCCTGGAGGTCGACGCGTCCGACGACGTGCTGCTCCGGGCCGACCCGATGCGCCTCGAGCAGGCGCTGGGCAACCTGGTCGACAACGCGCTGCGCCACGGGGCCGGTCCCGTCGTGCTGACCGCCGAGGCCCGGGACGGCCGCGCGGTCCTGCGGGTCACGGACACCGGTCCCGGGTTCCCGGACGGGTTCGCCGAGCGCGCGTTCGAGCGCTTCTCGCGCGCCGACACCGCCCGGTCACGCGGCGGCGCCGGCCTGGGCCTGGCCATCGTCGCGCTCATCGCCGAGGCGCACGGTGGGGGCGCGACGGCGCGCACGCGCCCCGAGGGCGGCGCGGAGCTGGCGCTGTGGGTGCCGCTCAGCGACGAACGCTGACGAGGTCCACGCCGCCTTCGGCGCTGCGCTCCTGCAGCAGGCCGACGCCCTTGCCGTAGCGCTTGACCTCGCGCTCGCCCTCGGCGTTGCCCACGATGACGAGGACGTCGTCGAAGCGGCCGAAGGGCACCTTGAGCGTCGCGTTGAGGCGCGACACGCGGTTGGTCTCCGTGCCCACTCCGGGGATGCGCTCGAACGTGAAGCGCTGGCCGGGCCTCGGGCGAGCGGGCATGGCCACGCCGAGCGTCTTCGTGTCCCGGCCGTAGCGGAACTGCCCCTCGTGGTTGATGACCCGCTTGCCGGTGCTGTCGTAGTTGTCGACGTCCTCGCCGAGGTAGTACACGGTCCCGTCGTCGGCCTGCGCGAAGAAGTCCAGCGCGATCTCCTTCAGCACGCCGTCGGCGTACGCGGCGTCGCGCACCACCATCGCGTGGATGCGCCGGCCGTGCACGGTGAACGGCTCGGTCCGCTTCAGGCGGGTGCGGACCGAGCGGACGGCCTTGCCGTCGCTGCGCCCGCGCAGCTCCACGTGGCGCAGCCGCGACAGCGGCAGGTACGGGTTCGTGATCCGGGTCGGGTTCGAGAACACCGGCCGCGCGGCCGCGCCCGCCGGGGCCCCGCGCCCGTCCTCGTCCTCCTCGGCGCTCGTGCGCAGGACGCGGAAGCTGCGGTCGAGCAGGACGTCGACCGCCCCGCCGCCGGGCCGGCGGACCTCCACCTCGTAGGCGGCGCCGTCCTCGCCGTCGGCGTCGACATCGCCGACGGTCCCGCCCGGGACCGCGCGCTCGGAAGCCTGACGGGCGCGCTGGGCATCCGCCGCCGCGATCGGGGCCTCGTCGTCGTCGTCACCGGTGGCGCCGGCCAGGACGGCGCCCCCGAGCGCCAGGGCCACGAGGGCGGCGACGCCGAGGACGACCCGCAGGGAGAGCTTGCGCAGACGTTCCATCGAACTTCAAGGTGCCCGGCAGCGATGAGATCGGCGTGAGAAGGTCCGCGCACGGTGAAGGTGCTGGTGGTCGAGGACGAGGCGAAGCTCGCGGGGCTCCTGCGCCGCGGCCTGCACGACGAGGGCGTCGTGGCGGACGTGGCCGAGCGTGGCGAGGACGCCCTGTGGATGGCGGGCGCCACCCCGTACGACGTCATCGTCCTCGACGTCATGCTCCCGGGCATCGACGGGTTCGAGACGTGCCGGCGCCTGCGCGAGGACGGCGTCTGGGCCCCGGTACTGATGCTGACGGCCCGCGACGCGGTGGAGGACCGTGTCACCGGCCTCGACCAGGGCGCCGACGACTACCTGACCAAGCCGTTCAGCTTCGACGAGCTCCTGGCCCGGCTGCGCGCGCTCGCCCGCCGGGGGCCGAGCACGCGGCCGACGGTCCTGCGCGCCGGCGACCTGCAGCTCGACCCGGCGACCCGCCGCGTCTCGCGCGGCGCCACGGAGATCTCGCTCTCGGCCAGGGAGTTCGCGCTGCTGGAGACGTTCCTGCGTCGTCCGGGCGAGGTGCTGGACCGTCTCGCGCTGCTCGAGCACGCCTGGGAGCACGAGTACGAGAACCGCTCGAACGTCGTCGACGTGTACGTCCGCTACCTGCGGGAGAAGATCGACCGGCCCTTCGGCGTGACCTCGATCGAGACGGTCCGGGGCGCCGGATACCGCATGCGCGGCGACGGCGGCGTGGCGGCCTGACCGCGGCCCGCGCGCCGCGGTCGTCTTGGGGACCACGGGCGGCGTCTCCGCAAGGACCCCGCTTGACGGATGCCCGTGACAGGCTCAGGATGGGATCGAACTCGGGGCGACGTCTGGGGGGCGTTCGACGGGCGATGAAGGGCGTGGGTGCAAAGCGGACCGGCGTGATCGCCGTGGTCGCACTGATCGGATTGGCCGTCGTCGGCTGGGTCGCCGCTGGGCAGATCAAGTCGCCGGCGCGCGTCGCCGCGGAGACGGCGCCGCCGCCCGCATCGCCGATCACCGTGCCGGTCGCGCGCCGTGCGCTCTCCACGGAGGTCATCGTCCGCGGGACGGTGCGCTACGGCGCCCCACAACCGGTGGCGCTCGCCACGTCCAAGCTCAAGCAGGGCAGCGACCTCGTGACGCGGGCGCCGCGGTCGCGCGCCCGGCTGCGTCCCGGCGCCACGGTCATGGAGGTCGACGGCCGGCCGGTGTTCGTGATGGCCGGCGACGTCCCGATGCACCGCGACCTGCGTCCCGGCGACAAGGGCCCGGACGTCCACCAGCTCGAGGCGGGCCTCGCGGCGCTCGGCTTCACCCCCGGCGACGTCGACGGCACCTTCGACAAGGCCACCGAGACCGCCGTGACGGCGTTCTACCTCTCCCGGGGCCGCGACCCGTTCGGGCCGACCGACGCCGACCAGGAGGCGCTGCGGAGCGCCGAGGCCTCCGCGGCGAGCGCGCGCGACGCGTGGCTGCAGGCCGTCCACGCCGTGGAGCAGGGTGCGCGGCCGGTCGCTCCCGGTGAGGTCACCCAGGCGCGGCTGGACGCGGTCACCGCCCGGGACGCCTACCACACCGCCGCCCTGGGCGTGGCGGCGGCGCGGGCGCGGGTGGCGGCCGCCAAGGCGCTGGCCGGCAGCACCAAGCCGGCGGAGGCCCTCGCCGTCGCCAACCAGCGCCGCGAGCAGGCCCTGGCCGACGCCGAGGTGGCCAACAAGCGCCACGCCCTCACCCAGGCCATCGACGAGGAGAAGCTCGCGCGCATGCGCCGCGACGAGGTCTCCACGGAGGCGCCCCCTTCCGAGCGCGAGGCCGCCAACCAGGCGGTCCGCCAGGCCGCCGAGAACGTCCAGCGCGCCAAGGCGGAGCTCGACGCGGCCGTCGCCGCCGCCGAGGCGGTCCGGGCGGGCGCCGGCAACGTGGCCCAGAAGGGCCGGGAGGAGGCGACCAACGCCGCGCGCGACGTCCGCCTCGCCGAGGCGGAGCTGCGCCGGGCGCTGCAGGCCGTCGCCACGACGCGCACCAGCGCCCGCCTGGCGGCGCTCAAGGCCACGCAGCTGGCCAAGCCGGGCGACACCCGCACGCTGCGGCGCATCGCCGACTCGGCCGGCCAGGAGGCGCGCCGCACCGCCCGCGAGGTCGACCGGCTGCTCGCGCGCTCCGGCGTGTCCGTGCCGGCGGACGAGCTGCTCTTCCTGCCGTCGCTGCCGCTGCGCGTCGATGCGGTCAAGGCCCGGCGCGGGGACGTGCTCAACGGCGCCGTCATGGACGTCACCAGCTCGCGGCTCGTGATCGACTCGTCGCTGTCGGTGAGCGACGCGAAGCTCGTGCGGCCCGGCAACCGGGTCGCGATCGGCGAGGACGAGCTCGGCGTGCGGTCCAGCGGCGTGGTGTCCCAGGTGGCCGACCGGCCCGGCACGCGCGGCGCCGACGCCACGCGGTTCCACTTCTCCGTCAGCCCGACCGCGCCGCTCATGGGCCTCGTCGGCGCCTCCGTGAAGCTGACGATCGCGGTCACGAGCACCGACGGCGAGGTGCTCGCCGTCCCGGCCAGCGCCCTGTCGGTGGGTGGCGACGGCACCTCGCGCGTCCAGGTCCGGCGCGGCGGCCGGACCGAGATCGTCCCGGTCGTGCCCGGCCTGGCGGCACAGGGGCTCGTCGAGGTCCGGCCCGCGGGCGCCGCGTCGCTGCGCGAGGGCGACCTGGTCATCGTCGGCTCCGGGCGCAGGGCGGCCGCCGCCGGGCCGTGAGGCGCCCGTCGCTGCGTGGGCCGTTGGTGCTCGGCGCCGCCGGGGCGGTCGAGACCTGGCGGCCCACCGGGGGACCGGCCGGCGCCCCGGCCGCCGTCGAGCTGCGCGGGGTCGGGCGCACCTTCGGCACCGACCCGCCGGTCGTGGCCCTGCGCGACGTCGACCTCACGATCGCCCACGGCGACTCGCTGGCGATCGTCGGCCCGTCCGGGTCGGGCAAGTCGACGCTGCTGAACATCCTCAGCTGCCTGGACCGGCAGACCAGCGGCACCTACCTCTTCGACGGCATCGACGTCGGGGAGCTCGACGACGACCGGCGGGCCGTGCTGCGCGCCCACCGGATCGGGTTCGTCTTTCAGTCCTTCAACCTGCTGGCGCACCGCACGGTGCTCGACAACGTCGCGCTGGCCGAGGTCTACCGCGGCGCGCCGCGCGAAGGGCGCCGCGAGCGGGCGCTCGAGGCGCTGGACAAGGTCGGCATGACCCACCGTGCCGACTTCCTGCCCACCCGCCTCTCCGGCGGCGAGATGCAGCGCGTGGCGATCGCGCGCGCCCTGACCGGCGATCCGACCCTCATGCTGTGCGACGAGCCCACGGGCAACCTGGACTCGGCCAACACGGCGTCCGTGCTGGGGCTCTTCGACGACCTCGGTGAGCTCGGCCTGACGATCGTGCTCGTGACCCACGAGGACGACGTCGCCGCCCACGCCCGGCGCCAGGTCCGCATCGTGGACGGCCGGGCCAGCGAGGCAGGAGCGTGAGGGGGCTGCGCCGCCGGCCCCGGGAGGACCTGGGGCCGCGGATGACACCGCGTGACCTGGTGGCCGAGTCGGTCGCCGGGCTCCTCGCACGGCCCGCACGGGTCGGCCTGACCGTGCTCGGTACGGTGATCGGCGTCGGGGCGCTCGTGGCGACGCTCGGGCTCTCGAAGACCGCGGGCAACCAGATCGTCGGCCGCTTCGACGCGCTCGCCGCCACGGACGTGGTCGTCACCCCGGCCGCACGGGCCGGCGGCTCCAGCGCCCGGGTGATCCCCTGGGACGCCGAGGCCCGCCTGCGGCGGCTCAACGGCGTGGTCGCCGCAGGGACCCTCGGCGACGTCGACCTGCGCGGGGAGCTCGTGCGCTCGGTGCCGGTCAACGACCCGCTCGTCGCCGGCGCCGTGCAGCTGCCGATGAAGGCTGCTTCGCCCGGGCTGTTCCAGGCGGTGCGGGCGCAGGTCTCCGCCGGACGGCTCTTCGACCGCGGGCACTCGCAGCGGGCCGATCGCGTGCTCGTGCTCGGCCGCAACGCCGCCCGGCGCCTGGGCGTGGACCGGCTCGACCAGCAGCCCGCGGTGTTCGTCGGCGACCGGCTGTTCAGCGTCATCGGGCTCGTGGACGAGGTGGCGCGCCAGCCCTCCCTGCTGGGCTCGGCGGTGATGCCCCAGGGCACCGCGCGCCGCGAGTTCGGCCTGGCGGCGCCGCGCCTGGCGCAGGTCGAGACGGCGATCGGGGCCGTCGAGCTCATCGGCCGGCAGGCGCCCGTCGCCCTGAGCCCCTCCAACCCGCGCCTGCTGCGCGTGGCGGCCCCGCCGGACCCGCGCCAGCTGCGGGGGGAGGTCCAGGAGGACCTCAACGCGCTGTTCCTGCTGCTGGGCGGCGTGTCGCTGCTCGTGGGCGCCATCGGCATCGCCAACGTCACGCTCGTCTCCGTGCTCGAGCGCGTGGGCGAGATCGGCCTGCGCCGGGCGCTGGGGGCGTCGCGCCGGCACATCGCGGCGCAGTTCCTGCTGGAGAGCACCGCCATGGGGCTGGCCGGGGGGGTGATCGGCGCGAGCGCCGGCACCTTGGTCATCGTCGCGGTGTCGGCCGGCAACACCTGGACGCCGGTCCTCGACCCGTGGGTGCCGCTCGGCGCGCCGCTCCTGGGCGCCGTGATCGGCCTCCTGTCGGGCACCTATCCGTCCCTGCGCGCCGCCGCCCTCGAGCCGATCGAGGCGCTGCGCGCCGGCACCTGACCATCGCAACGTGGGAGAGTCGCAGCTGCAATGAGCCACCATCAGCCCGTCGTGCCGGCGCCGCGCAGGCGCCGTCTCCTGGCCACCGCGGCCGCCGCCCTCGTCCTCGGCCTCGCGGCCTGCGGCGGGGACGACAATGCCGCCGAGCAGCCCAAGGGCGACGTGGAGGACCAGCTCGGGTTCAACCAGTCGGCCATCGACGCGCGGCAGAGCCGCGTCGAGGCGGCGATCCGGGACTGCATGAAGGCCGAGGGCTTCGAGTACGTGCCGGTCGACCCGATCGCCCAGCGCGCCGCGGTCACCGGCTCGGGGCGGCTCAGCGACGAGGACTTCCTGCAGCAGTTCGGCTACGGCATCAGCACGCTGTGGGGCCGGGGCGGCAACCGCGAGGACCCCAACCGCACGATCCGCGCCGGCCTGGGCCCGGCGGACCAGCGGGCCTACGACCGCGCGCTGTACGGCGAGAACGCCGGCGCGACGTTCTTCGCGGCGGTCGACAGCGGCGACTTCTCCGAGCTGGGCGGCTGCACCAAGAAGGCCACCGAGCAGGTCTTCGGCGGTGCCGCGGTGCTCAACGAGCTCACCGGCAAGCTCGACGAGCTCGAGGAGCGCATCCTCGAAGACCAGCGCATGACGAAGGCCATCGAGGCCTGGTCGGCGTGCATGGCCGACAAGGGCTTCCGCTACGAGGAGCCCGAGGCCATCGACGAGGATCTCCTCGAGCGGATGGAGGAGCTCGTCGGGTCCTATCCGGGGCAGTTCGCCACCGGCCCGAAGCCCGGGGAGTCGGCGAAGGACTTCGACCCGGCCGACCTCAAGGCGCTGCAGCGCGAGGAGGTCCAGATCGCCCGCGCCGACGACGCGTGCGAGAAGGAGCACATCACGCCGGTCGAGGACGAGGTCGCGCCGGAGTACCAGGAGCAGTTCCGGCGCTCCAACCAGGCCTTGATCGAGCAGGTCAAGCCCGCTCCCTGAGCATGTCCGGAGGCGCCGGCTGACAGCCCGACGGATTCGGGGTTGCAGTCGGCGCCGGAGAGGCGTACGGTCGCGCATCAGTCGGGTGGCCCGTGGGGGGGCACCCGCCGGGATAACGCCAGGGGGCAACACATGACTAGGCGACCGGCCTTCGGGCCTGGTGCTGCACGCATCGACCTGCGTCCGCTCGAGACGGGCGGCCGGTCGTGATCCGCGCGATCGTCGGGACGTCGCTGAAGTTCCGGGGCCTCGTCCTCGGCATCGCGGCGGCCATCATCGTCATCGGCGCGCTCACGCTGCGCGACGCGTCCTCGGACGTCCTGCCGGAGTTCACGCCCCCGTACGTCGAGATCCAGACCGAGTCGCTGGGCCTCTCGGCCGACGAGGTCGAGCAGCTCATCACGGTCCCGCTCGAGGCGGACCTCCTCAACGGCGTGGAGGGCGTGGACGTGATCCGCTCCTCCTCGACGCCGGGCCTCTCCTCCGTCGTCCTGGTCTTCGAGCCGGGCTTCGACGTCTACAAGGGCCGCCAGCTCGTCCAGGAGCGCCTGACCCAGCTCGGCGGCGCGGCCTTCCCGAACATCTCGAAGCCGCCCGCGATGCTGCAGCCGCTGTCGTCGTCGAGCCGCGTGATGATGATCGGCCTCTCCTCGAAGGACCTCTCGCTCATCGACAAGTCCGTCATCGCCCGCTGGACCGTCCGGCCGCGCCTGATGGGCGTCGAGGGCGTCGCGAACGTCTCGATCTGGGGCATGCGCGACCAGCAGATCCAGGTCCAGGTGGACCCGGAGCGCCTGCGCGACAAGAACGTGACGCTGCAGCAGGTCATCCGGACCGCGGGCAACGCGCAGATCGCCTCCCCGGTGAGCTACATCGAGGCCTCGGTGCCCGGCACCGGCGGCTTCATCGAGACGCCGCAGCAGCGCCTGCCCATCCGCAACGTCTTCGACAACATCGCCACGCCGTCGCAGCTCGGCCGCGTGCCGGTCGAGGGCACGGGCGGCAAGCTGCGCCTCACCGACGTCTCCAACGTCGTCGAGGACCACCAGCCGCTCATCGGCGACGCCGTCGTCGGCGACGGCGAGGGCCTGCTGCTGGTGGTGGAGAAGTTCCCCGGCGCCTCGACCAAGGAGGTCACCGACCGCGTCGAGGCCGAGCTCGAGGCGCTCAAGCCGGGCCTGGCGGGCATGGACGTCGACACGTCGGTCTTCCGGCCGGCGAGCTACATCGACGACGCCATCGACAACCTGACGCTGACGCTGATCATTGGCGCGGCGCTGCTCGTGCTGGCGATGGTCGCCTTCCTGCGCGCCTGGCGCACGGTGCTCGCCGCCCTGGTCACCGTCCCGGTGGCCATGGTCGCCGCGGCGCTGGTGCTCTCGGCGCTGGGCGAGACGTTCAACGCCATCTCGTTCGCCGGCCTCGTCGTCGCCCTCGTGGTGGTCATCGACGACGCGGTGCACGGGGCGCACAACGTGGCGCGGCGCCTGCGCGACCGCGGCGAGGCCTCCGTGGCCGACACCGTGCTGCAGGCCACGCACGAGGTGCGCCGGCCGCTGGCCTACGGCACCATCGCCGGTCTCCTGGTGGTCGTGCCGCTGGCCGTCATGGAGGGCCGCCCCGGCGCCTTCCTCGGCTCACTGGCGCTGGCGTACACGCTGGCGACCCTCGCCGCGATGGTCACCGCGCTGACCCTCACGCCGGCGCTCGCGCTGCTGCTGCCGTCCAAGCCCGCCGAGTCGGGCCTCCTGCGCCGGATCGGCGCCTGGTACGGCTCGCTGCTGCCGCGCGTGCTCGGCCGGCCCGGCCCCGTGCTGGGCGTGGCGGGCGCCGCGACGCTGCTGGCGGTCATCGCGCTGCCGACCTCCGACACCTCCGTCATCCCATCGCTGAAGGACCGCGACGTGCTCGTCCGCATGGACGCGCCGCCCGGCACCTCGCAGCCGCGGATGACCGAGCTGGCCACGAACCTCAGCAAGGAGCTGCGCGGCATCGACGGCGTCGAGAACGTCGGCGGGGCCGTGGGCCGCGCCGTCACCGGCGACCGGATCGTGGACGTCAACTCCGGCGAGATGGTCGTCAGCCTCGACTCCGACGCCGACTACGACGACACGATGGCGGCCATCAAGGACGCCGCGGCCGGCGTCGAGGGCGCCCGGACGGAGGTCCTGAGCTACTCGACGTCGCGGGTGCGCGACATCGGCGGCCTGGACGAGGGCGTCAACCCGGTCAAGGGCGACGGCCTGGACGTGCTGACCGGCACCGACCGGCCGATCGTCGCCCGGCTCTTCGGCCAGAACCTCGACGTGCTCAAGGAGCAGGCGCCCAGGATCGAGCAGATCGTGGCCGGTGTCGACGGGATCAAGAACCCGAAGATCGAGAGCTTCGTCGAGCAGCCGACGCTGGAGATCGAGGTCGACATCGAGAAGGCGCGCAACTACGGCATCAAGCCGGGCGACGTGCGCCGCGCCGAGGCGATCATGCTCCAGGGCATCCTGGTCGGCTCGGTCTTCGACGACCAGAAGGTCTTCGACGTGATGGTGCAGGGCACGCCGGACCTGGCCACGAGCCAGGCCAAGCTGCGCAACCTGCTCATCGACCGGCCGGGCGGCGGCCACGTGCGGCTGGCGCAGATCGCCGACATCCGCGAGGGCCGCACGCCGACGGTGATCAAGCGGGACTCCGTGTCGCGCAAGATCGACATCACCGCCGAGGTCGAGGGCCGCAGCGTCGAGGCCGTGGCCGACGACCTCGAGGAGGCCCTGGCCGACGTCAAGCTGCCGCTCGAGTACCACGTCGACGTGCTGGACCCGACGGTGGCCGACGAGATCAACAGCGGCCAGATCCTCGCCTTCGGCGTGGCGGCGGGCATCGCCCTGCTGCTCCTGCTGCAGGCGGCCCTGCGCAGCTGGCGCCTGGCGGCGTTCGCGTTCCTCGCGCTGCCCGCCGCGGTGGCCGGCGGCGTCGTGGTCATGCTGGTGCAGGGCGACGGCCTGACGGTCGCGGCGATCGGCGGCCTGCTGGCGCTCCTGGCCCTGGCGGCGCGCAGCAGCGTCACCACGCTGCTGCACTTCCAGGACCTCGAACGTCACGAGGGCGAGCCGTTCGGCTTGCGCCTCGTCGTCCGCGGCGCGACCGAGCGGCTCACGCCGGTCGTGACCTCCGCGGCCGGCGTGGCCGTGGCGCTCGCACCCTTCGCGGTGATGGGCACGCCCGCGGGCCTCGAGGTGGTCCAGCCGATGGCCGTGGTGGTCCTCGGCGGTCTCGCGACGACGACGGCCGTGGCGCTGTTCGTCCTGCCGGCCCTGTACCTCCGGGTGCGGGCCGCGCAGGGGGACCGTCCGCTGGCCGCGGACGACGAGCTCGCGACGGCGGCGGCCTGATGTCCCGGTCGGCGAAGGCCGGCCGGTGGCCGGCGAGGGCGATGACGGGGGTGGCGCTGCTGGCAGCCGCCACCTCCCTCTCGGCCTGCAAGGAGGCCGAGAAGGCCGAGAAGGACCACTACCAGCCCGCGACCCTGACGCCCATCAAGGGTGACGAGGAGCACCAGCTCATCACGCTCACCAAGCTGGGCGCCAGCCGCATCGGCATCCAGACGGGGCGGGTGCAGCGCGGGGCCCGGGGCCTGACGGTCCCGTACGCCTCGATCCTCTACGAGACGGAGGGCGGCAAGGCCTACGTCTACGTCAACGAGAAGGGGCTGGAGTTCAAGCGCGAGAGCATCGAGATCGAACGCGTCGCAGGTGACCGCGTGATCATCAGGAAGGGCCCGCACGTGGGCGCCAAGGTCGTGACGCAGGGCGTGGCCCAGCTGCACGGCGCCGAGCTCGAGTACGGGGAGTACTGAGCATGCGTTGGATCGTCTCCCGCAGCCTGCGCTTCCGCTGGCTCGTCATCTTCGTCGCCACCGGCCTCATGGCCTTCGGCGCGTCCGAGATCCCGTCGGCCAAGGTCGACGTGTTCCCGGAGTTCGCCCCGCCGCAGGTCGAGATCCAGACCATCGCGCTGGGCAACTCGACCTCCGAGGTGGAGTCGCTGGTCACCGTGCCCATCGAGGAGGCCCTCAACGGCATCCCAGGGCTCGAGGAGCTGCGGTCCAAGTCGGTGGCCCAGCTGTCGTCGATCCGCCTGATCTTCAAGAAGGGGACGGACGAGAAGCGGGCGCGCCAGCTCGTGCAGGAGCGCATCGCGCAGGTCCTGCCGAACATCCCGACGTGGGCGAGCCCGCCGTGGATGATGCCCGCGCTCTCGGCGACCAGCCGGATCATGAAGATCGGCCTGAGCAGCGACAAGGTCGACCTGGTCGAGATGTCCTCGCTGGCCTACTGGAAGATCCGACAGCACCTGCTGCGGGTCCCGGGCGTGGCGGGCGTCGACATCTACGGCGAGCGCCTCAAGCAGCGTCACATCCAGACCGATCCGAAGCTGCTGGCCAAGTACGACATCTCGCTGGACGAGGTCATGTCGGCCGGCTCCGAGGCCCTCGACGCCGGCGTGCTGCAGTACGCCAAGAGCTTCACCGTCGGGCAGGCCGGCTTCCTGGAGGAGGACGGCCGGCGGCTGAACGTCCACGCGAAGCAGCCCATCGTCAACGCGGAGGACCTGGCCGAGGTGGCCGTGGCCGAGCGCGGCGGGCGGGTCCTGCGGATGAAGGACGTCGGCCGCGTGGTCCAGGACCACCAGCAGCTCTGGGGCGATGCCGTCATCAACGACGGTCCGGGCCTCATGCTGATCGTCCAGAAGTACCGCGGGGCGAACACCAAGGAGGTGACGGAAGGCGTCGAGGAGACCATGGCGGAGATGTCCGCCGGCCTCCCGGGCATCGACTACGACACGACGATCTTCCGGCCGGCGACGTTCATCGACCAGTCGATCGACAACCTCACCAAGGCGCTGCTCATCGGCGTCCTGCTGGTGATCGTGATCATCTCGGCGTTCCTCTACACGTTCCGGACCGCCTTCATCAGCCTCATCGCGATCCCGCTCTCGCTGGTCGCGGCGCTGCTCGTCCTCGACGTGCGCGACGCCACGATCAACGTGATGGTCCTGGCCGGGCTGGTGGTGGCCATCGGGGTGGTGGTCGACGACGCGATCATCGACGTCGAGAACATCGTCCGGCGATTGCGCCAGGCCAGAGCGGAGGGCCGCGAGGTCTCGACGTTCCGGGTCGTCCTGGACGCCTCGATCGAGGTCCGGACCGCCATCACGTACGCGACGGTGATCAACGTCGTGGCGATCGTGCCGGTGCTGTTCCTGGAGGGCCTGTCGGGCTCCTTCTTCCAGCCCCTGGTGCTGTCCTACGCGCTGGCGGTGCTGGTGTCGATGGTGGTGGCGCTGACCGTCACCCCGGCGCTGTGCCTGGTGCTGCTGCGCGGCAACGGCCTGCGCGAGCGCGAGGCCCCGCTGCTGCGGGTGCTCAAGCGCGGCTACGCCGCCGTGCTCGCGGTGATCCTGCGCCGGCCGTCCCCGGCGATGGCGACCGCGCTGGTGGCCACGGTGGCCGGCCTGCTC
>DASPKC010000167.1:0-11128 GCA_035628295.1 Baekduia sp.
GGTCGAGTACTTCGGCGACGGCGACGAATGCCACATGGCGTTCCACTTCCCCGTGATGCCGCGCATGTTCATGGCGGTGCGGCGCGAGGAGGCGACGCCGATCTACGAGATCCTCGACCGCACGCCCGACATCCCGCACGGGTGCCAGTGGGGGCTGTTCCTGCGCAACCACGACGAGCTGACGCTCGAGATGGTCACCGACGAGGAGCGCGACTACATGTACGCGGAGTACGCCAAGGACCCGCGCATGAAGCTCAACCTCGGCATCCGCCGCCGGCTCGCCCCGCTGCTGGAGAACGGGCGCGACGAGATGGAGCTCATGACGGCGATCCTGTTCTCGCTGCCGGGCTCCCCGGTCCTGTACTACGGCGACGAGATCGCGATGGGCGACAACGTCTACCTCGGCGACCGCGACGGCGTCCGCACGCCGATGCAGTGGACGGGCGACCGCAACGGCGGCTTCAGCCGCGCCGACTTCGCGCAGCTCTACGCGCCGCCGCTCATGGACCCGGTGTACGGCTTCCAGGCGGTCAACGTGGAGGCGCAGCTGCGCACGCCGACGTCGCTGCTGCGCTGGCTGCACCGCTTCATCGCGCTGCGCAAGGCGCACCCCGTCTTCGGCCTGGGCACCTACGAGCCGCTGCATCCCTCCAACCCGCGCGTCTTCGCCCACGTCCGCCGCTACGCCGACGACATCGCCCTGTGCGTGCACAACCTCGCGCGCAGCGCCCAGGCCGTGGAGCTCGACCTGCGCGCGTTCCAGGGCCGCCACCCCGTCGAGATGTTCGGCCGCTCGCGCTTCCCGCGGATCGGGGAGCTGCCCTACCTGCTGACGCTGGCGCCGCGCGGCTTCTTCTGGTTCCTGCTGAGCGACGACGAGGAGGAGGGCCGGCCGTGATCGACGTCAGGCAGCAGCGCTGGTTCGGATCCAAGAGCCGCGAGATCACCCACCAGGAGGTGCTGGAGCGCATCGCCCTGGACGGCGGCATCGAGCTGGCCATCCTGCAGGTGGGCTTCGGCGAGGGGACGCACGACCTCTACCAGCTCGTCCTGCGCGGCGACGAGGACGCCTCCGAGGACCTCGAGTTCGTCCGCGCGCTGATCCGCAACATGGACGCCGGGCGCGACGTCGAGACCGCCGCCGGCACCGCGGTCTTCCGGGGCCTGGCCGGCCTGGAGCCCGTCGAGCACGTGCGGCCCATGGGCGCCGAGCAGTCCAACACCTCGCTCGTGCTCGACGAGCGCGTGGTGCTGAAGGTCTACCGCCGCCTGGGCGCCGGCCCGAACCCGGAGCTCGAGCTCCTGCGCTTCCTCACGGAGCGCGGCTTCGAGAACATCGCGTCGCTGCGCGGCTGGTACGCCCACACGGGCCGGCTCATCGACGCGACCCTCGGCATCGCGCAGGACTTCCTGCCGGGGGCTGTCGACGGCTGGCAACTGGCGCTGGACGACCTGCAGCAGGAGCCCGAGCGGTTCCTGGCCCGGGCGCACGAGCTCGGCGTGATCACCGGGCGGATGCACTCCGTGCTGGCCTCCGACAGCCAGGATCCGGCGTTCGCGCCGGAGGAGACCTCCGCCGAGGCGCTGGGCCTGCTGACCGCGACGGTCGACGAGGAGATCGAGCAGGTCTTCCTCGACCTCCCGGGCACCGCGGCTGTCGACCCGATCCGGGGGCGGGGCCAGGAGGTGCGCGAGCGCCTGGCGCTGCTCACGCAGGTGGGGTCCGCCGGGCGGATCATCCGCCACCACGGCGACTACCACCTCGGCCAGGTCATGCGCACCGAGGACCGCTGGGTCGTGCTCGACTTCGAGGGCGAGCCCGCGAGAACCCTCGTCGAGCGCCGGCGCAAGCGCTCGCCGCTGCGCGACGTCGCCGGGATGCTGCGCTCGTTCGCGTACGCGGCGACCGCCTCGGAGCTCGACCACGCGATCGCGGCGCCGGAGGACTGGGAGATGCGCGCACGTGAGGGCTTCCTCGACGGGTACCTCGACGAGGTGGATCCCTCCATCCTGCCCCCCGGGCGCGCGGCCATCGAGCGCCTGCTGAGCGTCTTCGAGCTGGAGAAGGCCGTCTACGAACTGCGCTACGAACTCGACAACCGCCCGGACTGGGTGAAGATCCCGGTGGCCGGCATCTGCCGCCTGCTGGAGATCGACGATCACGAGGAGGTCGCCCGATGACCGCCCCCGCAGAGCTGCTGTCCCGCGGGGAGCTGGCCGACCCCCACGGCCTGCTCGGCGCGCACCCGGAGAACGGGGGCGTGGTGGTGCGGGCCTGGCGCCCGGCGGCCGAGAAGGTCGTCGTGCACGTCGACGGCGGCCCCGACGCCGAGGCGGAGCTCGTCCATCCGGGCGGGCTGTTCGAAGCGCACCTCAAGGCCAAGCCGCCGGTGCGCTACGAGCTGGAGGTCGCCTACCCCGACGGCGGCACGTACACGATGCGCGACCCGTACGCGTTCGGGCCGACCGTCGGCGAGCTCGACCTGCACCTCGCGGGCGAGGGGCGCCACGAGGAGCTGTACTGCCGCCTCGGCGCGCACGTGCGCGAGATCGACGGCGTCACCGGCACCGCGTTCGCGGTCTGGGCCCCCAACGCCCGCACCGTGGCGGTCGTCGGCGACTTCAACTCCTGGGACGGGCGGCTGCACCCGATGCGCTCGATGGGCTCGTCGGGCATCTGGGAGCTGTTCGTGCCAGGCGTCGCCGAGGGGACGCTCTACCGCTACGAGATCCGCACCCAGGACGGCAACCTGCGCCTGAAGTCCGACCCGTGGGCCCAGCGCGCCGAGCGCCCGCCGCAGAACGCGTCGGTCGTGCACCGCTCGCAGTACCAGTGGCGCGACGACGCGTGGATGCAGGCGCGGCGCGAGCACCAGCCGCACGCCGAGCCGCTGAGCATCTACGAGGTGCACCTGGGCTCGTGGCGGCGTGACCCGGCGGCGCCCGAGGACCCGCTGAGCTACACGCAGCTGGCCGAGGAGCTGTCGGACTACTGCACCGACCTCGGCTTCACGCACGTCGAGCTGCTGCCGATCATGGCCCACCCGTTCAGCGGGTCGTGGGGCTACCAGGTGACCGGCCAGTTCGCCCCGGACGCGCGGCACGGCACGCCCGACGAGCTCAAGGCCTTCGTCGACACGCTGCACAACAACGGTCTCGGCGTGCTCGCGGACTGGGTGCCGGCGCACTTCCCCAAGGACGACTGGGCGCTGCGGCGCTTCGACGGCACGGCGCTCTACGAGCACGAGGACCCGCGCCGCGGCGAGCACCAGGACTGGGGGACGCTCGTCTACAACCTCGGCCGCAACGAGGTGCGCAACTTCCTGCTGGCCAGCGCCCTGTACTGGCCGCGCGAGTTCCACGTCGACGGCCTGCGCGTCGACGCCGTGGCGTCGATGCTCTACCTCGACTACTCGCGCAAGGAGGGCGAGTGGGTCCCCAACGTCCACGGCGGGCGCGAGGACCTCGACTCGATCTCGTTCCTGCGGGAGATGAACGAGGTGCTGCACGCGCGCGAGCCGGGCGTCATCAGCGCGGCGGAGGAGTCCACGGCCTGGCCGGGCGTCTCGCGGCCGACGTGGACTGGCGGCCTGGGCTTCGGCTTCAAGTGGAACATGGGCTGGATGCACGACACGCTGGGCTACTTCCAGCGCGACCCGATCCACCGCCGCTTCCACCACCACGAGCTGACGTTCTCGCTGCACTACGCGTTCAGCGAGGAGTTCATCCTGCCGCTCAGCCACGACGAGGTCGTGCACGGCAAGGGGTCGCTGCTGGGCAAGATGCCGGGTGACACGTGGCAGAAGCTCGCCAACCTGCGGTCGCTGTACGCGATGCAGTGGGCGCACCCCGGCAAGCAGCTGCTGTTCATGGGCTGCGAGTTCGGCCAGGAGCAGGAGTGGTCGCACGAGCGGTCCCTGGACTGGCACCTGCTCGACGACCCGGGCCACCGCGGCCTGCAGTCGCTGGTGCGCGACCTCAACCGCGTCTACCGCGACGAGCCGGCGCTCTGGCAGCGCGACGGCGACCCAGAGGCGTTCTCGTGGATCGAGGCCAACGACGCGGAGAACAGCGTCTTCGCGTTCGCGCGGCGCGGCGGGGAGGGCACACGGCCGATCGTCTGCGTCGCGAACCTCACGCCGATCCCGCGCTACGGCTACCGGGTGGGCCTGCCCCACGGCGGCCGCTGGCGCGAGGTGCTGAACACCGACGGGGACTGCTACGGCGGCTCGGGCGTGGGCAACTACGGCGCGGTGCAGGCGGAGGACCTGTCCTGGCACGGCCAGCCCGTGTCCGCGCCGCTCACGCTGCCGCCGCTGGGCGTGCTCTGGCTCGTGCCCGAGTAGGCGCCCCGCCACCGCCGCTCATCGAGTGGCGCGGATCCGCGCTATGCCAGGGTCGATCCGCCACTCGATGAGCCGCGGAGGGGTGGCGGCCCTGCGTGCGTGAACCGCGCGTGTCCCGGATCCCACCTGGCACGCTTCGCGACCCACGCGTATGCCGGCGCCCGGCACCGTGCGCCGTGTGCCGTCACGCCTGGTCCCCGCCTCCCGATTCCCGTCAACCTCATCGAGTGGCGTCGATCCGCTCTATCCGAGGGTCGATCCGCCACTCGATGCCTGACCTGGGTCGCGGGAGACCTCGCAGAGCGCCAGGCCGGCTGCATCTCCCGCGGCCAGCTGGCCCGCTTGGGCTTCACCGACGGGCCGATCGACGACCTCGTGCGCCGGCGGCTGCTGCGGCCGGTGCACTGGGGCGTCTACGCCGTCGGCCACCGCGCGCGCAGCGCCGACAGCCGGCGAATGGCCGCCCTGCTGGCGCTCGACGAGGACGGAGCGCTGGCCGGCTGGTCTGCGGGGGAGGTGTGGGGTGCCGTGACGGAGGACCCCACCCGCGACGTGGACCTGGTCGTCAACGACGGCGTCCACCACGAGCGCGAGGGACTGGCGGTCCGCCGGTCGAAGCTGCTCCTTCCCGCTGACGTCACCGTGCACCGGCGGCTGGCCGTGGTCCGGCCGGCCACGATGCTGCTGCAGCTCGCCGGATCGGAGCCGCGGCACGTCGCCCTCGCCGCCGCCGATCGGACGATCCTGCGCCGGACGTGCACTCCGGCGGCACTGCGCCAGGTGCTCGACCGCAACCGCCACGTCCGCGGCCGGCGCCTGCTCCTCGGCTTCCTGGCCGACCGCCGCACGCACGCCCTGCGGTTGCGCAGCGAGCTCGAGCGGCTGGTGGCCGAGCTCCTGCTTGGATCCGACCTGGACCGGCCGCTGTTCAACGCGATGGTGCCGGTCGCCGGCGAGCTGCTGGAGGTCGACGTGATCTGGCCCGAGCGGCGGCTGGCACTGGAGATCGATGGCCGCGCGTACCACGAGGGGGTGGTCGCCGAGCTGGAGGATGCGCGGCGCGACGCGCTGCTGCGCGTGGCGGGCTGGCGGGTGATCCGCGTCGGCTGGTGGGACGTGGTGCGCGAGCCGTTCCGGCTTCTGGCACGCCTGCGCCGGGAGCTCCGCATGCGTTGAGTGGCGGATCCACCCTGACATAGCCGGGATCCAGGCCACTCGATGCCTTGGCGGGGGCGGCGACGGTAGCGTCCCGCCCATGGCCGGCGTCAAGGTCCTCGACCACGAGCTGGGCTTCACCTGGGTGGCCGACGAGGGGATGCAGCGCGCGTCGCACGCCCTGGTGGGCGACGACGGGCGGGTGTGGCTGATCGACCCGGTCGACGATCAGGGCGTGATCGCGCGGGCCACCGCCCGCGGCGAGGTCGCCGGGGTCGTGCAGCTGCTCGACCGCCACGAGCGCGACTGCGCGCGCATCGCCGACCGCCTGCGCGTCCCGCTGCACCGGCTCCCCGACGCGCTGCCGGGATCGCCCTTCGAGGTGCTGAAGGTCGTCTCGCTGCCCGTGTGGCAGGAGCGCGCCCTGTGGTGGCCGGCGCGGCGCGCCCTGGTGGTGGCCGAGGCGTTCGGGACCCAGCGCGCCTGGGGGGCCGGCCAGCCGGCGGGCGTGCACGTGATGCTGCGCCTGCTGCCCCCGCGCGGCCTGCGGGCCTACGCGCCCCGCCATCTGCTGGTCGGCCACGGCGCGCCGCTGCACGGCGACGGCGCCGAGGCGGCGATCCCCACGGCGCTCGCGCGGTCCTGGCGCGACCTGCCCGGGGCGGTCGTCCGACTGCCGTCGCTGCGGCCGTGAGCCAGCCCGTCGTCTACGTGCTGCGCTGCGGCGACGGCTCGCTGTACTGCGGCTGGACGACCGACCTCGAGCGCCGCGTGGCCGAGCACACGGCGGGCAAGGGCGCGCGGTACACGCGCTCGCGCCTGCCGGTCGAGCTGGCCGCGGCCTGGCCGCAGGAGAGCCGCAGCGCGGCGCTGCGCGCCGAGGCGGCCTTCAAGGCCCTCAGCCGCGCGCAGAAACTGGCGCGGCTGCAGGCTCGCTGACCCGCGGGCCCTGCGCCCAGCCGGCGCGCACGTCGTCGAACCGGTCCCAGTCCAGCTGGGGGCCCGCGGGGGAGGGCGGCCGCGGCGCCCGCGGCCGGCGCGGACCGCCCCCGCCACCGCCCCCGCCGTCGTCGCCGTCGTCGCTGCCGCGCCCGCCGTCCGGCCGGCCGCCCGCGAGGGCGAAGGCCAGGACGAGCGCCGCCGCGGCCGGGCCGAGGATGAGGGTGGCCGCCGGGGGCCACGCGCCGACCGCGATCAACGTCACCGCGGCGAACGCCACCCAGGGCAGGACGACGAGCACGCAGGTGCAGACGACGTCGCGCACGCCGCGCGCCAGCCACAGCAGCAACCCCATGGGCGCACCGTAGCGGCAGGAGGGGGCGCCACGCAGCACTTCGGCCCCCGGACGGACGGCCGTCCGAGGGCACGCGGACCGGCTGCGTCGTCCCATGCCCGCCCGGCGGGCGCAGGACGACGCAGCCGCGACGGATCAGGCCGGCCGCACCGGGTGGTTGGCCAGGACGAGGTCGCCCGGGTCGTAGGCGGCCTTGACGCCCTGCAGCCGGGCGTGGACGCCGGGGTCGTAGGCCAGGCGCGAGTCGCGGGCGCGCTCCTGGAAGTTGGGGTAGTGGCGGTCGTTGGCCAGCCGCCCCAGGGCGCCGCGCACGCGACCGAACTGGCCCTCGATGGCGGCCACGACGTCGGCGTCCATCGGGATGCCGCCGGCGAAGTACAGGAAGCCCGCGTCCAGGCGCCCGAGCGCGCCGGCTCCCTCGCGGCGGCGGGCCAGGGCCCCGCCGAGATGGCGCAGCTCCACCATCAGCAGCGGGGAGCCCGAGCCGGGGCCGGCCACGGCCACCAGCTCGTCGATCGCGCGCTCGTCGACGTCGTCGAGCATCAGGGTGTCGCTGATGGCGGGCACCGGGTCCTCCGGGTCCATGTGCACCCGCGACAGGCCCACCGGCGCCTGCATCCCCCACAGGTCGATTCGGGGACCCAGGGCCCGCAGCGGCGCGAGCAGCGCGGCGGCCTCGGCCTCGTCCATGTCCATGACCGCGCCGTCGATCACGACGAACCGTCCGCCGCGCAGCGGCTCGGGGATGTCGGGCAGCGGCGGCAGCTGCAGGATCCGCGCGCTCGTGGTGATCTCCTCCGGCCAGGTCTCGCACAGCCCCCGCCAGGTGTGCAGCACCTCCGCGGAGCGCTCCCAGCCGAAGAGCATGGCGCCCATGTAGAGGTCGCCCGTCTCGTAGAGGCGCAGCTCGACCGCCGTGATGACCGCGTAGGAGCCGGTGCCGCCGCGCAGCGCCCAGAAGAGCTCGGGCTCGTGCTCGGCGTCGACCCGGGCGACGCGCCCGTCGGCCAGCACGACCTCGAAGGCCAGGACGCTGTCGGCGCTCAGGCCCAGCTTGCGCGACAGCCAGCCGATCCCGCCCCCGGTGACGAAGCCGACGACGCCGACGTCCGGCGACGAGCCCGAGATCGGCGCCAGGCCGAAGGCGGACGCCGGCTCGGCCACATCGATCCACAGGTCGCCGGCCTGGGCCCGGGCCACCCGCGCCTGCGCGTCGATCTCGACCCCGCGCAGCTCGTGGGTCCGCAGCAGGATCGTGCCCGACAGCGAGGCGTGCGCCGTCGCGTTGTGGCCCGTCCCCTGCGGCGCGACCTGCAGCCCGCGTGCGGCCGCGTAGCGCACGACCTCCACGACGTCCTCGGCGCAGCGCGGGATCGCCACCGCGGCCGGGCGCTGGTCCGCGGCGAGGTTCCAGGCCTGCCGCGCGGTGTCCCAGTCGGCGTCGGCGGGGGTGACGACGGAGCCGGTGATCCGGGCGCGCAGCGCCTCCGGGTCGATGATGGTCGCGGCGGTGTTGAGCATGCGCCGATCCTGGATGTCCCTCCGTCCCCGGACCTCCGAGCGACCCTGCGTCGCACGGTTCGGGCCGCACTACTCCGGGAAGGGAGGAGGCCACGTGCCCGCGCCGCCGAACCACCTCCCCTGGGAGCGTCCCCTGGGGACGACGACCGCCCCTGACGGCACCACGACCTTCCGCGTCTGGTGCCCCGCGACGACGCCCCGGCTCTGGCTCGAGGGCGACGAGCACGACCTCGCCGAGGAGGGCATGGGCGTCTTCAGCGTGACGCTGCCCGCCGGCGACGGCGCCCGCTACGCGTACGTCCTGGACGGCGAGCGCCTGCCCGACCCGTGCACGCGCCACCAGCCGGACGGGCTGCGCGGCCCCAGCGCCGTCGTCGACCCGCACGCCTTCTCCTGGACCGACCGGTCCTGGGATGGCGTGGCGCTCGAGGACCTCGTCCTCTACGAGCTGCACGTCGGCACCTTCACCGAGGAGGGCACCTTCGACGCGGCGATCGAGCACCTGCCGGCGCTGCGCGAGGTGGGGATCACGGCGATCGAGCTGCTGCCGGTGGCCCAGTTCCCGGGCGAGTTCGGCTGGGGCTACGACGGCGTCTACCCGTGGTCGGCGCACGACGCCTACGGGGGACCGCACGGGCTGGCCCGGCTCGTCGACGCCGCCCACGCCACCGGCATCGGCGTGGTCCTCGACGTGGTGCACAACCACGTCGGCGCGTCCGGCGAGCAGGCGCTGCGCGCCTTCGGCCCCTACTTCACCGACCACTACTCGACGTTCTGGGGCCAGGCGATCAACTACGACGACGCGTGGTCGGGGCCGGTGCGCGAGTGGATCTGCCAGTCCGTCGAGTGGTGGGTGCGCGGCCTGCACGTCGACGGCCTGCGGCTCGACGCGATCCACGCGGTGTACGACCAGAGCGCGGAGCACCTGATCGCCGAGGTCGCGCGCCGCGCCCACGCCGCCGACCACCGGACGCTCGTGATCGCCGAGTCGGGCATGAACGACCCCAAGGTCGTGCGCCGCCGCGACCGGGGCGGCTGGGGCTGCGACGGCGCCTGGGCCGACGACCTGCATCACGCCGTGCGCACGCTGCTGACCGGCGAGAGCGAGGGCTACTACGAGGAGTTCGGCCGGGTCGCCGACGTCGCGCACTGTTTGCGCGAGCCGCACTTCCACGACGGGCGCTTCAGCACCTTCCGCCACCGCCGCTTCGGCGCGCCCGCCCGCGACGAGGACCCCTCACGCTTCGTCGTGTTCGCCGCCAACCACGACCAGGTCGGAAACCGCGCGATGGGCGACCGCCTCCCGCGCGAGGTCCGCCCGCTCGCCGCGCTGCTCACGCTGACGGCTCCGTACACGCCCATGCTGTTCCAGGGCGAGGAGCACGGCGAGGATGCGCCGTTCCAGTTCTTCGCAGACCACATCGACGAGGAGATCGCCATCGCCACCCGTGACGGCCGCCGGCGCGAGTTCGCGTCGTTCGCCGCCTTCGCCGAGAAGGACGTGCCGGACCCGCTGGACCGCGCGACCTTCGAACGTTCCAAGCTGACCCGCGTGCGGGACGAGGCGCAAGCCGAGCTCGTGGGCGCGCTGCTGCGCGTGCGCCGGGAGATGCCTCAGGGCCCCGTGGCCCACGTCGACTTCGACGAGGACGCCGGCTGGCTGCGCTTCCGCCGCGGCCGCCACGAGGTCGTCGCGAGCTTCGCGCGCGACGGCGCGTCCGTCCTGCCCGCGGTCGACAGCACGCTGGTCGTCGCCGCCGGCAGCGCGGCACTGGACGCCGGCGGCCTGCGTCTCGGCCCGCTGAGCGGCGCCGTCCTGGAGATCACCCGATGAGCCCGCGCCAGAGCTGGCCCGGGCGGCCCTTCCCACTCGGGCCCGACTGGGACGGGCGCGGCACCAACTTCTCGCTGTTCAGCGAGAACGCCGAGCGCGTCGAGCTGTGCCTGTTCCACCCAGGCGGCGTGGAGGAGCGGGTCGAGATGGCCGGCCACACCGCGCACAACTGGCACGTCTACCTGCCGGGGGTGGGCCCCGGGCAGCGCTACGCCTACCGCGTCCATGGCCCGTACGACCCGCACGCCGGGCACCGCTTCAACCCGGCGAAGCTCCTGATCGACCCGTACGCCAAGGCGATCGACGGGGGCGTCCGCTGGGACGAGGCCAACGTCCTGCCCTACGTGCCGGTCGACGACGGCGACGTCCCCGACGACGCCGACGTCGAGCCCGACGACGAGGACAGCGCCGCGGCGATGCCGCGCTGCGTGGTCGTCGACGAGAGCTTCGACTGGCAGGGCGACCGCCCGCCGCGCACGCCCTGGTCGCAGACCGTCATCTACGAGACCCACGTCAAGGGCTTCACCAAGCAGTTCCCGGGCCTGCGGCCCGAGCTGCAGGGCACCTACGCGGGCCTGGCCAGCGACGAGGTCGTCGGCTACCTGCGCGACCTGGGCGTCACGGCGGTCGAGCTGCTGCCCGTCCACCACATCGCCGACGAGTCGTTCCTGCACGCCCACGGGCTCACGAACTACTGGGGCTACTCGACGATCGGCTTCTTCGCGCCCCACGCGATGTACGCCGCCACCGGCCGCCAGGGCGAGCAGGTCCGCGAGTTCAAGGGGATGGTCAAGGCGCTGCACCGGGCCGGCATCGAGGTGATCCTCGACGTGGTCTACAACCACACGGCGGAGGGCAACCATCTCGGCCCGACGCTGAGCTTTCGCGGGATCGACAACTCGGCGTACTATCGCCTGGAGCCGAACCCCCGCTTCTACACCGACTGGACCGGGACCGGCAACACGGTGGACATCCGTC
>DASPKC010000168.1:0-2012 GCA_035628295.1 Baekduia sp.
GCAGCGTCCGGCAGACGCTCGCGATGCCGCGGAAGCACGCGTCGCCGTCGAACATCGGCCCGGCGTCGCTAGGAACGAGGGCTCCGAGCCGGGTCCGACGGCCCTTGATTTGCGGTGTGCCTTACAGACGATAGGTAGTTACTTCCCGCGGAATAAGTGGTGCGGTTTGAGGGGGTCGTTCCGTCCGGTGTGTTGATCAGAATTCCCTGCAAGTGAGCGGGTTTCTGGTTGAGAGGAGTGAGTGTGCTGACGCTCTGGGCGGATCAGGCGGAGTCGTTGTGGGACGAGGGATTGCCGGTGGAGGTGCGCGAGCTGCCCGAGGATCTGGCGGCGCTGGACCGGTTGTTGTCGGACCCGGAGTTGTTGGCGCCGATCGTGGCGCGCTGGCGGCGGGAGGTCGCAGAGACGCGCCGGGCGGTGCTGACCGATGGGCGTCCGACGATCGCGATGGAGAGCTACGTGCGCTTGATGGTGCTCCGGCAGCGCTACCGGTGGGGGTATCGGACGCTGGTGGCGGAGGTGTCGGACTCGATTCATCTGCGGCGGTTCTGTCGGATCTCGCTGTCTGCGCGGGTGCCGGACGAGTCGACGGTGCGCAAGCTGACGAGGCGGATCGGGGCGGAGACGGTGAGCGAGCTCACGCGCGCGCTGATCGTCAAGGCGACCCGCGAGAGGCGTTTCCGGGCGCGGGCGGTGCGGATCGACTCGACGGTGATCGAGGCCGACATTAAGTATCCGACCGACGCGGGGCTGGCGTCCCAGGGGGTGCGGGCGCTGGCCCGGGAGGGGCGCAAGCTCGCGGCGATGGTCGGCGAGCAGCGGCGGCGGGTGCGGGACCGGTCGCGGTCGATGGGTCGCACGCTGCGGGCGATCTCGCGCACGATCCGGCGCCGCTCGGGGGAAGCGAAGGCGGAGGTGCTGGAGTTGACCGCCAGGACCGGCAAGTTGCTCGAGCGGTCGGTCGCCGAGACGAGGCGGCTGGCGGCCACGGCGCGCCGGCGCGCCCGCGGCCGCGGCGCGCGGGCCAAGCTCAGGGCGGCCGCGAAGCTCGAGCAACTCGCCGACCACTGCGAGAAGGTCGCCCGGCAGATCACGCAGCGCGTCAAGAGCGAGCCGATCGCCGATCGGATCGTCTCGCTCGCCGATCCGGACGCGCGACCGATCCGCAAGGGCAAGCTCGGCAAGCCAAACGAGTTCGGGTACGTGACGCAGCTCGCGGAGGTCACGGAGAACACCAGACGCGGGGCGCGCGGGCTGATCCTGCCGGCGGCCACCGCCCCGGGCAACCCGAGCGAGAACACGCTGCTCCCCGAGACCGTCGCCGAGCTGGAGCGGCTCGGGCTCAGTCCGCGCGAGGTAGCCGTGGACGGCGGCTTCACGCCTGCGCCGACCACCACGACGCTGGCGGACATGGCGCCCGAACGAGTCTTCATCTCCGGCCGCCAGCAGCCCGGCTCCAGACGCACCCAGCGCCGCCTGCAGCGCTACCGCACCGGGGCCGAGGGCCGCATCAGCCACCTCAAGCGCCGCTACGGCCTAAACCGCAGCCGCCTGAAGGGCCACGACGGCCAGCAGATCTGGACGCAGTGGTCGATCCTGGCCTACGACCTTGACACGCTCGCCGTCCGGACCGGCTGAAACACTCCAACCGCTCCGACCAGAGCAACCCAACCCACTCACTCGAACGGCCGCGCCAACCTCCAGGCGCGGCCGTTTCGCACTCAAGGGTTTTTCCGCGGCAAGTAACTAACCAGGCACGGCGATCGCCAGCGCTGAGCCCCGCTCGCCTCCCCGTCCCATCGCGATCCGCTCCTCGTCGCGCCGCTGCCCTCGAGCGGCTCCGGGCACGAGCCGACCCGCACGTAATCGCGCCACAGCACCGAAGCCACGCCATCGGGACCGGTACCGACTCGTGCTCGTCGACCTTGGCCTAATTCGAGTCGGTCGCGCACATCGCCTCGGCCTCCGCGGTGACCCGTGGCACACGGCGTCGCCCGTCCTCGCGAGCGCCA
>DASPKC010000169.1:0-3686 GCA_035628295.1 Baekduia sp.
GGACGACGGCGTCATCGAGGCCGGCGAGGTCACCGCGGGGGCCGCCGTCTGCTGGGAGTTCATGCGCACGCAGACCGCGCGGCGGCTGCGGGGCCGCGTCGACGTCATCGTCGGCGGGTCGGCGTGGTGGAGCATCCCGCCGTGGCCGCCCGCCGCCGTCACGCGGCGCATGGAGGCCGCCAACGCGCGCACCGCGGCGCACATCGCCCAGGCCATGGCCCGCGCGGTTGGCGCGCCGGTGGTCCACGCGGCGCACTGCGGCGAGGTCGTGTGCCCGCTGCCGTGGACCCCGATCACCTACCGCGGCCACTTCCAGGGCGGGACGATCATCTGCGACGCCCAGGGCACCGTGCTCGCCCGGCGCGATCAGCGCGAGGGCCCCGGCGTCGTGACGGCCGAGCTCGACCTGCGCCGCCAGGCGCCGACCGCCGACATCCCCGACCGGTTCTGGATGCACGACCGCGGTGCGGTCGCGACGCTGCTGTGGAACTACCAGCGCGCCCACGGGCGGCAGTGGTACCAGCGCCACGCGCTGGGGCGGCCACCGGCCGACGCGCAGGTCGCCGCGGACCGGGAGGTCGTGGGCGCCGCGACCTAGGCCGGCAGCCAGGCAGGCGGCAGCGCCGCCGGCACCGGCGCCATGGCGCCGGCGCCGGGGCGCGGGAAGCCGGGCAGGAGGCGCAGCGCCGCCTGCCCGGACGGCCGCGGCTCGATGAAGGGCCGCAGGTCCTCGTGCGCCATGAGCAGGCGCAGCGAGGTGAAGATCTGGAAGTCCGCGGCGTTGGGCCGCTCGCCGCCGATCACACCCCGCTCGACCAGCTCGTCGATGTGGTCCAGGAGTGCCGGCAGCCGCTGGAGATCGGCGCGCACCGTGGCGTCGTCGGCCTTGGAGATGTAGCGGCCGAAGACGACCATGGCCGGCTTGAACGCCATGCCCACCGCGGTCGGCGCCGGGGCATGGATCACCTCGCGCGCCATCCACGCGCGCACCCCGTTGTCCTTGATGCCGGCCCAGCGGAACACCCGGCGCGCCACCGTCTGCAGCTCGTCGTGGCCCCAGCGCTCGGCCTCCTCGACGGCCCGGCGCGCCTCGGGGTCGCGCGGGAACAGCCCCGCCTCGGGCGCGCGGCGATCCAGCTCCCGGGAGATCTTCAGCGTGCTCTGCAGCTTGGTGCCGTCGAGGTCGAGCGCCGGCACGATCCACTTCGGAAAGCCCTTGGCGCGCGTGACCAGGCTGTGGAAGCCCGGGAAGATGTCGTGCGCCTCGTACGGCACGTCCGCGGCCTCCAGCATGAGCTTCACCGCCAGGACGGGGTGGGAGTGGGCCATGCCGTACAGGTGCGCGGTCACGGTGCCACGCTATACCGGCCTACGCCTCGGCGGCCACCCCGTGCGCCTGCGCGACGAGGCCGACGATGTCGCGCATGATCGTCTGCAGCGCGAAGTCCTTGGGTGTGTAGACGGCGGCCACGCCGGCGTCCTTCAGCGGCTGCACGTCGGACTCGGGGATGATCCCACCGACCACCACCGGCGCCTCGACGCCGCGCTCGCGCAGCGCCTCGACCACGCTCGGGATGAGCTCGCGGTGCGAGCCCGACAGGATCGACAGGCCGACGACGTGGACGCCCTCCTGCTCGGCGGAGGCGGCGATCTGCGAGGGCGTCAGCCGGATGCCCTCGTAGACGACGTCCATGCCGATGTCGCGGGCGCGCACGGCGATCTGCTCGGCGCCGTTGGAGTGGCCATCGAGCCCGGGCTTGCCGACGAGGATCTTCACGCGGCGCCCGAGCGCGTCGCTGACGCGGTCGACCTCCTCGCGCAGCGCCGCGAGGTCCTCGGCCCCCGCGCCGGCGGCCGCCTCGCCCACGCCGGTCGGCGCGCGGAACTCGCCGAAGGTCTCGCGCAGCGTCGCCGACCACTCGCCGGTCGTCGCCCCGGCGCGCGCCGCGGCGATCGTGGCGGGCATGATGTTCTCGTCGGAGCGCGCCACGCGGGCCAGCTCCTGCAGCGCGGCGTCGACGGCCGCCTGGTCGCGCTCGGAGCGCCAGCGCTGCACCGCCTCGCGCTGCTGCCCCTCGACCTCGGGGTCGACGGTCAGGATGCCGCCGTCGGCGCCTTCGACCAGCGGGGACGGCTCGGAGTCCTCGTACTTGTTGAGCCCGACGACGATCTGCTCGCCGCCCTCGATGCGCCGGATGCGCTCGCGGTGGGAGTCCACGAGCGACGCCTTCATGTAGTCGACGGCCTGCACGGCGCCGCCGTGCTCCTCGACCACGGCCATCTCGGCGCGCGCGCCCTCGAGCAGCTCGGCGACGAGGCCGTCCATCACCTTCGAGCCCTCGAAGATGTCGGGGTACTCGAGCAGGTCGGTCTCGAAGGCCAGCACCTGCTGGATGCGCAGCGACCACTGCTGGTCCCAGGGGCGGGGGAGCCCGAGGGCCTCGTTCCACGCCGGCAGCTGGATGGCGCGGGCGCGCGCGTTGCGCCCGAGCGAGACGGCCAGCGCCTCGAGCACGATCCGCTGGACGTTGTTCTCCGGCTGGGACTCGGTGAGGCCGAGCGAGTTGACCTGGACGCCGTAGCGGAAGCGCAGGTGCTTGGCGTCCTGCACGCCGTAGCGCTCGCGGCCGAGCTCCTCCCAGAGGATGCTCATCGCGCGCAGCTTCGCGTGCTCCTCGATGAAGCGCACGCCGGCGTTGACGAAGAACGAGATCCGCCCGAAGACCTTGCCCATGAGGTCCTGCGGGACGCGGTCGCGGACGGCGTCGAGGACCGCGATCGCGTTGCTCATCGAGTACGCGATCTCCTGCACCGGCGTGGCGCCGGCCTCCTGCAGGTGGTAGCTGCAGATGTTGATGGGGTTCCACTTCGGGACCTCCTCGACGGTGTAGGCCACCATGTCGGCGATGAGCCGCATCGAGGGGCCGGGCGGGAACGCGTAGGTCCCGCGGGCCAGGAACTCCTTGATGATGTCGTTCTGGGTCGTCCCCTGGAGCGCCTTGGGGTCGACGCCGTTGTCCTCGGCGGTGACGATGAGCAGCGACAGCAGCCAGGCGGCCGTCGCGTTGATCGTCATGGACGTGTTCATCGTGTCCAGGGGGATGCCGTCCAGGAGCGTGTGCCTGTCGCCCTTGTGGGCGACCGGCACGCCGACCTTGCCCACCTCGCCGCGCGCCAGCTCGTGGTCGGCGTCGTAGCCGGTCTGCGTCGGCAGGTCGAAGGCGATCGAGAGCCCGGTCTGCCCCTTGGCCAGGTTGCGGCGGTAGAGCTCGTTGGACTTCTCGGCCGTCGAGTGACCCGCGTAGGTCCGCATCATCCAGGGCCGATCGCGCTCGGGCAGGCGGTGCTCCATGCCTGGATCGTAGATTGCCGTGCACATGCGCGCGCACGCCGAACACGATGTCCGCTTCCAGGGGATCGAGCGGTCGATCTGCTGTCACCGCCTGGACGACGTCCTGGTGGACCCCGGCCCGGCCTCGAGCGCCGAGACGCTGGTCGCGTCGCTGCCCGACGGCTTCGAGCTGCGGGCAGTCGCGCTGACGCACATCCACCTCGACCACGCCGGCGCCACAGGGGTCCTGCTGCGCCGCTGGCCGGACGCGGAGGTGTGGGTCCACGAGCGCGGCGCCAAGCACATCATCGACCCCTCCAAGCTGGTCGCCAGCGCGACCCGGCTGTACGGCGAG
>DASPKC010000170.1:0-2613 GCA_035628295.1 Baekduia sp.
CGAGGACGTCCTGGGCGTGCTGGAGGTCGAGCAGCCCGAGGGCGTCATCGTGCAGTTCGGCGGCCAGACGCCGCTGAAGCTGGCGCGCGGCCTGGAGGAGGCGGGGGTGCGGATCCTCGGCACGAGCGTGGACGCCATCGACCTGGCAGAGGACCGGGGGCGCTTCGGCGACCTGCTGGACCGGCTGGGCTACGCGGCGCCGCCGTGGGCCAGCGCGTCCTCGATCGACGAGGCGCTCGCGCGGGCGCCGCAGGTCGGCTTCCCGCTGCTGGTGCGCCCGAGCTACGTGCTCGGCGGCCGCGCGATGGAGATCGTCTACTCCGTCGACGGCCTGGAGGACTACCTCTCGCGCCACGCGCGCGACGGCCGCGACATCTTCCTGGACCGCTTCCTGGAGAACGCCATCGAGGTCGACGTCGACGCGCTGTGCGACGGCGAGGACGTCTGGGTCGGCGGGATCATGCAGCACGTCGAGGAGGCCGGGATCCACTCGGGCGACTCGGCCTGCGTGCTGCCCCCGCACTCGCTCGGGCCCGAGATGCTCGACCGCATCCGCGAGGCCACGCGGGGGATCGCCCTCGGCCTCGGCGTGGTCGGCCTGCTCAACGTGCAGTACGCGGTCCACGCCGGCGAGCTGTTCGTCATCGAGGCCAACCCGCGCGCGTCGCGCACCGTCCCGTTCGTCTCCAAGGCGGTCGGGGTGCCGTTGGCCAAGCGCGCGTGCGACCTGATGCTCGGCGCCCGCATCGCCGACCTCGACCTGCCGGCCGACCCGATGGCCGGCGGGCACGTCTCGGTCAAGGAGGCGGTCCTGCCGTTCGACCGCTTCGAGGGCTTCGACGCGATCCTCGGGCCGGAGATGCGGTCCACGGGCGAGGTCATGGGCGTGGCACGCGACTTCCCGACGGCCTTCGCCAAGGCGCAGGCCGCCGCCGGCGCCGCCCTGCCGACGCAGGGGACCGTCTTCCTGACGCTCACCGACAGCGACAAGAACGGCGCCGTGGCGATCGGCCAGACGCTGCACGACCTGGGCTTCCGGATCGTCGCCACGCGCGGCACGTCCGAGGCGCTGGCGCGCATGGGCATCCCTGCCGAGGCGCTGAACAAGATCGGCGAGGGCTCGCCGCACGTCGTCGACTGGATCGAGCGCGGCGACGTGGACCTGGTGGTCAACACGCCCACGGGCTCGGGCGCGCGCTCCGACGGCTGGGAGATCCGCCGGGCGGCGGTCGCGCGCGGCATCCCGTGCCTGACCACCTTGTCGGCCGGCCTGAGCGCCGCGCGGGCGATCGCGGCGGGCCGCCAGGGCGCCCCGGAGGTGCTGGCGCTGCAGGAGCTGCACCGCGGCCGCGAGCCGGTCGCCTCGTGACGGCGCCGTTCGGCCGCCGGCGGGCCGTCGTCGCGCATGCCAAGAAGGTGGGCGCCTACGTCCTGCTCGGGCTCGTGGACAAGTCCGGCGTCCCGGCGCGAGCCGGGCAGTTCTTCATGCTGGCGGCCGCGACGGGCTGGGGCTCGGGCGCGGACGACCGGCCGTGGCTGCCGCGCGCGTTCAGCGTCATGGGCGAGTCCGAGGGGCGCCTCTGGTTCCTGCTCGAGGACGTCGGGCCCGGCACGCACCGCCTGGCGAAGCTGCAGAAGGGCGAGGCGGTCTGGATCACCGGGCCGCTGGGCAACGGCTTCGCAGCGCCGCAGGACGGCCGCCGGCCGGTCCTCTGCGGGGGCGGCGTCGGCGTCCCGCCGCTGGTGTTCTGGGCCAACACCCTCGTCCAGGAGGGCACTGCCGCCGCGCTGCTGCTGGGGTTCCGGGACCGGCGCCACGCGGAGGTGGCCGAGACGATGTCGGCCGCGCGGGTCGCCACCGACGACGGCTCGGTCGGCCATCACGGGCTCGTCACCGACCTGCTGGTCGAGGAGCTCGACCGCGAGCCCCACGCCACGGTCTACGCCTGCGGCCCGCCTGGCATGCTCGAGGCGATCCGCGCCCTGTGCCTCGAGCGCGGCGTGCCGGCCCAGCTGGCGCTCGAGGCGGGGATGGCCTGCGGCTTCGGCGCCTGCTTCGGCTGCGTCGTGCCCCTGGCCGGCGGCGGCTACGCCCGCGTCTGCGTGGACGGCCCGGTGCTGGAGGCCGCGAGCGTGGCGGAGGTGCCGGCCCATGGTTGACCTGTGCGGCATCGCGCTGGCGCATCCGGTCCTCAACGGGTCGGGGACCTTCGACGCCATCGCCGCGCGCCGGGTCTTCGGCGAGGCGCTGCTGGAGGACTTCCCGTTCAGCGCCTTCGTGTCCAAGACGATCACGCTGCAGCCGCGCGACGGCAACCCGCCACCGCGCCTGTACGAGACGGCCGCGGGGATGGTCAACTCCATCGGCCTGCCCAACAAGGGCCTGGCGGGGTACCTCGAGCACGACCTGCCGGAGCTGGCGCGGCTGCCGGTGCCGCTCATCACGAACGTCATGGGCGCCACCGCGGCCGAGCTGTGCGAGCTCGTGGAGGCGTGCGACGCGCGCGACGAGATCTCGGCGATCGAGCTCAACGTGTCCTGCCCGAACGTGAAGACCGGGCTGGACATCGGGGCCGACCCGGCATCGCTGGCACCGGTGATGGACGCGGTGCG
>DASPKC010000171.1:0-8577 GCA_035628295.1 Baekduia sp.
ACGTCGACGTGCTCGGTCGTCATGTGCCGGCGCACGGGCTCCGCCGCGCACAGCGAGCGCTTCTCCAGCGCCTCGTCCATGTCCTCGGTGAGGAACGCCGCGCCCGACAGCTGGTTGAGGTAGCCCGGGAAGAGGGCCGTCATGAACTCGCGCTCGCCGAAGACACCGGCGTAGCGGCCGTCGTCGTTGACGACCGGCAGCGCCGGGAGGTCGCTGTCGAGCAGCGTCCGCAGCGCGGATCGGACCGGCTCGTCGGCCCGCACCACCGGCGTCTCCTGCAGGACCTGGTCGAGGATCGAGGCGGTCATGGGCTAGAGGTACCTGAGCGCGATGTACCCGGTGGCGAGCACCATGGAGACCAGGACGGCCGGGATGCCCGCCCGCAGGAAGGTCATGAAGCTGATCGGGTGGCCCGCGCGCTCGGCGAGGCCCGAGGCGGCGACGTTGGCGGCCGCCGCGATGATCGTCGCGTTGCCGCCGTAGCAGGCGCCCAGGGCCAGCGACCACCAGTAGGCGTCGTCGGCCGCGTCGGTCTGCAGCTGGTCGACCACGGGGATCATCGCCGCGGTGAAGGGGATGTTGTCCACGACGGCGGACCCGATCGCGGCGGTCCAGGCGATCCCGAGCAGCTCCGCGGTCCGGTCGCCGTCGGTGACGTCGGCGATGCTCTCCGCCACGTCGTCGATGAAGCCCGTCTCCTCGAGCGAACCCACGAGGACGAAGAGGCCGATGAAGAAGAACAGCGTGGGCCACTCGATGCCCTGCAGGGCCTTCTCCACCGACTGCCTGGTGAAGAACAGCATCGCCGTTGCGCCGGTGAGGGCGACGGTGGCCGGCTCGATGTGCAGCGGCTTGTGCAGGAAGAAGAGCACGATGGTCGCCAGCAGGATGGGGATCGTGCGCTTGAGCTCCTCGGGGTCCTCGATCGCGCGCCGCGCGTCGAGCCGGCGCACCCGTTCGGCGGCCTCGGGCGCCACCTGCAGCCGCTTGCGGTAAGCGAGGAAGAGCATGGCGGTGACCACCACCAGCACCACCGCGGAGATCGGCGCCAGGTGCACGATGAACTCGGCGAAGCTGAGGTCGGTCGCGCCCGCGATGAGGATGTTGGGCGGGTCGCCGATCAGCGTGGCCGTGCCGCCGATGTTCGACGCGACGATCTCGATGATCACCAGCGGGATGGGGTCGATGTCCAGCGCGTCGGCCAGCAGGAAGGTCATCGGCACCACGAGGAGGACCGTCGTGAGGTTGTCCAGGAAGGCGCTCAGGACGGCGGTCACGAGCGCCAGGGCGATCACGAGGCGCAGCGGGCGGCCCTCGGAGAGCTGGCCGGCACGGATCGCCACCCAGGTGTAGACGCCGGTCGGCTCGGTCAGCTTGACCATGAGCATCATCCCGGCGAGCAGGCCGATGGTGTTCCAGTCGACCGCCTCGATCGCCTGCTCCTGCTCGATCGTCTGCGTGAGCAGGACCAGGATCGCGCCGAGCAGCGCGGCCTTGGTGCGGTCCACGCGCTCCGTCGCGATGGCGGCGAGGACGAGGGCGAAGATGCCGACGGCGAGGGCCACGGGGCGAGAGCCTGACAGGCGGGCATGAGAAGCTGCGCCGCGCATGGGTGAAGGAGCCATCCTCGTCGCCGGGCTGATGCTCGCGGCGGGACTCGCGGTGTCGCTGCTGGCGGACCGCGTCCGGGTGCCCGGCCTCGTCTTCTTCCTGGGCGTCGGGATGCTGCTCGGCTCCGACGGGCTGGACCTCCTGCCGTTCGAGGACTACGAGGCGGCGCGGCTCATCGGCATCGTGGCGCTGTCGCTGATCCTCTTCGAGGGCGGTCTGGCCGCCGGCTTTCGGGAGATCCGCCCGGTGCTCCCGACGGCCATCAGTCTGTCGCTGGTCGGCACGGCGCTCACGGCGACCATCACGGGCGTCGCGGCGACACTGCTCTTCGACTTCACGCTGCTCGAGGGCATGCTCCTCGGGTCGATCCTGTCCTCGACCGACGGCGCGGCGATCTTCGCGATCCTCCGGCAGTCGACGCTGCGCCGCCGCCTGGCGCGCACGCTGGAAGGCGAGTCGGGGCTGAACGACCCGGTGGCGGTCGTGCTCGTCCTCGGGTTCGTCGAGACGATCAACGAGCCGGGCACCGGCCCGGCGGACTTCCTCGCGTCGGCCGTCGCCGAGCTGTCGATCGGGCTGGCGGCGGGGCTCGCGGTCGGCTGGCTGGCGATCCAGGCCTTCCGCGCGGCGCGCCTGAACACCGGCGGCCTCTATCCCGTCGCCTCGCTCGCCACGGCCGCACTGGCCTACGGGACGGCCGACGCGCTGCACGGTTCGGGATTCCTGGCCGTCTACCTGGCCGGGCTGGCGCTCGGGACGGCTCCGATCCCGGCGCAGCGCACCATCACCGTGTTCCACCAGGGCATGGCCTGGGTCGCCCAGCTCGGCATGTTCTTCACGCTCGGGCTGCTCGTCTTCCCCAGCCAGCTCGACGAGGTCGCGGTGCGCGGCACGCTGCTCGCGCTGCTGGTCGTCGTCGTCGCGCGTCCGGCGGCCGTGTGGATGTCGACGATCGGCATGCGCTTCAGCGTCGCGGAGCGCTTCATGCTCGGCTGGGCCGGCCTACGCGGCGCGGTGCCCGTGGTGCTGGCGACCTTCCCCGTGATCGAGGACGTCCCGGGCTCGCTGGAGTTCTTCAACCTCGTCTTCTTCGCCGTGCTGGTCTCGACGGTGCTGCAGGGCACGACGTTCGAGCCGCTGGCACGCCGCTTCGGCGTGACCACCGACGAGCCCGCGCTGCCCGCGCCGCTGGCGGAGGCGGGCACCATCCGCAAGCTCGGCGCCGAGGTGCTCGACTACCCGGTCGGGGCCCAGGACGCGATCTGCGGCACGCACGTGCGCGAGCTCGGACTCCCGCGCGAGGCCGTCGTGACCGTCGTGGTGCGCGAGGGGCAGGCCATCCCGCCCCGCGGCTCCATGGTGATCCAGGCGGGTGACCGGCTGCACATCCTCTACCGCGAGGAGGCCCAGCGGCAGATCGCGCCGCTCATGCAGCGCTGGCGCAGCGGCGGCCCCGGCACGGCCATCACCCGCCCGCGCCCCAAGCCGCGCGGCTCCACGCCGGTCTTCATGGTCCGCCGCTGGGACGCGGCGGTCGACGGCGACCCCGCGCACCCCACCGCCGTGGTGGGCGCCGACGTCCACGACACGCTGCGCGTGCGGCGCGACCAGCCCGGCTGCCTGGTCGTGCTCGCCGACGCCCGCTACGCCGTATGCGGCCCGCTGCTGGCGGTGGGCTCGCGCCGGGCGATCATGCGCTGGGCCGAGCGGCGCATGGACGTCGCCGCGCCGGACGAGCGGGCCTGGATGCGCACGATCATCGGTGCGCTCGCGGCGGAGGTCGCCGAGCGACGGTGAGGGGCGCCCGCTCCGCGCTGGACGCCCGTCAATCCAGCCCGACGAGCGCGAACCGGATGGCGCCGTCCGCGACGACGGCCTCGCCCATGGTGTGGCGCGGCTGCCGGCGCCGGTCCGTCGGACTGCCGGGGTTGAAGATCTGGAAGCCGTCGGCGTCGCGCTCGAGCAGCGGGATGTGCGAGTGGCCGAAGACCACCGCGCGGCAGTCCGGGAAGGCGGCCCGCAGGCGCCGCAGGCGGCCGGTGGCCGGCCCGGCGTCGTGGATCACGCCCAGCCGCACGCCGCCGGCGAGGTCCAGCGCCAGGCGCTCGGGCAGGCGCGCGCGGACGGGGCCGTCGTCGACGTTGCCGTGGACGGCCGCCACCGGCGGGCCCAGGCGCTCGAGCTCGTCGAGCACCTCCACGCGGACGAGGTCGCCGGCGTGGACGATCAGGTCCGCGGCGCGCAGCCGCTGCAGCGCCTCGCCCGGCAGCCGCCGCGCGCCGCGCGGCAGGTGCGTGTCGCTGAGGAGCGCCAGCCTCACGAAGCGGCGCGCGCCCGCTCGCGCGCCGCGGCTGCCCGGCGCGCCGCCAGGACCCGCAGCTGGCGGCGCAGTACGAGGAACGCCGGCCGCGGCCGGCCCCGACGGTCCAGCAGCGCCGAGTCCCAGCTGGGCCGGCGGCCCTTCGGGTTCCAGTGGTAGAGGTAGACGCGCTTGACGCGCCGGCTGAGCGGCACCAGGCGGTCGAAGACCCACCGCGTCGCGCGCGCCGCGTGGCGCGAGGACTCCGCGAGCGGGACCCGGACCTTCGTGCGGCGCTTGACGATCCCGCCGGTCTCGGTGAACCAGACGTGCCCGCGCGTGCTGCGCAGCAGCGCCCGCGTCCCGGACGTGCGGAAGCGGTTGGCGTCGATGTAGTTGTGCAGGCCCCAGATCTTGGGCTCGACGCGGGCGTGGCGGCGGAAGGCCCGCACCCAGCCGGCCATGTTCGGCATGTCGAGGA
Source organism: Baekduia sp. (assembly GCA_035628295.1). Lineage (GTDB taxonomy): Bacteria > Actinomycetota > Thermoleophilia > Solirubrobacterales > Solirubrobacteraceae > Baekduia. Next base: position 4,392 of record DASPKC010000171.1, read on the forward strand.
CCTCGGCGGCCAGGATCGTGCACGTCCGGCACTCGCGCCGCAGCGCGCGCCAGTACGCCGCCACGAGCCTCGGGCGGTGGCACGTGGGCTCGCCGCAGTGGTTGGCCTCGTTCCACGTCGCGAAGGTGCGCACCCACGGATGGCGCGCGCGCAGCCGCCGGAACTCCCATTTCAGCTGCTCGGGCGTCGGCAGCTTGCGGCGGTCGGTGCGCGAGTGCCAGAAGCCGACCAGCGGCTCGACGCCCGCCTCGCGCGCGCCCGCCAGCCAGCGGTCGAGCTCGCGCACCTGCCAGGGGTGGTGCAGCGCGTCCCACGAGACGGCCAGCCGCGCATGGCGGATCGCGCTCCCGGCGAACAGCGGGTCGCGGAACATGTCCGCCTTCTGGTCCCCGATCCCGATGACGACGGCCGGCGCGGCGGCGGGCACCAGCGCGCCGAGGCCGAACAGCACGGCCAGCAGCCCCAGGACGCGGGTCACGCGGGGTCGGCGGGTCGGCACACGCGCCACATCGGCACGCTGCCGGTGTTCGCTGAGCGCCGGCCGGTTCCTCGGACGGACTAGCGGTTCCTGCGCCCGGGCGGGCGCGCGCAGGCCGCAGACTTGCGGCCGGACGGGCGTCCGGAGGCGGAGGGGCGCGAGCACGAGGCGCGCACCCTAGCCGCCTGCAGGCGCAGGCGGCGCAGCCGCTCGCGCAGCACGTCGAGGGCCGGACGCGGCTGGTTGTCCGGACCCACGAGGCCCGAGTCCCAGGTCAGCTGCCCCTCGGGCGTGTCCCAGTGGTAGAGGTAGACGCGGGTGATGCGCGGGCTGCTCGGCACGAGCCGGTCGAAGAGGAACGCGGTCGCCCGGGCGGCGTGGGCGTTGCCGGTCCCGGCGAAGCGCACGGCGGACCCGTTGTTGCGCGCGACGACCCCGCCGGTCTCGGTCAGCCACAGCTCGCCCCGGATGCCCTTGAGGATCTTGCGCGTCTCGGTCGTGCGCAGCCGGTTGGCGTCGACGTAGTTGTGCAGGCCCCACGCCTTGGGCCAGCGCCCGGCCGCCTTGGCGAAGCGCTGCGCCCAGGCGGCGGCGTTGGGGCGGTCGAGCAGGTCGGCGCCCAGGACCGTGCAGGACGGGCAGGCGCGCTGCAGCGCCAGCCACAGCGGCGCCACGCGCTCGGCGCGCTTGTTGATGTTGCCCTCGTTCCAGGTGGAGAACTCGCGCAACCAGGGCCAGCGGCTGCGGATGCGGCGCAGCTGCGTCGCCATCTCGGCCGGCGTCGGCGTGATCGACTTGCGGCCCGGCCGCCGGGAGCGGTCGAACGTCACGAGGACGCGCATCCGCCGGTCCTGCGCGCCGCGGATCCACGCCTCGACGGGCTCCAGCGTGTTCGGGTCGTCCAGGACGTCGTAGGGCATCGAGATCCGCGCGAGGCGGACGCCGAGCTGCGCGAAGCGCTCGTCGAGCAGGAAGCCGGTCTTCTGGTCGGCGATGCCGACCTGCACCACGGCGTGGGCGGGCGCGACCGCCGCCGGCGAGGCGAGCACGGGGACGGCGAGGAGGAGAAGGACGACGGCGCGGCGGAGCACTGCGAGCATTGTGAGTCGTACGCGCGCGGCCCGCGCCAGGTTGCACACAACCACCTGTTCGACCAGCGGATACCTGGCTGAAGGGACAGGGGGGTCCGCGAAAGGACGACAGGGCCGCGGCTATGCTCGGCGCCGATGTCGCCCGTGGAACCCAGGGAAGGCGCTCCGACCGCCAAGCGCGCGCAGGTCCAGGCCGACGTGCTGCAGGCGACGGAGGAGCTCCTGGCGGGGGGCGCGTCGTTCGCCGAGCTCAACGTGGAGCGGATCGCCACGGCGGCCGGCATCTCGCGGACCGCCTTCTACTTCTACTTCCGCGACAAGCGCGAGCTGCTGATGCGCCTCGCGGGGGAGCTGACCGAGGCCCTCTACGCCCAGGCCGACATCTGGTTCTCCGGCCACGGCGATCCCGCCGAGGAGGTCCGCACGGCGCTGCGCAACATCCGCGGCCTCTACGACGAGCACGGGCCGCTCCTGCGCGCCATCGTCGAGGTGTCGGCCACCGACGCGGAGATCGCGGGCTTCTGGCGCTCGCTGCTGGGCCGCTTCGTCGACGCCACGTCCCGGCGCATCGAGGCGGAGGCCAGCCCGGCGCTGCCGCCCGACTCCACGGCCTTCGCGCTCGTCTGGATGGTCGAGCGCAGCTTCTACCAGTGGCTCGTGCAGGAGAGCGCTCCTCCACGCGACGAGCAGGTCGAGGCGCTCGTCGGCATCTGGCTGCGCACCATCTACGGCACGACCACGCCGCCGGGCCACTAGCCCCGCCCGGGCGACCCGCGACGCCGGCGAGGCGGCCGCGGCCGCTCAGCCCGGCATGGCCGGGAAGTCCTCGGTCTCGCGCCGGACGGCGTCGAACTCGCCCGTCTCCATGCGCTCGCGCACGTCGGCGTCGATCTCGGCCTCGGTGACGTCCGGGCGCTGGCGCCGCAGGCGCACGGCGTCGAGCCGGCGGAACTTGAGGATCTCCAGGACGTAGACGAGGTAGACCGACGCCGCCGCGACGACCAGGCCCATGCCGGCCATGAGCAGCGACCAGCCCGCGTTCAGGTGGCCGGAGTTGTCGGAGTAGGGCACGAAGCGCAGCGCCACCGCGAACGCCGCCAGCATCGTGGCCCACAGGTAGAGGTAGACCACCGTCCGGCGCTGGCTGAAGCCGATCCGGCTGAAGCGGTGGTGGAAGTGGTTGGCGTCGGCGCGGTAGACCGGCCGGCCGTACTTCATGCGCTTGAGCACCACGAAGGTGGTGTCGAGGAACGGCACGGCCAGCACCAGCAGCGGCAGCACCAGCGCGAGCACCGCCTGCGTCTTGACCGTCCCCTCCACCGCGATGCACCCGAGCAGCAGCCCGAGGAGGTTCGAGCCGCTGTCGCCCATGAAGACCGAGGCGGGATGGAAGTTGTGCACCAGGAACCCGATGCCGCCGCCGGCCACGATCGCCGCGAGCACCCCGGCGTTGGCGCGGTCGAGATCGAAGGCGATGACGGCGAACGCCGCCGCGCAGATCGCGCAGACGCCCGCCGCGAGGCCGTCGGCGCCGTCGGAGAAGTTGACGACGTTCATGACGAGGACGATCCCCGCCACCGTCAGGGGGACTCCGAGGTCGCCGAGCTCCACGCGGCCGGCGAACGGCACCGTGAAGTCCTGGACCTCGACGCCGGCGAGCACCGGCGGCAGCGCGGCTCCCACCTGCCCCAGGAGCTTGACCGCCGGGTGCAGCTCGAAGACGTCGTCCAGGGCGCCCACCAGCGTGATGAGCGTGGCCCCGAGCAGGATGGCCCGCCACCGCTCGGTGTCCGGGAGGAACAGCAACCCGGCCACCAGGATGCCGGCGAAGATGGCCAGCCCGCCGAGGCGCGGCATCGGGACCTCCGAGAGCCCCCGGCCGCGCGGCTCGTCGACCGCGCCGACGCGGTGCGCGAAGCGGACGCTGACGGGTGTCAGGACCGCCACGAGCGCCGCCGCCAGCAGGGCGGCCCAGACGGCGTCCCACGCGGTCGGCGACATGGCGACAGCATCGCATCCGGCCCGGAGGGCGACCGGCACGCTCGGCGCAGCCGCGAGCCGCTGCGGCCGCCGCGTGTGCGAGCATCGCGCCGATGCGGACCGCTGTGATCGGGCTGCGGGACGTCGGCCTGCCGCTGGCGGTCGCCCTCGCCTCCGCCCGGGACGACGTCGTCGGCGCCACCCCCGGCGTGGACCTCCGCGGGGCGGCCCGCGGCGTCGACCCCGCCACGGTCACGCCGCGCTGATGCGCATCTGGATCGACCTCACGGCGCCGGCGCACCCCGTCGTCTTCCGTCCCCTGGTCGCCCGTCTGCGCGCCGCCGGCCACGAGGTCCACCTCACCGCTCGCGACTACGCGCAGACGCTGGACCTCTGCCGGCTGCACGGCCTGCAGGCCGAGGTCTTCGGCGCGCACGGCGGCGCGTCGCGCAGCCGCAAGGCGGCGCGCCTCGCCGGCCGCACCGCGACGCTGCTGCGCCACGTGCGCCGCCTGCGCCCCGACCTGGCGATCGCCCACGGCTCGAACGACCTCGCGCTCGTCGCGGCCGCGCTGCGCGTGCCGGCCGTCAACACGTTCGACTACGAGTGGGCCAGCCTCCAGCACAAGGTGGGGTGC
>DASPKC010000172.1:0-12500 GCA_035628295.1 Baekduia sp.
CCGAGCCCGGACTGCTCGAGCTCGAGCGCCCCCGTCGCCAGGCGGAACTCGAGGTCCGGCGACCCGTCGAACCTGGACCCGATGTCCTCCAGGTCCTTGATGTTGCGCAGGGTGAACGGCACCGGGCGAGCCTAGGCCACGAGGTCGCCGTGCACCGTCAAGACCTCGTCATCGGCTCGGGCAGAGAGACGACGAAGGCCCCGCCGAGCGGGGCCCTGCGAGTGGGCGATCCAGGATTCGAACCTGGGACCTCTTCCTTATCAGAGAAGCTGGGACTCAGACCGAGGATGCGCGATACGACACGCAAAAGCACGAAACGCCTGCAATGGGGGCTGATGGCCAACTGCAGCTTTGGAGCGACTAAACGTGGCAAACATGACCGTCCGTACCCGTTCCGTACCTCATCCGGCTTACCTGAGGAAGGCGAGGACCCCACGCGAATCGGCAGCGCACAGACCGGCTAGGTGCCATCAGGGTCGCGCCTGTGGATGCTTCGCACGGCGGGACGGCCCGCGGCTCCGGCTTGGCGACCGCGTCGCCGAGCCTTCAACCCCGCGGCGGCAAGCCCAAGGGCAACAGGGAGTGCCGCGAGCCCAAGCGACGCGGGCAAAGGGCCGGGGTCACAGTCGGGTTCGCCGCAGTACGGCAGCGTCTCGACATCAAAGCCGAAATACAGCGCATCAGAGATCAACAGGGGAGTGGCCCAAAGGACCGCCAGAATGCCGAGTGCTCTCCATCGTGGCCAGGCGTAGCCATACGCCGTCAACCCAACGGCAATGGCGACGACCGCTGCAGCTACAAGCACATCGCCGCCCCACTCGATGGAGCTCGCGCCGACGGACAGCACTGCCGGTCCTAGAGCGGTCGGCATCACCTCGGCCAGACCGTCTTGAAGCGAACACCCTCCCGTCCCAAGTTCAGGAGCGCGATGGGCGTCGTCGCCTCCGCGAAGAAGCACCTCGCATCGTTATCGGCATCTCCATCGGTCACGACGCGGCCTCGACAGTACACGTACTCATCGGGGTTCTGGTACCGAGCGCGACGCGTCGCCTGAGCCTCATAAACGGCCTTGCCCGTCGCGGACTTCCCCTTGTTCGTGAGGTAGTAGGAGGCATACCCCTTTCCATACCGCAGGGCTCGTCCGTTCCCGCTGCCAATCGCGAAGGACTTGTAGTCACCGTCGAGTGTCAGGTCATCGCGGTAGGCGTCGGGCATGTTCGAGTTCCAGACGCCCCTGCACTCTGAACGTTGGGTCGTCACGAGGCATCCACGCTGGTCGGATTCCCCCTCCCAATTGGTCGACCAAAGTGGTCCGCTGGAATCCGGACGCCCTTGCGCCTCATAGCCTCGGTCGTGCGGATCGTCGCCGCGGTAGTAGTCGAGCGTGCCGCGCTGGAGCCACTTGTATCCCATGTACGTCTTCTTGAGGTATGGCGCAGAGGTGCGGGTGTTCTCAGCGTACGTCCGGAGGTTGAACAGATTGGGAGCATAGGTCGCCGGCGCCCGTCCACTGTCGCCGCGGCTCCTCAGCAGAGCCGCCTCGACATCTTCGCCATCAGTAGCGAGGGCCGCGGTTTCTCGTGCAGACTCCCGCACCACCTCCGAGTCGGTCCGCAGGGCTCCTAGCGTGCCATCGGCGGCCTGGCGCGCGTCCGCGACGAGCTCCACCGCCTTGATCACGGTCGAAGGCAATGGAAGAGCGGCCACAAGCTTCGCGAGGTCGGCTCGGACCACGATCCCACCGACGATGGCGCCACGCTGCTCCAGCACCGACCGGAATTCTTGGTACTCAGCGATCGATGCTGCGGTCCCGGCAGCTGATGCCGTGGTTTGATCGGCCGCATCCAGATCCCGCTGCAGTCCGTCAATGATCTCGGTTGCCGCCTCGATCTGCCCGGCGTACAACGCATCCACCTGCGCCTGGAAGGAGTCCCCGCCCAGGTCGTGTAGGCCCCCGTAGATTGGGGATTCGACTGCGCTCGTCTGCGTAGGCTCAAAGATCACCCGCATCGACTCCACGGTGCTGAAACCGAGAAGGCTTTGGAGCGCTCGAAGCCCCTCCTCAGTTTGCGGGTCATGAAAGCTGATCAGCACGGGAGCCGCGTCGCTGCTCGCAAGGCCGCGCCGAGCAGTCTCGAAGCCGCCCGCCAGAGCACGCGTGAGTTCGCGGGCCAGCTTGTCCCGCGCATAGCCGTAAATGGGCATAGGGGGAAGTTCGACCGCCAAGCGAAGCGCGTCGTTCTCGGTGAGCCACTCGGTGATCTCACGCTGCCAGGCCTTGCCTTCATCGAAGCACCCGCGGACCGCGTCGACAGAGGCGCGGCACGTCGCCAGGGTTCGCCATGTGGTGGGTGTGCTGGGCGCCGGACGCGTCAGCGGCAAGATCGGCACCGCTCGGTCGACGCTCCGCTCGAGTGCCGCCTTCCAGGCAGCGAGCTCCCCCGCGTAGTACTCGTCGCGGGCCACAGTGATCATCCAAGCAACCGTCCGCGCATGGCCGAGCAGGTCGCGTGCGATCACCTTGACCTCGTGATCGCCAGCATTCAGCGTGTCGGTGTCGATGCCCATATCGAGACTCAAGCTGCAGCTATCGGTCGCGCAGTCCTGCGACGCGTAGTCCACCCGCGCGCCATCGATGAGCACTTCGACGGACCCGACCCCGACTCGACGCTCCGAGGGCGCGCCGTCAGGCTGACCGTCGGATGCCTCGATGTGTAGCTGGTAGAGGTCAGAGTCGGTAGACGCTTTGCCCTCAAGATCGCGAAGGGAGCCAGAAACGAGAGTCGTAGGCGGAGAGGTATCGCGCTTGATACTCCACGCGTTCCCGAAGACGGCGTTGCCGTATTGGCCCCCGGAGATCTCGTGGGTGGTCGCGCGGATGGTATGAATGCCCTCGGGGAGGGCGTCGAGGCGGTACTCAAGGCGGCCGTCGGGGAAGGTGTTGCCTTGGTTGTCGCGGCTGGTGCGGGTGTCGAAGCTGTTGGGGCACATCTGCCGACGGTTGCCCTGGCAGGTCATGTTGACCACGGTGCTGAGCCAGTAATCATCCTGAACGGGCCCGGAGTTCGGATTGCCCTTGTCAGTGCGTGCGATGCCAGCAGCCTTGAGGCCCAGGCCCACGTCGTTGGCCACAACTCGGATGGCGGCCGTAGGCGCGTCGGTCCACCGTCCCACGTCGTAGGAGTGGTCGTCGGCTGAGACCGTCGGGGGGTGGCGGTCGCCGAGGTAGAGCGTGACGCCGCTCATGGAGACCAGGCCGGGGACGCCGCGCTGGTAGCTGCCGGCCATGCGGATGCCGAAGATGGCGTAGTTGTCGTCCTGGCTGGCGTAGTGGCTGCGCGCGTAGCCGTTGAAGGTCCCGTAGTCGTGCTGCAGCGATTCCCAGTTGCTGATGCGGTGGGAGAAGATGCCGGTGAACAGCGTGTTGCCGGCGTCCATCTGGTCCAGGCCGCTGTAGTCGGCCCGGGCGATGTAGCTGTTGGGATAGGTCTGCCAGATCCACTGGCCGACCGCGCCGTCGTAGTAGCTGGCGTACTGGTAGGCGCCGACCTGCAGGCCGGTCCTGCCGCAGCAGTTGCGCGCGAAGGACAGCGGGTGCGGGCCGCCCATGAGGAACTCCTGGGCCGTCCAGCCGTCGGCGCCCCAGTCGCCGCCGTACCAGGTCTCGGTGACCTGCGGATCGACCAGCAGGGGGTACTTGACGTCGCGCAGGCGGTGCGGGAAGCGGACGATCACCTCCCGCCCGTCGAGCTGGTAGCTGGTGGGCACGGTGATGCCGTCGGCATCGATGGTCAGCGGCGGCTCCACACGCGCGATCACGTCGCCGTCGCGCACCACCTCGACGGCCTGCGGCACCTCGGGCGCGCGGCCTTCCGCAGCCGCCTCGCGGACGAGGTCGTCGCTTGTCAGGCGCAACGTGGCCCCGGTGGGCAGGTCGAAGCGCAGGCGCAGCGACTCGGGGCTGTTGACCGAGCGCACCTGCCACAGGTACTCGGCGCCCAGCGGCGTGGGCTGCACGATCTGGTCGAGATCCTCCTCGACGTTCTCGGCGAAGACGCGACCGCCCGCAAGCTCGCCGGCCACCGGGTCCAGCCCCACCGGCGCCACGGCCAACCCGCTGCGCTCGAACGCCACCCGGCTGTCGGAGCGGCCGATCGAGAGGTCCACGATCGGATTGTCGGCGACGAACGCGGTCGCGGCGGCGTGCAGGTCGAGATCGACGCGCCGCCGCTGGCCGCTGCTGTCGCGATCGCGCATCGGCACGAACGTCCGCGCGATCAGGTCGCCCGCGCCGTCGCGGACGATACGCGCGGAGAAGTCGTCCAGGTAGTCGTCGATACGCTCTCCGTCGCGCAAGGTGACCGGCTTCCACACCGGGCGCTCGATCGCGCCGAACGTCGCCCGCGCCAGCGCGCGTGCCGTCTCGCGGCTGGCACCGGCGTGCTGGAGCTTGGACCGGACGCGCGCGGTTCGCTCCTCGAGCGTGCCACGGCTCGCCGTCAACGCGCGGAGGCGATCGAGTGCATCGCCGGCGCGGTCGCGAAAGACCGGTGCCTGCACCGCGGACGCCGGCACGCCCTCCGCCGCCGAGGCCGGCGCGGGGAGCGCCAGGAGCCCAGCCACGAGAACCAGCGAGAGCAGCGGACGGCGCATTCGGCACATGCCCCGGTCTGTCGTCGGACACAGCGCGCCGGTTAAGTGTTCTGGACCATCGTTCGGCAACGCAGCAGGCGGCCGTCCACGGCGAGAGGAGCGCGACCGTCGTGCACTCGGACAGCACGGTCGTGCGTCTCCCGGGGAAGCGACAGGCGCCGGCTGGCATCGACAGGTTGCGTCGGGTGAGCCGAGCGGGGCGCTGTCGGCCTGATCGTCTGCTCAGTTCGTCGCGGTGATCTCGCCGGGAGCTTGCTCCCGTGCGAGACCGAGCGCTCTGCGCGAGGTGTCCGGCCAGGACACCTCGCGCATTCCCGGCGGTTTGCAGCCTCTTCCGCCGAAAGAGGGCTGGCGGGCGTCCCTGGGTGCTCCCGGGTCCCCGGAGGCTCTTCGGACGGGTTTCGGACGACCTGGTGGGTCGCGTGCGGCAACACTCGCGGGGGGCCGCTCCAAGAGAGGTGGCATGGATCGAGATCGCCGACGCAAGCGGGGGCTGCATCTCACGCGCCGCGACCAGAGGATCCTGGAGGACCTCACCGTCCGTCGCGCTGAGACGCTGGGCTGGCTGCATTGCCGGCACTTCGCGGGCTTGTCGCGCAAGCGGGCGCTGAACCGCCTTGGGGACCTGGTCGCCCACGGCTACCTGACCCGCACCCGGGTCGTGCAGCCCTGGGACGGTGAGGAGGTCTCGGCGTACACGTTCGGTCCCAGGGCCAAGGCCGCGATCGTGCGCCGGTCGCTGGCTGGCGAGCACTTCCTGCATCGCCGGTGGAACCCGATGTTGCGCGAGCAGTCCATCCCCCACCAGCTGGCCGTCAACCGTGTCGGCGACTGGCTGGGCGCCGACCTGATCCCCGAGCACTTGCTGGAGGCCAAGGACCGCCAGGCCGTGCGCCACCGTCCCGACGCCACCTACCAGCTGGCCGAGTTCTACGACCCCGTCTCCTCCGACGACGGCCTGGCCTACCTCGAGGTCGACCTCGGCCACTACAGCCGCCGGCGGCTCGTCGGCAAGGCCCGCACCTTCGCCGCCGCCCAGGGCTCGGCGCGCCTGCTGATCGTCTGCCCCACCGTCCGGCGCGCAGACACCGTCAGGGCCTGGCTGGACCACGACCTGCCCTACCTGCGCCACCCGCGCCTGACCGTCCTGACGCTGCGCCAGGTCCGCGAGCTCCACCCGCCGCACCTGCGCCCGGCGCCGGCGCGCGAGCACTTCGCCATCCCCGACCTCCCCGAACCCGAGACCGAGCCGAACTCATGACCGAGACCCTGCTGAGCGTCGACCAGGTCGCCTACGCCTGCGGCCTCTCCAAGCGCGCGATCTACGACGCCATCCGCCGCGGCGAGCTCCCCGCCCTGCGCCTCTGCCACCGCCTGCGCATCCGCCCGCACGACCTCGACGCCTGGATGCACGCCGCCACGGTCACACCCCCACAGCCCATCCCGCCCTCGCCGATCTCCGTCACAGAACTGCACGGCCGCTCGAAGCCCACCCGCGCCGCCGGTAGCTTCCGCGACCTGTTGGCAGACGGCGGCGGAGGACGAGAAGCGGCATGAGCATCGAGCGGACGACCAGATCCAGCGGGGAGGTCGTGTGGCGCGTGCGCTGGCGCGACGAACAAGGACGCAACCGCTCCAAGGTCTTGGGCCGCAAGCGAGACGCGCAGGCCTTCGACGCCGAGGTACGCCGCCTCAAGCGCACCCGCGAGCTCGGCCGGCTCGACGCGGGCCACGAGACACTGCGGGATTTCGGGCAGGAGTGGTGGAAGCTGCATGGCGAGCCCAACCTCGCCCGCACCACGCTGGAGACCTACGCCGCGCTGTGGGACAAGCATGTGCTCCCTCGTTTGGGTTCGGTGCAGCTGCGCGACCTCGACCCTGCGGCGCTTCAGCGGTTTCGTGCGGAGCTCGAGGCGTCCGGTGTCGGGCCAGCGTCGGTCCGCAAGACGCTGGTGCTGTTGGGCGGGGTGCTGGAACGCGCCGTCGAGTGGGGACGGCTGTCCGCGAACCCGGCGGCGCTCGTGCGCAAGCCGAATCCGGCTCGCCAGCGCGCTGTCTCCCCTCTGCAGCCCGCCGATGTGGAGCGCCTGCGGGCTCTGCTGCGCTCGCGTGATCGACTGCGGGACGCGACGCTCGTGTCGGTGCTGGCCTACGCCGGTCTGCGCCCTGGCGAGGCCCTCGCTCTCACGTGGCGACATGTGGGGCGCCGCGCTCTGCTGGTGGACGGCGCGGTGTCGCTGGGCGAGATCGGCGCGACCAAGACCCGCAGAGCGCGGTCGGTCCCGCTTGTCACACCGCTCGTCAACGACCTGAGCGACTGGTGGCAGGCATGCGGGCGACCGGGTGACGAGGAGCTGGTCTTCCCTGGGCCTCAGGGTGCACCGTGGACCCGCACGGCCTGGCAGAACTGGCGTCGGCGCGTCTACGCCGACTCCGCCGCCGAGCTCGGGCTGCAGACGACGCGCGCCTACGACCTCCGCCATTCGTTCGTGTCCCTGCTGATCCACGAGGGCCGCTCGGTCGTCGAGGTCGCGCAGCAGGCCGGACACGCGCCGACGATGACCCTCTCGACCTACGCCCACGTCTTCGCCGAGCTGGGCGATGAGCGCATGTCCGCCGAGGAGCAGATCCTGCGCGCGAGGGCGAGTGTGTACCCGTCTCGTACCCACGAAGCAGGCGGCACGGAGGCGGCCCGCGAGAACTCCCTGCAAACTGGCGATGGGCGATCCAGGATTCGAACCTGGGACCTCTTCCTTATCAGAGAAGCGCTCTAACCGACTGAGCTAATCGCCCGAGGACGACGGGCAGTGTAGCGAGGCTCAGGCCGTGCGGAGTCGCCGGGCGAGGTCGACCGCCTCCTCGGCGGAGGCGAACGTCAGTTCGACCCGGTAGCCCGTGCCGCGCGGCTTGACCCGGAGGTCCGTGCCGAGCGCACCGCCGAGCGCCGCGGCGATCTCGTCGGCCGCCGCCTCCTGATCGGGGTGTACGCGGGGGACGCTGCGCCCCGGGGCGCCGCCGGCGTGCGCCCGGGCGGCGTTGGCGCCGCGGGCCTGGTCCTCCAGCACCCGGACGCTCCAGCCCCCCTCGGCGGCGGCCCGGGCCAGGCGGCGGCGGTCGGCGTGGTCGTCGGCGAGCAGCAGGGCGCGGCCGTGACCCTCCGTCAGCCGCCCGTCCTCCAGGGCGTCGAGGACCTCGTCGGGCAGGTCCAGCAGCCGCAGCAGGTTCGAGACGGCGACACGGCTGCGGCCCACCCGCCGGCCGACCTCCTCGCGCGTCAGCCCCAGGTCCTCCACCAGGGCGGCGACGGCCCGCGCCTCCTCCACCGGGTTGAGGTCCTCGCGCGCCATGTTCTCGACGAGCGCGGCCTCGAGCGTGGCGGTGTCGTCGCGGTCCTGGACGATGGCCGGCACGCGGTCCAGCCCGGCCAGCTGCGCGGCCCGCCAGCGCCGCTCGCCCGCGACGAGCTCGTACGTGCCGCCGGGCACCGGCCGGACCAGCACCGGCTGCAGGACGCCGCGCTCGCCGATCGACGCGGCCAGGGCGTCGAGGGCGTCCTGGTCGAAGCGCTTGCGGGGCTGGCCGGGGTTCGGCCGCACGAGCTCGACCGGCAGATCGCGCAGCTCCGGACGGTCCTCGGCGTCCTCGGGCGCCGTGGTCGTCAGGATGGCGGCGAGGCCCCGGCCCATGCCGCGCGAGGGGCTAGCCACGAGCGGCCACCTCCTTGGCGAGCTCGAAGTAGGCGTCGGCCCCCGAGGAGTGGGGGTCGTGATGGATCACGGGTCGCCCGAAGCTCGGCGCCTCCCCGACGCGGACGTTGCGGGGGATGACCGTGTCGAACACGAGCTCGGGGAAGTGTTCGCGCACCTCGCGCTCGACGTCGCGCGCGAGCCTCGTGCGGCCGTCGTGCATGGTGAGGATCATCCCGGCCACGGTCAGCCGGGGGTTGAGCTCGCGCTGGACGAGCGCCAGCGTGTCCAGGAGCCCGGCGAGGCCTTCCAGCGCGAAGTACTCGGTCTGGACCGGCACGATCACCTTGTCCGCAGCGACCAGAGCGTTGACGGTGAGCGGCCCCAGCGACGGCGGGCAGTCCAGCAGCAGGTAGGCGAAGCGCTCGCGCAGCGGGTCCAGCGCCTTGGCCAGGCGCCGCTCGGAGCCCGGCTGGCGCGGGAGCTCCACGGTGGCGCCGGCCAGGTCGGGATGGGCGGGCAGGACCCAGAGGCCGTCGACCTCGGTTTCCAGCAGCGCGTCCTCGGCCGCGACGCCGTCGATCAGGACGTCGTACAGGTTCGGCTCGTGGTCCTTCGGCAGGCCGAGGCCCACCGTCGCGTTGGCCTGGGCGTCGACATCGACGAGCAGGGTCGGGTAGCCGGCCTCCGCGATGCACGCCGCGACGTTCACGGCCGTGGTGGTCTTGCCGACCCCGCCCTTCTGGTTGGCAATCGCGTAGACGGTCCCCATGCGATGCCTCAAGGTAGCGGCGGATGCGGTCGGACGGCGCCTCGCGGCTCGCCGCCGAAGCTCATGGCTCAGGCTCAGGTCGAGGCGCGGAGCGGCCGTTTGCGGGCCATTCCTGCGCGCCGTGGGAAGCGGGCGGGCGTCGGGCTCACCTTCGACCAGAGGTGGAGGTGGCGCGCTCCGGCGGTTGGCCAGGGCTCCACGGACCGGATCTCCAGGGGCGCCATGCCCAGGATGGCACCCGCGGCGGCGGCGGCGCGCTCTTCGCCGTCGTCACGGTGTCCCTTCCACGCCAGCAGCGATCCTCCTTCCCGCAGCAGCGGTGCGGCGTACTCCAGCAGCACGGCGAGCGGCGCCAGGGCGCGCGCGGTGACGAGCTCGTGGGCGCCGAGCCCGGCCGGCCAGGCCTCCGCCCGGGCACAGACCACGGCGCAGCGCTCGAGCTCGAGCAGGCCGACCGCCCGCTCCAGCCAGTCGCACTTGCGGCCGACGCTCTCGACGAGCGCGACCGAGGCCGTCGGCAGCGCCGAGGCGAGGACGAGACCCGGGAACCCCGTCCCGCTCCCGAGGTCGGCGATGGACCCCGCCTCCCGCACCGCCGCCACGTCGAGGCCGGCGAGGGAGTCCGCGATGTGGACGTCGGCGCCGTCGCGGGGGTCGCGCACCGTCGTCAGCGACGTGGGTTCGTCGCGCAACGCCTCGAGCAGCCGCAGCCACGCCGCTGCCGTGGCTGCCGGGAGGTCGTAGCGCGCCGCGAGTTCGTCGAGGCGCTCGGCGGCCCGTTTCACGTGGAACGTCCCAGCCGACGCGCCCGTTTCACGTGAAACGCCGCTCAGGCGGAGCGGGGGGCGACGACGAGGTGGCGCTCGGGCTCGTCGCCCTCGCTGTACGTCTCGATGTCGTCGCGGTCGCGCAGGTGCTCGTGGACGATCTTGCGTTCACTCGCCGTCATCGCGTCGAGGGCGACGGGCCGCTCGCCGCGGAGTGCATCCGCCGCGGCCTGGTCGGCCTGCTTCTGCAGGGCCTCCCGGCGCCGGGCGCGGTAGCCCGCGGCATCCACCACGATGCGACGGCGCGGGGCGTCGGGATCGGCCAGCAGCATCCGCTGCGCCAGGTGCTGGACGGCCTCGATCGTGGCGCCGTGGCGCCCGATGAAGATGCCGAGGTCATCGCCCTCCAGGACGCCACAGACCTCGTCGTCGTCCATGGTGACCCGCACCGTCGCGTTCAGTCCGAGGCCTGAGGCGACGTGCTCGAGGAACTCCGCGAGCAACTCGTCCTGCGGCGCCTGCCGCGGGGCCACCGCTAGCGCCTCCGCCCGGACCGCTGCTTGCGCTTGCGCCGGGGCGGCGGGGGCGGCGCCTTGGTCGGTCCGCCGGCGGCCACCATCGCCGGGGCGGCCTTGCCGCCGCCCTTGCGCGGCTTCTCGGGCTCGTCCGGCAACTCCAGCGGCGGGGGCGTCGGGACGATCCGCTTGATCGTCTGCTGCTGGGCCACCGTCCACAGGTTCGTGGTGATCCAGTACATGATCAGGCCGGCCGGGAAGTTGAAGATGAACAGGACGAAGACGAACGGCAGCGCCAGGAAGATGATGCGCTGGTTCTTCGGCGTCGTCGGGTTCATCATCAGCAGCGACGAGAACAACTGCGAGCCGACGTACAGGGCGATCAGGGCGATGAGCACGCCGCCGGTCGCCTTGTCCGTGATGTCCGGGATGAAGAAGAACTTCTCCCCCCAATCACCCGCGATCTCCCCGCACGGCTTGGCCGTCTGGTCGCACATGTCCTGGCGCAGGTCGTCGCGCAGCGCGTAGAACAGCGCGAAGAACACGGGCAACTGCGCCAGCAGCGGCAGGCAGGACGCGAAGGGGTTGACCTTGTGCTCCTGGTAGAAGCGCATGGTCTCCTGCTGCAGGCGCTGGCGGTCGTCCTTGTACTTCTCCTGGAGCTTCTTCAGCTCCGGGGCGATCCGGGCGAGTCCCTGCATGGAGGTGTACTGCTTGACGGCGAGCGGCACGAGCAGCAACCGCACGGCGACCGTCAGCAGGACGATCGACAGGCCCCAGCTGACGCCGAACGTGTCGTGGATGAAGACAATGACCGCGTTGAACGCATCAATCAGCGGCTGGACGGGGTTGGCGGCGATCGGTGTCATGAGGAGGGGTCGGTGGTCGGTGCCGGCCGTGGCCGGAAGAGGCGCTGGGCGTCGACCGGGTCGACCCCGCCGTGACTGAAGGGGTTGCAGCGCAGGACCCGCCAGATGGCGAGGACCAGCCCGCGCAGTATGCCGTACCGCTCGATCGCCTCGACGGCATACGCCGAGCACGTCGGGTAGTAGCGGCAGCGCTGGGGCAGCTGCGGCGAGACCCAGCGCCGGTAGGCGCGGATGGGGGAGGTGGCCGCGCGGCGCGCCGCGGTCACGCCGCGGGGCGCGACGCGGCCGGCGCACCGGCCACGCGGTCGACGAGCTCGGCGAGCTCGCGCTGTACGCCCGCGAGCCCCTCGCGCTCGGTCAGCTCGCGCGCCTCGGGCCTGGCGACGACCACGACGTCGGTGTCGGCAGGCAGCCGCCGGCCCTCCACGGCGAACGCCTCGCGCAGCACCCGCTTGACGCGGTTGCGGTCGACCGCCCCGCCGACCTTGCGCGAGACGGAGAGTCCCAAGCGCGGGCCCTCCGAGAGCGCCCCGGCGTCCGGGCGCGGGAACGCGTGCAGGACGAAGTGGCGGTTGCCGTAGGACCGCCCCTGCCGGTAGACCCGCTCGAACTCCGCGCTGCGCGACAGCCGCCCCTTCTTCGGACGGCGGCCGGCGGGACGCGGCAGCTCGCTCACGGCCTCAGACGGTGAGGCGCTTGCGGCCCTTCGCGCGGCGGCGCTTGAGCGTGAGCTGGCCGGCGCGGGTCTGCATCCGGGCACGGAACCCGTGCGTGCGGGCGCGCTTGCGCTTCTTGGGCTGGTAGGTGCGCTTCATGGCGAGGGTGCTCCCCCCGTCGGCGGCGGGAGCCCCGGCATGGTAGCGCGCCCGGTCCCTCCGAGGCTCGTCCACAGGGCGTCCACAGGCTGTGTCGTTGCGGTTCTCCGGCATTTGCGGCATCGCCGCGTGCGGGCTCCACAGACCCCGGCCGCCGGCGCAGAGGGCTCTGCTACTGTCGCTGCACGCCGCGGGGGAGCAGGCCCGGACCTCCGCGCAGCGCCGCCTCTGCACGTTTCGCACGATCTCTCCTGCCGGAGCCGACGACCCCTGCCGTGACCCCCGACGCCGCCGCCACCTGGCCCCTGCTCCAAGCGGAACTGCGCCGGCTCGTCGGACCCGAGCAGTACGACCTGTGGATCGCGCCGCTGCGTCCGGCGCCCCCGCGGGAGGACGGCACGATCGTCGTGGTCGCCCCCGAGG